>JAEDGJ010000147.1 GCA_016297585.1 Clostridiaceae bacterium
CGTCGAAGGCCAACGCCGTGCAGTATGTGAAAAAGACCTGCGGCTTCGACCGCGTCGTCGCCTTCGGCGACAACTACAACGACCTGCCGATGTTCGCCGTCGCGGACGAGTCCTGCGCGATGGCGAACGCGCGGGAGGAGGTCCGTGCCGCCGCCACGCGCATCATCGGCGCCAATACGGAGGACGGCGTCGCCCGCTATCTGGAATCGGTTTTTACGGATAAGGAGGGCGCGTCATGCCGGAAGTGATCTGCAAAAAAGCCTCCATTCCGCACGGACGGCGCGCGGTCGTCTTTTCGGACGTCCACGGCGCGTCGGCGCTGCTGCGCGCGCTGACGGAGCAGGCTGCCCTGCGCGACAGCGACATCCTGTTCCCCGTCGGCGACTATGTCGAGCGCGGGCCGGACAGCATCGGCGCGGTGCGCGAGGTCATGCGCCTGTGCCGCGAATACGAGTCGTACCCGGTGATGGGCAACGTGGACGCCTATGTGCTGTGGATGTTTCAGGACCGCTCCCCGCGCGCGAATACGGCGCTGCGCCGTGCGCTGGCGGCGGAGGGCGGACGCTTTGCCAAGGAAGCCCGCGATGCGCTGGGGCTGTCCGGGGAACCGGCGCTGCACCCGGATCTTCGCGTCGATCCCGCGGCAAGGCTCGACGCGTCCTCCGACGAGCCGCTTTCCGAGGACGACGCCGAAGCGCTGAACGATTTCCGCGACCGGGTGCTCGACGCGTACGGCGCGGAGCTTTCGTGGCTTGCCTCGCTGCCCACCGTTGTCGAAACGGAGCGCTTCCTGTTCGTTCACGGCGGACTGCCGCACGAGGATCTCGCCTCTCTTTCCGGCACCAACGCCTTCGCGCTGATGAAAAACGACCGCTTCATCGACCAGCGCCTGCACTTTTCCCGCTGGGTCGTCGCCGGGCACTGGCCGGTCACGCTGTACCGGCCCGAGATCCCCTGCGCGGCGCCGTATATCGCGGCGTCTCAGCGCATCATCGGCATCGACGGCGGCTGCGGCGTGAAGCTGGACGGCCAGCTCAACGCGCTGATCCTCCCCGACGCGTCGGAGGACCGCTTCGAGTTCCGCATGGCGGACGCGCTGCCGGAGCGCACGGCGCTGGACCGTCAGGAGGGCTCGCGCGATTCCGTGAGCATCCGCTGGGGCGATCACTATGCCGAGATCCTGCGCCGGGAGGACGGCTGCGCCTATGTACGCCATGTTTCGACCGGACGGACGCTGTGGATCCCGGAGAGCTTCATCTTCCGCGACGGTTCCCCCGCGCAGATCGAGGACGCGACCGACTACGCGCTGCCTGTGGAGCCGGGAGACCGCGTCCGGCTGGTCGCCTCCACGCCGCGCGGCGCCGTCGTCAAGAAAAACGGCGTCACGGGCTGGTATTACGGCCGGCTGCAATAAAAAAACACCGGGGGACGGCGCACCAAAAACGCACCGTCCCCTTTTTTCTTTGGTCAGCGGAAGAAATCGCCTACGTTGTCCACAACGTCGCTCATCGTTTTGAGCACGCGCGCGGCACGAACCTGCGCGGGACAGCGTCTTTTTTTCGGCATGCACATCAGGGCAACCGCGGCGCCGGCAATCATACCGGCCGCGACGCCGGCCGTAAAGCTCTTACACATTTTTTTGAAGCCCCCTTTGCGCCGTTAGTATGCCCGGCGCGAAGGGGGCTATCCTATGCAAATTTTTCTTTATGCGCGGTTTGTCAGCTTTTCGAGCGGACGGACGAGCGCGGCGCAGACGATGCCCGCGAGCACCGCTTCGAGCAGGCCGTTGGTCATGATCGTCGTACCGATCAGCCCGAGCAGCAGTTCAAAGGAGCTGCCGATGGCCACGGCATACTGCTCTCCGAAGAAGACGTAGATGCCGCCCATGACGAGCAGCGTATGGATGACGGAACCGGCGATCGCAGAGATGCCCGCCGCCAGATAGTGCTGCTTCATCTTCCGCGTCAGCGCACGGTAGAGCGCGGTCGCGCTCACGCCGAGCAGGATGCGCGGCACGAAGCAGATGATGACGCTCCAGAAGCCGCCGCTGACCTCGCCGACGGTGACGAACGGCGTAAAGACGAACGACGCGGGCAGCGGATTCACCGTCCACCAGACCATGCTGCAGACGCCGAACAGCGCGCCCATGTAGATGCCCGGGCCCCAGCCGAGGCAGATCGCGGCAATCAGAACCGGGATATGCGCAAGCGTCGCCACGATCGGGCCGATGGGCAGCGAGCCGAGCACCGTGAAGGCGAAGATCAGCTCGATGGCGGTCAGCAGCGCCAGCTGCACGAGGATACGGGTGTTGAACTTTTTCGGGGTCGCCATAAAACATACCTCCCGCTGCCGTTTCCGTATCAGATACCGGAATACGGCGCGTATTTTTGGGAAAAACGCGTTCTATTGCATCAACGCCTGCGGCTCCCGGAGCCCCGGGATGTCACGGCGAAATCGTTTTTTACTTATCGGTATTGCGGCGGTAAACGCAGTACAGCCCGTCCGGCACAAGCGTCGGATCGAGCAGGATGTTCGTTTCGCAGTAGGGGGTAATAACCTGGGAAAACCCGCCGGTCGCGACGACGGTCGCTTCTTCGCCGAGGATGGAACGGTACTTCTGCGCCATGCCGTCGATCATCGACGCAGTGCCGAAGACGATGCCGGAGCGCATCGAGTCGATGGTATTCGTCCCGATAACGTTCTGCGCGGTGTCGAAATCGATATGGGGAAGCTGTGCGGTGCGCGTCGAGAGCGCGTGGAGGGAAATGCCGATGCCGGGCGAGATGGAGCAGCCGACAAAGCTTGAGAATTTGTCGATCGCGGAAATCTTCGTCGCGGTGCCGAGATCGAAGATGATAATCGGCGGCTTATACTTTTTCAGCGCGGCGACGGCGCCGCAGACAAGGTCGGCGCCGAGGATGGCCGGATTGTCGATCTTGATATTGAGTCCCGTGCGGATGCCGGGGCCGATGGTCAGCACACGGCAGCCGAGGAGCTTGGCAACGGCGGTTTTCAACGTCGTCTGCAGCGGCGGCACAACGCTCGAGATGATCGCGCCCTCAAAGCCCTCCTCCGAAACGTGATTCAGATGCAGGATGGAGTTGAACGCAATCGCGTACTGATCGGCGGTTTTATCGGGCTCCGTCTGAATACGCGACGTAAAAAGCATCTGATCCGCCTCATAGGCCGCCAGAACGATATTGGTATTGCCGACGTCGACCGTCAAAACCATGCAAAAGTCCCCCGCTTTTTTTAGTCGTTTGTCTTATTATAACAGGATTTATCCGTTTGACAACTGGCAATCCATCCAATTTCCGAAAGGATTTGCTCCTTTTTTCTAAAACTGCGGCGGGAGCTCCCCTTCCGCGCGCCGGGAAAGCGCGCTGACGGCGGCCCGCACGCGCTCCTTTGCCTCGTCCCCCGTCGCAGCACCCCCGACATAGCCGATGAGCTTTTTCCGGGCGTCCTCGGAGAGAGCGGCAAAGGCTTCCAGCGCGCGCGGGTCCTGCGCGATCCGCATCCCGAGCCCGAGCGGCATCTCGGCGGACGCGCCGGGAGAAGGCTCCGGCATATTGGCAAGCAGATTCTGTAAATCCATAGTAAAAACCTCCGCAGCGGCGTATTTTAAGGGTATCATACGCCGCGGCGGAGGTTTCTATGCGTTTTTTACTCAATTATGCCACTCGCGGGTCTTTCCCGTGAAGAACAGCGCGATGCAGCCGGGGCCGCAGTGCGAGCCGATGATCGGTCCCATCGGCAGCACGCGGATCGAGCCGACCTTAATATGCGACTGGATGTAGTCGACCATCCACTGAGCGTCCTCGGGACAGTCGGCGTGGTTAATGATCATCTCCTGCTTCTCCGGCTCGACCGCGTTTTCAAACATACGGTCGCACATGATCTGCAGCGACGCGCGCCGGCCGCGCACCTTCGTGCCGACGGTGAGCTTGCCGTCGACGGCGGTGTACATCGCGGGCTTGATGCCGAGCATCGTGCCGGCGATGGCGGCGGTGCGGGAGACGCGTCCGCCGCGGAAGAGGTGGTTTAAGTCGTTGACGGTGAACAGATGGATGAAATACTGCTTATTCTCCTCCGTCCAGCGGTACAGCTCGTCGATGCTCATCCCCTCGCGCTTCTTCTGCGCCATCGCGAGCGCGAGCCGTCCCTCGCCGCCGCACTCGGAGGTGGAGTCGATAGCATAGACCTTCGCGTCGGGGTATTTTTCCCGCACCTCGCTGACCGCCATGCAGACGGACTGGTACATGCCGCTGCACGCGGAGGCGAAGACGAGGTAGATGACGTCGCGGCCTTCCTCAATTTCCCGGGAAAACTGCTCGATGAAAAACTCGGGATTCAGCTGCGTGGTCGTGGGCATCGCGCCCTCGCGCATCTTCTGATAAAAGTCATGCCCCGCAAGCGTCACGCCGTCATCCGGATATTCGACGCCGTCGATCAAAAACTTCATCGTGAAAACCTTCAGACCGTTTTCCCGGTACATCTCCGGCAGAAGGTCGCAGGTGGAGTCGGTAAATATGGTATAGTCGCGCATAGCCAGCCTCCCTGATGGATGAATCGTATGTTTTTGAGTATAGCGGTTTTATCGCGCGATTGCAACCCCCATTTCAAAAAAACTGTCCGAAAAATCGGGAAAGAATTTGCATTTTGCCGGAACCCGTGGTATACTGAACCTGTATACAGAATCTCGCAAAAAGGAGTCAATACAAGAACATGGCCGAACTACGCTATCATCCGCTGACCCGCGACTGGGTCATGATCGCCTCGCACCGCCAGAACCGCCCGCAGATGCCGCGCGACTGGTGCCCTTTTTGCCCCGGCTCGGGCAAGGTGCCGGACGATTACGACGTTTTGAAATACGACAACGATTTCCCCGCCCTCTCGACGAACCCCCCCGTGCCGGACGACGTCGCGACGTCTCTGTATAAGACCGCGCCCTCCTACGGCAAGTGCGAGGTCATCCTCTACTCCCCCAAGCACAACGCGACGCTGCCGGAGCTTTCCGTGCCGCATGTCACAAAGCTCGTCGACCTGTGGACGGAGCGCTTCCGTGAGCTGTCGGCGGACGAAAAGATCAAATACGTCTTCATCTTCGAAAACCGCGGCGCGGCGGTCGGCACGACGATGCCCCACCCGCACGGCCAGATCTACGCCTACCCCTTCATCCCGAAGAAGCTCGCGCTGGAGACGGAGTCCTGCCGCGACTATTATAAAGAGCACGGCCGCTGCCTGATCTGCGACATGCTTGCGGACGAGCGTGCGGACGGCCGCCGCATGGTGTTTGAAAACGAGGACTTTTCCGTCTTCATCCCCTTCTTCTGCGAATACCCCTACGGCATCTACATCGTTTCCCGGAGCCACAAGCAGAACCTGACGCAGTTTACCCCCCGGGAGCGCGAAAACCTCGCGCGCGCCATCCGCGCGGCGGTCGGCACGCTCGACAGCCTGTTCGGCTTCCAGTTCCCGTACATGATGTGTATGCATCAGAACCCGGTCAACTCCGGCGACTACAGCGACGACTACCATTTCCATATCGAATTCTTCCCCCCGATGCGCGCGGCGGATAAGATCAAGTACAACGCCTCGTCCGAGACCGGCGCGTGGGCGCACTGCAACCCGACCGCCCCGGAAGAAAAGGCCGTCGAGCTGCGCGAGGCCTATGCCCGCTTCTGCGCCGCGGACAAGGCATAATTCATCCGCTCTCCCGCAAATCCGCTTTCCTTCAAAAAAACTGCCGTCCGCATGACTTTTGGCGGACGGCAGTCTGTTTTTTTTGCGGGAAAACGCGCCTTACGAGCCGGGCTTCGTCGTCAGGATGACCTCGCGCAGGCGGT
>JAEDGJ010000148.1 GCA_016297585.1 Clostridiaceae bacterium
GTCCTTCGGCACCAAGTCCGGCTATGTTGCCCCGAAGTTCTACAAGACTTGGGATGATGTCTCCGCTCTGTTCGCCGCTGCGGATAAGGAAAACGTCGATTACCTCTCCTACAATCCGGATGGCCAGTCCGCTGAGCCTTCCTACGATTACGAGAGCTTCTCCGTCCTGACCGACGGCGAGGCCGCGCTGGTCATCGTCTACGTTGATGCCAATGGTCACATCCATTCCGACATCACCGCCGGTGCCACCATGTTCCCCTACAACGATAAGGTTGCAGAGGGCTAAGTAGTCTTCCTTAAAAATTGCAGCCGCCCCCTCGCCCGCACGAGCGAGGGGGCGGTTTTATATGCCCGCGAAGGCCGTCCCCTCCCCTTTTCCCGGACGCCGGACGGCGAAAACCCCCTTTCGGGGCAAAAACGGCGTAAAAAACCCGCAGAGAACGGTTTTTGTTCTCTGCGGGCGTTTTTCGTGTTGTCAGAAGTCCTCGCGGAACTGCAGGGCGCGGTCGATGTCGCCGGAGGTGATCTCCGCGCGCTGGTCGAAGTCCGCGATCGTCCGCGCGACGCGCAGCACGCGGTCGTGCGCGCGTCCGGACATGTGCAGGCGGGTGAATGCGTCCTCGAAGTAGGCGGCGGTGGCGGCGTCCAGCGCGCAGAACTCGCGGACGAGCGCGGGCGTCATCTGCGCGTTGCAGTAGACGCCGGGGATGCCGGAAAAGCGCTCCGTCTGGCGGTCGCGGGCGGCACGGACGCGCTGCGCGATGGCGTCGGAATGCTCCGGCGGCACGGGGTCGTGCAGCTCGGCAAACGAGACGGGCGGCAGCGTCAGATGCAGGTCGATGCGGTCGAGCAGCGGCCCCGAGATGCGGTCGCGGTAGCGCCGCACGCTCTCCTCGGAGCAGCGGCACGGCCGGATGCGCGAGCCGTAGTAGCCGCATTTGCAGGGGTTCATCGCGGCGACCAGCATGAAGCGGCAGGGATAGGTCAGCGTGCCGTTGACGCGCGACAGCGTGATCTCGCCGGTCTCGATGGGCTGGCGCAGCACCTCGAGCGCGTCGGGCGCGAATTCCGGCAGCTCGTCGAGAAAGAGCACGCCGTTGTGCGCCAGCGACAGCTCGCCCGGGCGCGGGATGCGTCCTCCGCCTGCGAGTCCGCCGACGGAGATGGAGTGGTGCGGCGCGCGGAACGGGCGCTCGGTGACGAGCGGAAACTCCGGCGAGAGGATGCCCGCGACGGAGTGGATGACGGTGGTCTCGATCGCCTCCTCACGCGTCAGCGGCGGGAGGATGGACGAGATGCGGGAGGCGAGCATCGACTTGCCCGCGCCGGGAGGCCCGGTGAGGATGAGATGGTGTCCCCCGGCGGCGGCGATCATCATCGCGCTTTTGGCCTTGTATTGCCCCTTCACGTCCGCGAAGTCGAGCCGCCGTGCGTTCGGGTCGGGACGGTCCTCCCAAGGGGGCGCGGGCGTGATGGCGGCGCGTCCGGAGAGATGGTCGAGCAGGGCGCCGACGGAATCGACGGGATAGACCGTGAGCTGCTCGGCAAGCGTCGCCTCGACGGCGTTCTCGGACGGGCAGTAGAGCGTAGAGAGACCGTTCTGCGCGGCGGCGAGGGACATCGGCAGCATCCCCGCGGTGGAGCGGATGTGCGCGTCGAGCGACAGCTCGCCGATGAAGGCGGCGTCCGCGGGCAGCGCGGGGATCTCTCCTGCGGCGGCGAGGATGGCGAGCAGGATGGGCAGGTCGTAGACGGAGCCCTCCTTGCGCACGGCGGCGGGCGCGAGGTTGACGGTGATGCGCCCGTCGGGGAAATCGAGCCCGAGGGAGCGGATGGAGGCGCGGACGCGTTCGCGGGCCTCGCGGACGGCGGCATCGGGCAGCCCGACGACGTCGAAAACCGGTGCGCCGGGGCCGATATAGCACTCGACGCGGACGAAATAGCCGCGGACGCCGAGAAGTCCGAGGGAGCTGACGGCGGCGATCATGCGCATGGCCTCCTTTTTTACGGTCGAAAGAGGTTAAATCAGAGCGCGGCGGAGCATATCGAGGGCGTTGGACGCGGCGGCGTGGCGGATGCGGGCGCGGTCACCGGTGAAGTGGTGCTCGCGGACGGTCACGCCGTCGGGGGTCGCGAGGGCGATATAGACGAGCCCGACGGGCTTGGCGGTGTTGTCGGACGCGGGCCCCGCGATGCCGGTGGTGGCGAGGGCGTAGTCCGAGCCGTAGAGGCTGCGGGCGCCGGCGGCCATTTCGGACGCGGTCTCGGCGGAGACGGCGCCGTGCGCGGCGAGGGTGTCGGGCGAGACGCCGAGGAGGCGGGTCTTCGCGGAATTGGCGTAGGTGACGGCGGAGCCGAGAAAGACGGCAGACGCGCCGGGGACGTCGGTGATGCGCTTGGCAAGGAGCCCGCCGGTGCAGGATTCGGCGCAGGCGAGGGTGCGTCCCGTCTCGCGGAGGCGCGCGACCGCGACCTGCTCGAGCGAGGAGACGTTGACGCCGTAGACGAAGTCGGAAAGGAGGTCGCAGACGGCGCGGACGTAGGGGGCGTTCTGCGCGGCGGCCTCGGCGTCGGATGCGGCGCGGGAGGTGACGCGGACGAGGCATTCGCCCTCTTTCGCGTAGGGCGCGAGGGAGGGGTTGACGGAGGACTCCATCAGCGGACGAAGCCGGTCCTCCATCGCGGACTCGCCGATGCCGAAAAGGCGGATCCAGTCGGAGTGGATGGCGCTGCCGGAGAGGGCGGCGAGATAGGGCATGGCGCAGTGGCGGAACATGGGGCGGCACTCGCGCGGCGGGCCGGGGAGCATCAGAAGGTACTTCCCTCCCCGTTCGATGGCGCAGCCGGGCGCGGTGCCCCAGTCGTTGGGGAACACGGTGCAGCCGCGCGGGAGCCATGCCTGCTTTTCGTTGTTGGGGGTCATGGGGCGTTCCATCGCGGCAAAGCGCGCGACGATGCGGTCGAGCGAGGGCTGATGCAGCTCCAGCGGCAGTCCGAAGGCTTCGGCGCAGATCTCCTTTGTGAGATCGTCGTAGGTGGGGCCGAGGCCGCCGGTGGTGATGAGGATGTCGGCGCGCTCGAGCGCGCAGGCGAGGACGCTGCGCAGCCGGTCGGGGTTGTCGCCGACGACGGTGTGATAGAGGGTGGAGAATCCGAGCTCGGCGAGTCCCGCCGAGACGTCCTGCGCGTCGGTGTTGGCGATCTCGCCGAGCAGGAGCTCGGTGCCGACGGCGATGATTTCAACTCGCATGAAAGCTCAACCTCGATTTTCGGGAGAATCCATGAAATCCCCGGCCAGCGCGCGGGTATAGGCCTCGTCGAGCAGCTCGTCGAGCGCGCATTTGGCCTCGGCGGCCTCGATTTCGGCAAGGCGCGGCTTGGTTTTGGGGTGTTTGGGCGTAAAGACGGTGCAGCAATCCTCGTAAGGGAGGATGGAGGTGTCGAAGGTGTCGATCTCGCGGGAGATCTTGATGATGTCGGTCTTGTCCATGCCGATCAACGGCCGGAAAACGGGCATATCGGCGACGGCGTCGGTCACGCCGAGCGCGAGCAGGGTCTGGCTTGCGACCTGACCGAGGCTCTCGCCGGTGACGAGGGCGTGGCAGTCCTTCTTCCACGCGATCCGCTGGGCGACACGCATCATGCAGCGGCGCAGGACGAGCGTGGACAGCTCCTCGGGGCAGCGGTCGCGGATGACCTCCTGCACGCGGGTGAAGGGGACGACGATGAGCGGGATGTCGCCCGCCGCGCGTCCGACGATGGCGAGCAGGTCGCGCACCTTCTGCAGCGCGCGGGGAGAGGTATAGGGGTAGCTGAAAAAGTGGATGCCGGTCAGCGCGAGTCCGCGGCGCGCCATCATGTAGGCGGCGACGGGGCTGTCGATGCCGCCGGAGATCAAGAGCGCGGCGCGTCCGTTGATGCCGGAGGGCAGTCCCCCGGCGCCGGGGACGGCGGGACCGTGGACGAAGGCGTTCCGGTCGCGGATCTCGACGCGGATGACGGCCTCGGGGTCGTTGACGTCGACGCGGAGATGGGGGAAGCGCTCGAGCAGCACCGCCCCGAGCTCGCGCATGATGTCCATCGAGGTCAGCGGGAACTTCTTGTCGGAGCGGCGGGCGTCGACCTTGAAGGTGGAGACGCCGGAGAGAAGCTCCGAAAGATAGTCGGGCGCGACGCGGTAGATGTCGTCCATATCCTTCTCGCAGACGGCGGCGCGGCAGACGGAGACGAGTCCGAAGACGTGCCGGCTAAGCTCGAAGGCGCGATCCATGTCGAACGAGGCGTCCGCGGGGGTGACGGTGACGGTGGACTGCATCGAATAGAGGGAGAATTTGCCGCAGGGGGCGAGGCGCTCGCGCAGGACCTGGAGCAGACGCTCCTCAAAACGCTTGCGGTTGAGGCCCTTTAAGACCATTTCACCGCATTTCAATAACAAAACTTCCAAAATCGGGTTTCTCCTTTTTTCTATCGCCTGTGCTGAAAGCGCGGCGCTTTTAACGCAGACGCGCGGCGGCTTCGGCGAGGCCGGCGAGCAGCGCGTCGATGTCTTCCGGGGTGTTTTCGGCGCAGAGGCTGACGCGCAGCGTGCCGTCGATGACGGCGGGCGCGAGTCCCGCGGCCTCGAGCACATAGCTGCGGTGTCCCTTCGCGCAGGCGGAGCCGGTGGAGACGTAGACGCCGCGGTCCTCGAGGATGTGCATGACGACCTCCGCGCGCCGTCCGGGCAGGGACAGGGAAATGACGCAGGGCAGCGAGCCGGGGAAATTGACCTGCGCGCCGGGGATGGCGGCGAGCCCCGCGGTCAGACGGCCGCGCAGGGCTTCCATGCGGGCCATCGCGTCGGCGGGGGTGTTTCGAACGGCTTCGGCGAAGGCCGCGATGAGCGGCACGCTTTCGGTGCCGGAGCGCATCCCGTTTTCCTGTCCGCCGCCGCGCAGCAGCGGCGGGATGCGCACGCCCTTCCTTATATAGAGCGCGCCGATGCCCTTCGGGGCGTGGACCTTGTGGCCGCTGACGGCGTAGAAGTCGACGCCGAGCCGTTCCGCGCTCACGGGGCATTTCAGGAACGCCTGCACACCGTCGCAGTGGAACAGCGCGCGGCTTTTTCTGCGGCGCAGCACGTCCGCGAGCGCCCGGATGGGCATGACCGCGCCGGTCTCGTTGTTGACGTGCATGATACTGACGAGGATCGTGTCGTCGCGCAGCGCCGCCTCAAAATCGGAGACGCGGACGGCGCCGGAGGCGTCCACGGGCAGCTCGGTGATCTCGAAGCCCTCGTGCGCGAGGGCGGCGAGGGGCTCGCGGACGGCGGGATGCTCCACGGCGGAGGTCAGGATGTGCTTTCCCTGCCGGAAGAGCTTCCTTGCCGCGCCGAAAATCGCGGTATTGTCCCCTTCCGTGCCGCCGGACGTGAAAACGACGCAGCCCGGCGCGCAGCCGAGCGCCGCGGCGACCGTTTCGCGGGACTCGCGCACGAGCGCTTCCGCGCGCATGCCCGCCCCGTGCAGGCTCGACGGGTTTGCGAAAACGTCCGTCATCGCGGCGGCAGCCGCAGCCGCTGCGGCGGGACAGACGCGCGTCGTCGCCGCATTGTCCAGATAATGCAAGGCTTTCATCCGCTCCTTCGGGGAGATTTATCGGTTAAAGTATACCATAATCCCTCTCATTTTGCAAGTTATCGCGCAAATTATTCGCTCCGCATCCCCGTTTTTTGGGGTTTTGCCGCGCAGGAAGCCGAAACCGGACGGCAAAAAAGGGTTGACAAATGACAGCGGGAGTGTTATCATGTAACCACTGTAACCGATTTGTAATCTTTGTGAAATCT
>JAEDGJ010000149.1 GCA_016297585.1 Clostridiaceae bacterium
GTCCCAGCGGCGGGCGAAGCCGGAGGACGTGATCTTGACCTCGACGATGCGTCCCAGAACGCCGGAATCGCAGATCTCGCGGATCTTCACGAACTGCTTGCGATAGCGGGACTGGAGGAAGATGGCGTACATCCTGCCGGTTTCGGCGATGGTTTCCTTTAATTCCTCGACCTGCGCCATGTTGGCAGCGATGGGCTTCTCCTGCAGGACGTTGAAGCCGTGACGCATCAGATCGACAGCGATCGGCTGATGGAACTGGGACGGCGTAGCATTGATAACGAAATCGATATCGGTGCGGCCGAACAGCTCGGTGTAATTTTCGTAGACGTCGCAGCCGGGATATTCCTGCAGCGCACGCTCGCGGCGCTCGGGCAGCGGATCGACGACGGCGACTACTTTGAATCTGTCATCGGTCTTGATGTGCGCGCCGTGGATGTTGCGGCCCGAACGTCCCTGCCCAAGGATAGCGACATTCAATACCTTCATGATGTTCGTCTCCTTATGTTATTCGTACTGGGTACTATACCTAATATACCATATTCCTCCGGCGTTTTCAAGTGCTTTTCCTACAAAAACAAAAAAACGGACATTTGAAAAAGACTTGGAAAGACGGCGGATTACGCTTCCCCGATCAGAAAGGGACTGTCCGGACGGTGGCGCGCCGCATTGCGCCGGACGGACGCCGCGCCGTGATTGGCGTAGCAGTAGACGCAGCCGTGCAGGCAGGTGTTGTAGACGCCGATATCCACCGCCGCCGCGCAGCCGCAGCCGGGACGCTGGGCTCGGTCGGCGGCCAGCGGGACGTCCCCGCAGAGCCGGCGGATCAGCGCCGCGTCGATGCAGTGGGCGGGGGCGATGCCGAACGCCGACAGGTTCCCGGATTCGCAGCAGGCGGAGGGCGCAAAGCCGTATGCGGGCGCGGTCCTGCCGATGTATTCCGCAAGCTCCTGCACCTCGGACGGCTCCGCGGCACGGAGCAGCGGTGAGGAGAGCCGCGGATAGAGGTCGAGAAAGCTGATGACGACGCGCTCCGCGGCGCCGGAAAGCGCCTCGCAGAGACGAAGAAAGGCGGCTTTGTGGAATGCGGCGGGATAACGCTCGTTTATGACGATGGGGTCATAACGCCAGACGACGCGCGCGGGGCCGACGGCGCGGGAGAGCGTGCGGAAGGTTTCGACGAGCGCGCCCTTGTCGGGAAGCCCCGGCTCGAGCGTCCGGTCATAGGGGGTCAGCGTGAACTGGAAATAGAACGGGAACGGCAGCTCGCCGAGGCGCGGCAGCATCGGCGCGGGGTTTTTCGTCCAGAAGACGGCGCAGTCGCAGTCTGAAAAGTCCACGCGGCGCACCTGATCGGGACGGAAGGGGTTGCGCGTCAGAACGTACCCCTCGCGGACGCGGCGGAAAAACCAGTCGGAGTAAAAGGCGGGAATATCGGTGCGTCGGGAAGCGGAAACGATCAAAGTCCCCTGCCCTCCTTTCGAGAGTGAAAAAATGCGTGAAAACAGTGTACCACGGCACAAAGTTTCCTGTCAATGCCGCGCGAGAGAAAAAACCTTGCCGCCGCTACTTGATTTTTCGGCGGCAATACGGTATACTCAAGGGGCAGTACATGGAAAATCGGGAGGTTTTTTACATTGTCCGATCATATTGTCCGCGCGACGGCGGCGGAGAACCGCATCCGGGCGTTCGCGGCGTCTACCAGAGATCTCGTGGAGGAAGCAAGGGCGCGTCATAACACCAGCCCCGTCGTCACGGCGGCGCTCGGCAGGCTTTTAACGGCGTCGGCGATGATGGGTGTGACCCTGAAGCGCGAGGATGAGCGCCTGACGCTGAAAATCGAGGGCGACGGCCCGGTGAAGATGCTGATCGCGCAGTCCGACGCGCATGCGAACGTGCGCGGGTATGCGGCGGAGCCGTGCGTACTGCTCGGCGCGAACGCGAAGGGCAAGCTCGACGTCGCGGGCGCCGTCGGCAAGGGCGTGCTGCGCGTGACGCGTCAGGGCAGCGAGGGCGAGCCGTTCACCGGCACGTCGGAGCTTGTCTCGGGCGAGATCGCGGAGGATCTGACCTATTATTACGCGCTGTCGGAGCAGACGCCGTCGGCGGTCGCGCTGGGCGTGCTGATGAATCACGACAACACCGTGCGCGCGGCGGGCGGCTTCATCATCCAGCTTCTGCCGGGCGCGGACGAGGAGCTGACGGCGGCGCTGGAGGCGCGGCTGTCCGCGCTGCGGCCGGTGACGACGCTCTTGGCCGAGGGCAGAAGCGCCGAAGAGCTGCTGCGGGAGGCGCTTGCGGGCTTTGACGTGACCGTCAACGAGACGATCCCCGCGCGCTTTCACTGCGGCTGCACGCGCGAAAGCGTGGAAAGGGTGCTTTTAAGCCTCGGCTACGACGAGCTGTCCTCGCTTGCCGGAAAGCCCGTGGAGGTGCACTGCGATTACTGCTCGAGTGATTACGAATACACGGCCGAAGAGGTCGAAAAACTCTTAAAAACATTGCAGAAGGAGAAACAAGTATGAGACGCCTGAAAACTGGGTACGCGTATCACGGCAACCGGATGCCCCAGCACGTCGAGACCGACCTGCGCGACATGGCCGCGCATGACACGAATCTCGTCGTCCATATGCTCTCCCACACGGACTGGGACCGCCACCTCAACGTCATGAAGGAGATCGTCGCGATGACCGAGGGCTACGGCATGGAAGCCTGGATCGACAACTGGGGCATCGGAGGCCCTCCCGGAGACAAGGATCACTTCCTCGCCTACCATCCGGAAGCGCATATGATCTACTCCGACGGCTCGCTCGCGCCCGTCCACGCCTGCCTGAACCATCCCGCCTTCCGCCAGTTCACGAAGGAATGGGTCGACGCCGTCGCCTACATCGGCGGCAAGAAGATCTTCTGGGATGAGCCGCATCTTCCGAAGCAGCATCCGGACGGCGGCGACATCTACACCTGCACCTGCCCGGTCTGCCGCAAGATCTTCAAGGAGCGCTACGGCTACGACATGCCGCTGCATCCGAACGCGGACGTCGAGGCCTTCCGCACCGACACGATCGTCGATTACTTCTCCGAAGTGACCGAATATGCCGCCAAAAAGGGCATCGAGAACGCCGTCTGCGTCATGCTGGGCGACCACGGCGTCAATCTCGACTCGATCGACCGCCTGTGCAGCCTGCCGTCCCTGCAGGACGTCGGCTCCGATCCCTACTGGCTCGGCTCCGGCGTGGATCCGTATGAGTTCGTCTACAAGGGCGCGCGCCGCAACATCGAGGTCTCGGAAAAGTTCGGAAAAGAGCACAACATCTGGATCCAGACCTATAAAAACCCGGTCGGCTCCGAGGAGGAGATCATCGCGGCGACCGAGGCGGCCTACGACGCCGGCGCCCGCACGATCATCGCGTGGGGCTACTACGGCTCCACCTCCAACGATTACCGCGCCAAGAATCCGGAGGTCGTCCGCGCGAAGACCGCCGAGGCGTTCCGCCGCATCTGGGACCGCGAGCGCGACCGCGTCATTCAGGAAAGCCGCGCAAGACTCGGCATTACCGTGTAAATTCAGACCCGCTTTTTGCCCGGAAAAAGACCGGTACCGCGTCCTTTTCGGGCAAAAAGCGGGCAGACATTCGAAAGAAGGCGGGGGGCATACCGCCTTCTTTCGTGCAAAAAACGAAAGAGACAGGGTTCCCTCAAAAAACCCGGGATATCCCCCCAAGGACAAAAACGAAAAACCGGTCTTTTTTGCCGGGCGCTTCCGGCCATGTCCCGACAATGCGGACGGACGGCGCGGCATTTTGCAACGGGGAGGTTTTCTTTGAACGTGCAGCCTGCTCTTTCGGCCTTTTACGGCATCTCGTTTCTCGTCACGGCGATTGCATTCGGCTTTGCCCTGTATCTGCATCTGTGGGTGCGGCGGCAGAAAAGCTGTACGGAGGAGGTTCGCTCCGCAGCCCGGCTGATCCGGGAGGGCGCGAATACGTTTTTACGCAGGGAATACGCGATGCTCGCCCGATTCGCGGCCGCGGCGGCCGTTATCATCTTCGTGCTGCTGCCGCAGCCGGTCTGGAGGGGCGGCGCCCTCGACAATCTGACGATGGCGCTGTCCTATCTCGCGGGCACGGCGCTGTCGGCTCTGGCGGGAAAGATCGGCATCTTCGTCGCGACCGGCGCGAACGAAAAGACCGCCGAGGGCGCGCGGGAGGGCATCCGTCCCGCGTTTCTCGTCGGCTTCCGCGGCGGCGCGGTGATGGGACTCGCGGTTGTCGGCGCTTCCCTGCTCGGCGTCGCGGCGGTGCTGTGCCTGACGGGCAGCACGACGGCGCTGCTCGGCTTTTCCTTCGGCGCGAGCTCCCTTGCGCTGTTTGCCAAGGCCGGCGGGGGCATCTTTACCAAGACCGCGGACGTCAGCGCCGATCTGACGGGCAAGGTCGAGCTCGGCATCCCCGAGGACGACCCGCGCAACCCGGCGGTGATCGCGGATAACGTCGGCGACAACGTCGGAGACGTCGCCGGGATGGGCGCGGATCTCTTTGACTCCAACGTCGCATCCATGGCGGCGGCACTCGTAATGGCGGCGGCGCTGGACCGCGCGGCGGGTGGGGCGCTGAACACGATGATGGTGTTCTGCTACGCGTCGGCGGGGCTTCTCGCGTCCGTCATCGGCATCGCGCTGGCGCGCATCGGGCGGCACGGCAGTCCGACCCGCGCGCTGAATACCTCCACCTATGTGACGACGGCGCTGTTTTTGATTCTGACCGCCGCCGCGAACCTGATTTTTGAGGGCTTTTCGTGGCGCGTCTGGGGTGCGTCCGCCGTCGGACTGCTCGTCGGCGTCGTCATCGGCATCGTGACCGACTTTTTCACAAACGACGCCCACCGCATCGTCCGGCGCGTCGCCCGCGCATCCGCGTCCGGCTCCGCGTTCACGGTGCTCTCCGGCATCTCCTACGGCTTTCTCTCCGCGCTTCCGGCGATGACCGGCATCGCGGTGTCGGCGCTCGCCGCGTATATGCTCTGCGAGCCGATGGGAGAGGGATACGCGATGTTCGGCATCGCGATGGCGGCGGTCGGGATGCTCTCGATTGTCGGCATGATCATCAGCAACGACGCCTATGGGCCGATCGTCGACAACGCGCGCGGACTCGTCGAAATGGGAAGGCTCGGCGGAAAAGCGCTGGACGTGACCGACGTGCTCGACTCCGCGGGCAATACCGTCAAGGCGGTGACGAAGGGATTCGCCATCGGCGCGGCGGGGCTGACCGTCATCAGCCTGCTCGGCGCATACAGAAGCGAGGTCAACGAGGCGGCGCAGAGGCTCGGAAAAGCGGCGCTTACCGGCTTTGACGTCATGAACCCCACGGTGTTTTTCGGCATCCTGATCGGCGCGGCGGTTCCGGCGGTGTTTTCCGCGATGCTGATCCTCGGCGTCGACCGGAACGCGCAGCGCATGGTCGCGGAGATCCGCCGCCAGTTCCGCGAGATCGCGGGACTGCGGGAGGGACGTCCGGACGCCCGTCCCGAATATGACCGCTGCATCGGCATTGCGACGGAGGGCGCGCTGCGGGAGCTGATTCCGGCGGGACTCGCCGCGATCGCCGCGACGCTTGCCGTCGGCTTTATCGGCGGCGTCAGCGCGGTGGGCGGCTTCCTGCTCGGCAACATCGTGTCCGGGCTGCTGCTGGCGCTGTTCATGTCCAACGCCGGCGGGCTGTGGGACAACGCCAAAAAGTACATCGAGAGCGGCGCGGAGGGAGGACCCGGCTCGGACGCGCACAAGGCCTCCGTCGTCGGCGACACCGTCGGAGATCCGTTCAAGGACACG
>JAEDGJ010000150.1 GCA_016297585.1 Clostridiaceae bacterium
CCCGCCGATTGCGCTTTACAAGGACGCCGAAGCATGGTATAATACCGGGGAAAAGAGGAAAGGCCCCCTCTTTGCATAGTCCTGAAAGGAAAGGAAGGATCGCCCATGGATCCACAGCGCGTGGTCAATGTCAATTTCAACGGCCGGAAGATCCGCAATATCGTCCTCGCCGTCGTGATCGCCGCCGCCGCGGCGCTGATCGCGCTGACGAGCTTCTACACCGTCGACGAAAAGGAATCCGCCGTCGTCACGACGTTCGGACGCGTGACCGACGTCACCGGCGCGGGCATGCACTGGAAGCTGCCGTTCGGCATCCAGCGCGTCTACCTCGTCGAGGAGAACGTCTATCAGAAGATCGAGCTCGGCTACCGCTCCACCGACTTCGACGGGGATTACACCGTCGTCGAGGACGAGTCGAAGATGATCACCGGCGATTATAACATCGTCAACGTCGATTTCTTCATCGAGTACAAGATCTCCGACCCGGAAAAGTACCTGTTTTCGTCCGCGGAGCCGGAAATGGTGCTCAAAAGCCTCGCCCAGAGCCAGATCCGCAACGTCATCGGCTCCGCGACCGTCGACAGCGTGCTGACGACGGGCAAGTCCGAGATCCAGATGCGCGTGCGCGAGCTGATCGCCGAGGAGCTTGAAAACTACGACATCGGTCTTGCGCTGACCGACGTCAAGATCCAGGACGCCGAGCCGCCGACCGCCGAGGTCATCGAGGCGTTCAAGAACGTCGAGACCGCAAAACAGGGCGCGGAGACCGCGATCAACCAGGCGAAAGCCTATGAAAACGCGCAGATCCCGAAAGCGCAGGCCGAGGCGGACAAGCTGCTGCAGACCGCCGAGTACAAAAAGCAGAGCCGCATCAACGAGGCGCGCGAACAGGTCGCCCGCTTCGAGGCGATGTACGGCGAATACGCCCTGAATCCCGACATCACCCGCGTGCGCATGTACTACGAGGCCATCCGCGAGGCCTTCCCCGATACGAAGATCTACATCGACGCGACCGACGGCTCGAGCGTGCAGACGCTCCTGCCGCTCGAGAGCTTCGTGAGCGTTCCGTCCGACACGAACGGCACTTCCGGGACACAGGCGTCTTCGACGCAGGGGTCTTCCGGGACGAGCGGCGCGGCCGGGACGGAAGGCTCCTCCGCCGGGGAGAGTACGGCGGAGATCCCGGATGAGGAATAAGGAGGGGAGCGCCATGAAAAGAAAATCGAAAGCCGTCCTGATCCTTGCCGCCGTGCTCGTGCTGCTCGCCGTGGTCGGCATCTCGTCGAGCGTCTATACCGTGCAGGAAAACGAGTACGCCTGCACCGTGCGCTTCTCGAAGATCGAAAAGACCGTCTCCGAGCCGGGGCTGTACTTCAAGGTGCCCTATGTGGACACGATCAAGACCTTCCCGAAGACGATCATGATCTATGACATCCCGCCGTCCGAGGTGCTGACCTCCGACCAGAAGTCCATGACCGTCGACAGCTACGTCCTGTGGAACATCCGCGACCCGCTGACGTTCTACCAGACCTTAGGCTCCATCGGCGAGGCCGAGCTGCGCCTGAACGCGCTGGCGTACAACGCGCTGAAGAACGCGATGGGCGTGCTCGAGCAGAGCCAGATCATCAATCAGGCCGACGCCTCCGAGCGCAACGACATCTACGAGGCCATCACCGACGAGGTGGCGGGGTACGCCGCGACCTACGGCATCGAGGTCACGGACATGAAGGTCAAGCGGCTCGACCTGCCGGAGGACAACGAGCAGGCCGTCTACGCCCGCATGATCTCCGACCGCAACCAGATCGCCGAGAAGTTCACCGCCGACGGCGCGTACGAGGCGAGCATCATCCGCAACGACGTCGACCGTCAGGTCAGCATCCTCGTCTCCGACGCGCGCGCCGAAGCCGCGTCGATCGAGGCCGAGGGCGAGCGCGAGTACATGCGCATCCTCGCCGACGCCTACAACACCCCCGACAAGCGCGCGTTCTATGAGTTCAACCTCTCGCTCGACGCCCTGAAGGATTCCCTGTCGGGCGAGCAGAAAACCATTATTCTGGGCAAGGATTCGCCGCTGGCGCAGCTCCTTGTCAATCCGGAGGAGTAAAAAACACATGTCGAAGATTCAGATGAAGACCCCGCTCGTCGAGATGGACGGCGACGAGATGACCCGCATCGTCTGGAAGCTTTTGAAGGAAAAGCTCATCCTGCCCTACGTCGACTTAAAGACCGAATACTATGACCTCGGCCTGCCGCACCGCGAGGAGACGCAGGATCAGGTCACGGTGGACGCCGCGCGCGCGAATCTGCGCCTCGGCGTCGGCGTCAAGTGCGCGACGATCACCCCCAACGCCCAGCGCGTCGAGGAGTACCACCTCTCGAAGATGTGGAAGAGCCCGAACGCGACGCTGCGCGCCATCCTCGACGGCACGGTCTTCCGCCGCCCGATCATCGCGCCCGGCATCGAGCCCTACATCCCCACCTGGAAGCGCCCGATCACGATCGCGCGTCACGCCTACGGCGACATCTACAAGTCCGTCGAGCTGCGCGCGCCCGCCGGCTCCCGCGCGGAGCTCTGCGTCACCGACGCCGAAGGCCGCGAGACGCGCGAGCTCATCCACGCCTTCGACGGCGACGGCATCGTCATGGGCATGCACAACCTCGACCGCTCGATCGAGAGCTTTGCGCATTCCTGCTTCAAATTCGCGCTCGACGCGGGCGAAAACCTCTGGTTCGGCGCGAAGGACACGATCTCCAAGACCTACGACCACCGCTTCAAGGACATTTTCGCGGAGATCTACGAGCGGGAGTATAAGGCGGCGTTCGAGGAGCGCGGCATCGAGTACTTCTACACGCTGATCGACGACATCGTCGCGCGCATCATCCGCTCGGAGGGCGGCGTGATCTGGGCGTGCAAGAACTACGACGGCGACGTCATGAGCGACATGGTCGCGACGGCGTTCGGGTCGCTCGGCATGATGTCCTCCGTGCTCGTGTCGCCGTCGGGCGCGTACGAGTACGAGGCGGCGCACGGCACGGTCACGCGGCACTATTATAAGTACCTGCGCGGCGAGCCGACGTCGACAAACTGCATCGCGACGCTGTGGGCGTGGACGGGCGCGCTGAAAAAGCGCGGCGAGCTGGACGGCACGCCGGAGCTTTCCGCGTTTGCTTCTAGGCTCGAGGACGCGGCCATCCGCACGATCGGCGACGGCATCATGACCGGCGACCTCGCGGCGATGTCGAAGCTCGAGAATCGCCGCGCCGTCGGCACGGAGGCGTTCCTCGACGCGATCGCCGAGCGGCTGTAACAGGTTCATATTCTGTAAAAATGCGGTTTTCGCGGGAGGGCTTTCCCGCAAAACCGCATTTTGGACAAGCGGATTGTTAAAAGAATCAAATACGGACGAATCGGTCAAAGCTATAATGGAGGTGCGAAAAACCATGTCCGAACGGCGCGCGCGGTTCCATTTTGACAACACCTTCGGCGACGAGCGCCGGCCGGTGGGCGCGTTCATCCTGTGGCAGGTCGGCGACCTGTGCTGCGAGCCGGGGTATACGGTGGCGGCGCACCGGCAGGCGGTGCATGAGCTGACGCTGGCGGTGTCCGGCATGGGCGAGAACCTCGCGGGCGGGACGGCGTATCCGATGACCCCCGGGACGCTGATCTTCAACCCGCGCGGCGACCTGCACGAGATCACGGCGGCGCGGGCGCAGACGCTGCGCTACTTCTACCTCGGCTTCGACTTCCCCGACACGCCGTCCCCGTCCCCCGAGATCGGGGCGCTGCGGACGTTTTTCGAGACCTGCGGCCCCTGCGCGGCAGCCGACGCGGGCGCGCTCGGCGACACGTTCGTGCGGCTGTTCGGCGAGGTCAACGCGTCGGACGCGGCGGGCAAGCTGCTGTGCGAGAGCGCGATGCAGGAGATCTTATGCCTTGCCTGCCGTCTGCTCGGCAAAAGCGGCGCGCATCCGTACCGGGCCTCCGACGCCCGCGCGGTCGACGAGAAGCTCGTCTGCGACCTGATGCACTACCTCGACGCGCATCCGGCGGAGTCGGGCACGCTGTCGCGGCTGACGCAGGAGTTCGGCTACAGCTACACGCATCTGGCGCAGAAGTTCGCCGAGATCACGGGCGAGAACCTGCGCGCGTATCAGAGCCGCGCCCGCTTCCGGCGTGCCAGAGAGTACCTCCGGCGCGGCGAGACGGTGACGCGCACGGCGGAGCTCTGCGGCTACCAGAGCATCCACGCCTTTTCCCGCGCGTTCCGGCGCGCCGAGGGCGTCTCCCCGAGCGAGTTCCGGCGGAAAAACTCCGCATAAGCGCCTTTTTCCATGCCGCCGGGGCAAAAAAGAAGCCTTTTTACCCTGAAAAACGAAAAATCCCCGCGAAAACGCGTTTTCACAATATGAAAGGAGACAAAATTCCCATGTCCAAGATCAAAATCGGCATCATCGGCTGCGGCACCATCGCGAATTCCGCGCACATTCCGGCGTATCTGAAGAATCCGGACGTCGAGATCGTCTATTTCTGCGACATCCTGCCCGAGCGCGCGGCGGCGGCGGTCGAGAAGTACGGCTGCGGCAAGGCTGTCGAGGACTACCACGTCGTGCTTGCTGACCCGGAGATCGACGCGATCTCGGTCTGCACGCCGAACAAGTGGCACTCGCTGATCTCGATCGACGCGCTGCACGCCGGGAAGAACGTCCTGTGCGAGAAGCCGGCGGCGCGCATCTATTCCGAGGCGCTGGAGATGCAGAAGGCGCAGCACGAGACGGGCAAGATCCTGAACATCGGCGTCGTGAACCGTTTCAACGACGCGGTGAACAAGATCAAGGAGTACATCGATTCGGGCAAGCTGGGCGACGTCTACCACGTCTACGCGTCGTTCCGCGCGTACCGTTCGATCCCCGGGCTGGGCGGCGCGTTCACGACGAAGTCGATCGCGGGCGGCGGCGCGCTGATCGACTGGGGCGTGCACTATCTCGACATCGTGATGTACTGCTGCGGCGATCCGGAGCCGGTGACGGTCTCCGGCGAAGCGTTCTGCAAGCTGGGCGTCGACATGGAGAACTACGTCTACACGTCGATGTGGGCGGAGAACACGAAGGACGTCCACGGCACTTACGACGTCGACGACTCGGTGACGGGTCTTGTGCGCACGAAGCGTGCGGACGGCTCGCGCGGCCCGGTGATCTCGCTGCACGGCGCGTGGGCGCAGAACATCGGCGTTGCGGACACCTACATCGACTTCATGGGCGACAAGGGCGGCATCCGTCTGCAGTACGGCTCGGACTTCACGCTCTACACGGTCGAAAACGGCTCGCTGATCTCCTACAAGCCCGCCTTCAAGACCCGCCCGCACTTCGAAAACGAGATCAACGCCTTCGTCGAAAACGTCAAGGCCGAAAAAGCCGGGGCGTATGCGAAGCTGCCTTCGCACATCGACTACGCGATCAAGACTTCGAAGATCATGCAGGGGATTTATGACTCGTCGGAAGCCTCAAGGGAGATTGCATTCTGAGCTGGTACTTTCCGGGGGGCGCTTCCCGCCCCCCCGGACCCCTCCGGGCTACTTTCTTTGCGCGAGCAAAGAAAGTAACAAAGAAAGCTCGCTTAAGAGGACTAAAGTCCTCTTAAGAATCTCTCCGGAACGCAAATCGCTGCGCGATTTGTATACGGGAGAAGGACGCGAATCGAGATGAGACTGTCGCAAAGGTCGCCGGAGCCTTGCGGCTATGCCCCGGGGTTCTTCGCGACAGTATCAGCCAGATTCGTAACCTTCTCCTCGTCTAAGCATCGCGAAGCGATGCCGTTCCG
>JAEDGJ010000151.1 GCA_016297585.1 Clostridiaceae bacterium
ACCCCCATGCGCTGATGGTCAACTCCGGCACGTCCGCGCTGTCCTGCTGTCTCGCGGGACTCGGCATCGGCCCCGGCGACGACGTCATCGTGCCGGCCTATACCTACATCGCCACGGCGTCCGCCGTCATCAACGTCGGCGCGATCCCGATCCTCGCGGAGGTCGACGAGTCGCTGGGACTCGACCCCGCGGACGTCGAGCGCAAGATCACGCCCTATACGAAGGCCGTCATCATGACGCATATGCAGGGCGTGCCGGGATGGGTCGACGCCGTCCGCGCCGTCGCGAAAAAGCACGGGCTGTACATGATCGAGGACTGCTGCCAGGCCATCGGCGCGCGCTATAAGGGCGATTACTGCGGCGTGCATTCCGACGCGTTCGCCTGGAGCCTGAATTACTACAAGACGATCACCTGCGGCGAGGGCGGCGTCGCGTTCCTTGCAGACGAGCGCGCGTTTGCCAAGGCCGTCTGCCAGTCCGACCCCGCGAATCTGATGTGGAAGTCGGGACTGATCGACGAGAATACCCAGCCGTTCTCCAAGGGCGGCTACCGCATCTCCGAGCTGTCCGCCGCCATTGCCCGCGTGCAGCTCACAAAGCTCGAGGGGATCGTCGCGCAGACCCGCGCGCTGAAAAAGCGCCTGATCGCGGGACTTGCCGCCCCCGAGAACTACATCCT
This sequence comes from Clostridiaceae bacterium, assembly GCA_016297585.1. Taxonomy (GTDB): domain Bacteria; phylum Bacillota; class Clostridia; order Oscillospirales; family QAMX01; genus JAAZKA01. The sequence continues at coordinate 680 of JAEDGJ010000151.1, forward strand.
GCAGGTCGTGGACGACCCGGACGGCGACGCGGGACTGTCGTTTGCGATCATCGGCCGCTCGGACGAGCAGACGAAGCGGATGACGCAGGCGCTCGAGCGCGAAGGGCTGCACGTCGGCTCGATCTACAACGAGGGCTTCCCCGACCGCCACATCTATGCCTACTGGGATTCCATTATGGACCAGAACTCCTGGTCGGCGGCGGGATACCCGTGGAAGGACCCGGCGTACAAAGGAGAGGTGCGCTACAGCCGCGACATGTGCCCGCGGACGCTCGACATCCTCTCGCGCTGCATGCGCGTCAGCCTGAACACCCGGTTTACCGAAGAAAATGTCGACGAGATCGCCGAAGCCATCAACCTCGCGGACGCCGCTGTGACCGCGGGAAAGTAAGGATTATAGGAGGAACCGCATGATTTTCTACGATGCAAACCTCTCCTACGGACTGGAATCGAACGAGGACGCAAGACCCCTGCGTCCCTGCCGCACCATCGGAGAGCTGCGCGCCGCGCTGGACCGCGCGGGAATCGCCGGCGGACTGGTCCGCACCGTCGCCGCCGATCTGGAGGGCGTCGTCACGGGAAACCGGATGCTCGCCCACGACTTAAAGACCGTACAGGGGCTTTACGGCATGTACACGCTGCTGCCGAGCGTGACGCATGAGATCCCCGCGCCGCGCGAGCTGCCGGACGTCCTGCGCCGCGACCGGATGCCCGTGCTGCGCGTCAATCCCCGCGTGCACCGCTATCTGCCGAAAGCCGGCGTCCTCGCGGACTACCTCGGCATCGCCGAGGAGGCGGGGATTCCGGTGATGTTCGACCTAAACTGCGGCATCCAGCTCGGCGAGGTCTGGGACATCATGGAACGCTTCCCGAACCTGCCGGCGATCCTCGGCTGGAACAATGTCTGGCCGTCCGACCGCAACTACGGGCCGTTTCTCGCGGCTTTCCCGCGGATGAAGCTCGAGCTGTCGAACGTGATGACGGATCAGGGGCTTGAGTGGCTCGTGAAGGAGTTCGGCGCGGAGCGCTTCCTGTTTGCGAGCCGCTTCCCGGAGATGTACATGGGCGGCGGGATGCTGATGCTGCGCTGCGCGGAGATCTCCGATGAGGACAAGGAAAAGATCGCCGGCGGCAACTTTTTGTCGATGATTCGGGAGGTGATGGGCAATGATTAACGAGAAATCCGCTCTTGCACGCGAGTTCTGGGAAAAGGGGTACGTCGAGGACTGCCCGATCTACGATTTCCACGGGCATATGCACGAGATGGCGGGCGGCTTCCTGCCCGCGCCGGAGACGGAGCAGATGCTGCACACCATCCGCCGCGCGCATATCGAGAGCTTCATCTTCTCCTCGCACATCGCCCTGAACTCCCCCGAGATCGCCGAACGTGCCAATCTCGAGCCGGTGCGCAAGGTCGGCCGTCCTCTGCGCGCCTACTTGGGCGTCAAGACCTATGACGCCGACTGGGAACGCGACCGCGCGCTGCTGGAGGAGAACCCGGACGTGTACGTCGGCTGCAAATTCCTGCTCGACTACTTCCACGTTCCGCTGGAGGGAGAGCGCCATGTGCCGTACTGGGAGTACCTAAACGAGCACGGCCTGCTCGCGCTCTGCCATACCTGGGGCTGGAGCCGGTGGGACGGGCCGGACAACGTCGAGCGCGTGGCGAAGACCTATCCGAACGTGTCGATCCTCTGCGGACACTCGATGCACGGCGAATGGGACCGCGCGATCGCGATCGCGAAGGAATGCCCGAATGTCTACCTCGAGCTGACGGCCGTCATGGACGACCGCGGCGTTCTCGAGCGCTTTGTCGGTGAACTCGGCAGCGAGCGCATCCTGTTCGGCACCGATCTGCCGTGGTTCTCGACGTTCTACTACATCGGCGCGATCCTCGACGCCGACATCACGGACGACGACCGCCGCAACATCTTCTACCGCAACGGTAAAAAGCTGCTCGCGCGGATCGGACGCGAATAAAAAACCCGGGCGCGGAGCTTTCCGCGCCTTTTTTCGTACCGCGTTGTGCTGCGGGAAAAAGGGAAAACTCCGCCCGGAAAAAGTCGGACGCAGGCGCGCCCGCTGTGCTATACTTTCCGCATAGGAGGGAAGACGAAATGGATATGCTCGGACAGCTTCGCGACGCGATCGCCTATATCGAGGATAATCTCGGCGCTGAGATCGATTTTGAGAAGGCGGCGGGGATCGCCTGCGTATCGAAGGACGCGTTTCTGCGGTTTTTCAGCTATATGACCGGCATGACGCTGCCGGAGTACATCCGGCGCAGACGGCTGACGCTTGCGGCGGACGAGCTGCGGGAGGGCGGACTGCGCGTGATCGATGCGGCGGTGAAATACGGTTGGAACAGTGCGGACGCTTTCTCGAAGGCATTTTTCCGCCAGCACGGCGTCACGCCGTCGCAGGCACGGGATCGTTCGGCGCGGCTGCGGGTCTATCCGCCCGTTTCCTTCCACATTGCGGTGAAGGGAGCAAAGGAAATGGATTTCAGACTGGTGGATTTTCCGGAAACGCGCGTGCTCGGGGTATCCGCGCCGTTTGACGGGGAAGGGTACGGGAGCCGGGAGGCGCTGCGGCATCTGCTGTGGTCGGAGGACTGCGGAAATGTGCCGGAGCGCATTGCCGGGGCGCGCTGGAACACGGCGGGGTGCCACGCGCATGACGGCGTGTGGTACGGCGTCTGGCAGGACGGACGGTACATGATCGCACGGGAAGCGGGGGACGTCCGGGGGACTGGACTGGAGGAGCGGATCCTGCCCGCCTGCACCTGTGCAGCGTTTGCGACGGAGAAGGGCGGACGCGCATGGGAGGAGCTCCCGCGGCTCTTTGCTCTGATCGAGGCGTGGCTTCCCTCGTCCGGGTACGAAAAAGCGCCCGGTCCGGTGCTGGAGGTGCTACACCTTTGGACGGACGGCGAGGAAAGACGGAAAAACCGGTATTACGAGGTCTGGATCCCGGTAAAACGTAAATCTGCCGGGTAACGGACGCAAAAACACCCGCGAAACGCCGAAAAACATCGGCTTCGCGGGTGTTTTTATGCGGAATTATTCCTCGACGCGGCAGCCGCCGCAGATTTCGGGCTTATACTTCATGCTGTCGGCCTCGGTGATCTCACGGATGACGCGGCAGGGCACGCCGGCGGCAAAGGAGTTTGCCGGGATGTCCTTCGTCACGACGCTGCCCGCGCCGATGACGCAGTTGTCGCCGATCGTGACGCCGGAGCAGACGACGACGTTCGCGCCGAACCAGATGTTCGAGCCGATGGTCACGGGCTTGGCATAGCAGAGCCGCGCGGGCTTGCCTTCCTCGTCGATCATCCGGTTGCGCTCCCCGGGGAGCATCGGGTGGATCGGCGTGACGATCGTGACGTTGGGGCCGAAGTTGACGTCGTCGCCGATGGTCACGGGCGCGTCGTCCTGCACGGTCAGGTTGTAGTTGCCGAAAAAGCGCTTGCCGATGTGGGTGTGCTTGCCGTAGTGGAAAAAGATCGGCCCCTGGAGAAAGCCGCCTTCGCCGAGATCGCCGAGGATCTGGCGCAGCAGCTCCGCGCGGATCTCGGTTTCGTCCTCGAAGGTGCGGTTGTACTTCGCGCAGAGGTTGTGCGAGCGCATCTTGATCGCGCGGAGGGCCGGGTCGCCGGGATGGAAAAGCTGTCCTGCAAAGATTTTTTCTTCTTCCGTCATATGCTCTCAAAGTCTCCTTTTTATCGTTTGATGCGGCGCGCCATCGCCATGAAGTCTTCCTCGTCCGCACCCCACGCGCCTTCCGCCGTATACGGCGGACAGCAGCCGCCCATGACGCCGGAGTGATCGGAGCCGCCGGAGCGGTACAGCCCGTATGCCGCCGCCGCTTCGCGCGCAAGCTTCTCGTCCGTCTCGTCGAGGTCGGGATGGCAGACCTCGATGCCCAGCAGTCCGAGCTCGACAAGCTCCGGCACGAAACGCGCCTGACGGTGCGGATGCGCGAGGATCGGGATGCCGTCCGCGCGGCGGATGACGGAGATCGCCTCGGCGGCGGTGGGCTCCTCGATCCGGTGCGCGCGGGCGAAATCGCCCTGAAAGACGAGCTTAAAGTATTTGTCCTGCTCGAGGATGTCGAACACGCCCTTGAGTTCCATCGCGCGGAAGACCTGCTCGTTGCAGAACCACCGGCAGCCGGGGTTGTACGCCTCGACCTCGTCCCAGGTGATGTCGCGCAGCAAGCCTTCCCGCACGCCGTTTTCAAACAGCAGCCGCGTATGGACGTTGCGCCAGTCGCAGAGACGGTCGATGAACGCCTTCAGCGCGGGGCATTCGAGATCGATGCCGAGTCCGACGAGGTGGAAGCCCTTCTCGGGCAGCCGGCAGGTGATCTCGACGCCGGGCAGCGCGATCAGGCCGAGGCTTTGCGCCTCGCGCAGGAATTCCGTGTTGCCGCTCGTGACGTCGTGGTCGGTCAGCACGGCGGCGCGGTAGCCCATGCCGACCGCCATGCGCGCGAGATGCATCGGACGGAACTGCCCGTCCGAATGCGTCGAGTGAAAATGACAGTTCGCAAATTTCATGCCGGAGCGTCCCCCTTATATTTTATTTGGCGCGGTCCTCCTCGGTAAAAAACAGCCGGTCTTTCACGGTTTCGAGCTTTTGCGCAAGAAATGCCCGTTCCCCGTCCGAAAGCGGGCGGGCGAGCGCCTCGTCAATGTGCCGGACGGCAAACGAGAACGTCTCGAAATTCCCGGGCGGCACCAGCGTGTCGGCGCCGAGCGAGAGCGCATACCGCATCGCGGCGAGCAGGAACGCCGTGTCCTCGGTGTCGATGGGCTTGCACCAGGATTTCGGGAAGCGGGAATGCTCGCGCTCGCCGGGCTCGTTCCACGCGCGCTCGATGAACGCCTTCATCGCAAGCACGCCCATGTTCCGGGCTTTCGCCGTTTTCATCAGGGTCTCCCCGTTGCCGAACGCCATGTGCAGGCTCCAGTTGAACGGGAAGAGCACCGTGTCGAAGTCGTAGCGCGAGAGCGCGTCGAGAGCCGCCGTTTCGCTGTGCGCGGTGATGCCGACCCGGCGGATGATGCCCTCGCGGCGTCC
>JAEDGJ010000152.1 GCA_016297585.1 Clostridiaceae bacterium
TTGACGGCAGAGGCTTTGCCGGAGATTTTCCGACGGAGGATGTCCTCGACGGAGGCGTACTCCGCCGCGGGCACCGCCGCGATCACGCCCTGATGCGCGCCGGTCTGGCTCATCGCGTCGAGCTTATGCCGGTCGGCCTCGACGACGGGGATGCCGGCGGCCTGCGCGCGGGTGCGGATGGCGGTCAGGACGGAATCGCCCGACGCGCCTTTGAGAAGATAGAGCTTGTCGATCGGGCGGCCGACGGCAAGCGCTTCGGAAACGGCATGGCGGCCCTCCAGAACGGACCGCTCACCGGAATCGGATGCAGGCATATAAAACTCCTCGTATTTTACAACATATATAGCTTTCTACCCTACAGTTTACCACAATATGCCCTTGTTTGCAATGGAGGAAATCGAAAGCGGGAACTTTCTGCATAATGCACAAAAATAGATGCGCAAAAAGGGGAAAGATTCACAGTGCGGCCGTAAAACGGTACGGTTTTGTCATTGTTGCACGGAAAAATGGAGAAAAGATGCCGGGAATTCGACTATACAGGACGCGAAAATGTTTGACACGGAGGGAGAAGTTTGATAAAATAAACGGGCGGAGCGTATCGCTCCGGCGAGACAACCTTGAAACGGAGGTCATGCGGCAGTGGATAACCAGGTACTCCAGATCGCGGAACGGATCCGCGGGCTGCGGGATATCAGCGATATTTCCGTGGCGGAAATGGCGAAGCGCTGCGAAGTCTCCGAAGAAGAATACGTGGCGTGCGAGGCGGGAAAGGTCGATTTTTCGTTTACTTTCCTGTATAAATGTGCGGCCGCGTTCGGCGTGGAGCTGACCGAGCTTCTGACCGGCGATTCCCCGAAGCTGACGGGCTATACCGTCACGCGTGCGGGAGAGGGTCTGTCGATCAAACGGCGCGAGGGGTTCGAGTACGATAACCTCGGCTATCTTTTTCGGGACAAGCTCGCGGAGCCGTATATCGTTACGGCGCCTTACCGCGAGGAGGAGCAGCATATGCCCGTGCATCAGACGTCGCACGAGCATCAGGAATTTGACTTCATATTAAAGGGCAAGATGAAATTCGTCTACGGTGAGCACATCGAGATTCTCTGCCCCGGTGACGCTGTTTACTACGACAGTCGCCGGGGCCACGGTATGATCGCGACCGGCGGAGAGGACTGCGAGTTTCTGGCAGTCGTTATCCGTAAAGAGAAGTAAGCCGTCCCGAGGATACTAAAATCGGGGGCGGCACGGCGCGCTTTGCGGGCAGCCCCTGTGTAGGAAGGGTATGCTCCGCAAAACGCGTACTTTGTGCTTAAAGAAAGAGGATTTATCTGCAATGGAAGCCATCTATAAGGAATACGTGACGGAGGAGTTCGACGATAAGGGGCTCCTGACCAAAATTGATCTTCGCTGCCCGGAGCATTTCAACTTCGGCTTTGACGTTTTAGACGAGATCGCCCGCCGCACGCCGGACGCGCTGGCGATGCTGTGGTGCGACGAAACCGGCGCGGAACGGTCGTTTACCTTCCGCGAGATGTCCGAGCTGTCAAACCGCGCGGCGAACGTATTCCGTTCCCTCGGGATCCGCAAGGGCGACCGCGTGATGCTGGTGTTAAAGCGGCATTACCAGTTCTGGTACGCGATCATGGGTCTGTGCAAGATCGGCGCGCTCGCGATCCCGGCAACGCATCTTCTGACGACTCACGACTTCACCTACCGCTTCAACGCCGCCGGCGTGTCCGCCATCGTCTGCACCGCGGACGGCTGGACGATCCCCAGCGTGCTTGAAGCCGAGGCCGAATCCCCCACGCTGAAGCATAAGATGATCGTCCACGGCAGCCACGAGGGCTTTCTCGACTTCGACGCCGCGATCGACGCCGCGTCTCCGGTGTTCGAGCGTCCGACGGACGATCAGGCGACCGAAAACGACGACAAGATGCTGATGTACTTCACCTCCGGCACCACGGGACTGCCGAAGATGGTCTGGCACAGCTTCACCTATCCCATCGCGCACATCGTGACCGCCGCCTACTGGCATCACGTCGAGCGCGGCAAGCTGCACTTCACCGTCGCGGAAACCGGCTGGGGCAAGGCCGTCTGGGGCAAGCTCTACGGCCAGTGGTTCTGCGAGGCGCCGGTGTTTGTGTTCGATTTCGAGCGTTTCCACGCGAAAGACGTGCTCGATAAGATCCAGAAGTACAAAATCGCGACCTTCTGCGCGCCGCCGACGATCTACCGCTTCTTCCTCGCCGAGGATCTTTCCCAGTACGATCTCTCAAGCGTCCAATCGGCGACCATCGCGGGCGAAGCGCTCAATCCCGAGGTCTACAACGAGATCTACCGCCGCACGGGTCTGAAAATGCGCGAGGGCTTCGGTCAGACGGAGACGACGCTGACGGTCGCGACCCTCTACGGCATGGAGCCCAAGCCCGGTTCGATGGGCAAGCCCTCTCCCGCGTACAAGGCGGACATCGTGGACGCCGACAACAAGCCCACGAAGCCCGGCGAGGTCGGCGAGATCGTCCTGCACATCGAGGACGGCAAGCCCTGCGGCCTGTTCGGCGGCTACTACCATAACGACGAGATGACCGCCGAGGTCTGCCGCGACGGGCTCTACCGCACCGGCGACATCGCGTGGCGCGACGAGGATAACTACTTCTGGTATGTCGGCCGCGCGGACGACCTTATCAAGAGCTCCGGCTACCGCATCGGCCCGTTCGAGGTCGAAAGCGTGCTGATGGAGCACCCGGCGGTGCTCGAGTGCGGCGTCACCGGCGCGCCCGACCCGGTCCGCGGACAGGTCGTCAAGGCGACGATCGTCCTGAATCGCGGCTACGAGGGCACCCCTGAGCTTACAAAGGAGCTTCAGGACTATGTCAAGACGCATACGGCGTCCTACAAGTACCCCCGCATTGTCGAATATGTGGCGGAGCTGCCGAAAACGATCAGCGGAAAGATCCGCCGCACGGATCTGCGCAAGAACAACTAACAAACGAGACAAAAGAACCCCTTAACCGGTTTAAGGGGTTCTTTTGCGATACGGATGGGGTTTTATGGCATTTTGGGAGCTGTTTATTCTCGCGGTCGGGCTGTCCATGGACGCGTTCGCGGTCAGCATCTGCAAGGGGCTGGCGTCGAAGAAGATGCGCTGGGACGGCGCGCTCGCGTGCGGGCTGTATTTCGGAGGATTCCAGGCGCTGATGCCGACCATCGGCTACTTTGTCGGCTCGCGGTTCTATACCTATATTGAACGCTTCGACCACTGGATCGCGTTCGTGCTGCTGGCGCTGATCGGCGTCAACATGCTGCGCGAGGCGTTTTCCGAGGAGGAGCAGGTCGACGCGTCATTCGCGGTCAAGGGGATGCTCGTGCTGGCGGTCGCGACGAGCATCGACGCGCTGGCGGTCGGCGTGTCGCTTGCCTGCCTGCAGACGAACATCGCGGCGGCGGCGGCGGTCATCGGCGTCACGACGTTTGTCTTTTCCTTTGCCGGCGTGCGCATCGGCAACGTGTTCGGCACGAAGTACCGGAAGAAGGCCGTCATCGCGGGCGGCGTGATCCTGATCGGCATCGGTCTGAAAATTCTGATCGAGCATCTGCTCGGCGCATAGGGGAAAGAACAAGGCATAACGGCTCCGGACGCGCATACATTGTACCAAAACGTGCAAAACGGGAGGTACCGATCGTATGCTGATCTACACGGCAAAGCTGACCAAGACCAAACTCGCCCTGTTTGTCGGGGCGGTGTTCCTCGTGCTGCTGCTGATTATCGCCGCGGTGTCGTCGCTGAAGACCCATGACGCCGCCGGAACGGCCGCGCTGACGGTGTCGGAGGTCAGCTTCAAAAACATCCGCGACAACGGCGACCGCATCGCGTTCCTGAACGCCTTCGGCTGGGAAGTCGGAGCCGATCCGGTCGCGATCGAGGAGGTCGTGATTCCGGAGGAGTTCGACGGCGTGTACGCGCAGTACAACGAGCTGCAGCGGTATCAGGGGCTCGACCTCGAAAAATACCGGGGCAAAACGGCCAAACGCTACACCTATGAGGTCACGAATTACCCCGGAAACGAGGACAACGTCGTCGCAAACCTTTTGATCTACAAAAACCGCGTGATCGGCGGAGACGTCTGCTCGACGGAGTACCGCGGCTTCATGCACGGCTTCGAAAGGACGGCGGGCTGACGAAAGTCCGTTTTTCGCCGGGGATAAAGGGGTACCATGGAAAGACTCGATAAGGTTTTGGGTTCACAGGGAGCCGGCACGCGCCGGGAGCTGCAGGAGCGCATCCGGCGCGGCGCCGTGACCGTGGACGGACGGATCGTGCGGCGTCCGGAGACGAAGATCGACCCGGAAAACGCCCGCATCACGCTCGACGGCGCGCCGTTTGTGTATCGGAAATACGTCTATCTGATGATGAACAAGGCGCCGGGGCTGCTCTGTGCGACGCGCGACCCCGAGGCGCCCACCGTGCTGACGGGTCTTCCGGAGACGATCCTGCGCCGCGGCGTATTCCCGGCGGGACGGCTCGACCGCGACTCCGTGGGGCTGCTGCTGATTACGGACGACGGGGACACGGCGCATCTGCTGCTGTCGCCGTCGCGCCATGTAAAAAAGACCTATTTCATCCGTTATGACGGCACGCTGGACGCGGACGCCGCCGGACGCTTCGCGGAGGGCATCCGCATCGACGGGGACGAGCTCTGCCTGCCGGCGGAGCTTGTGCTTTTGGGGGACGGAGAGGCGCGCGTGACCGTGACCGAGGGACGCTACCATCAGGTCAAGCGCATGATCGCGGCGGCGGGCGGTACGGTCACGTTTCTGCGGCGGGAGCGCTTCGGGCCGCTGGTTCTCGATGAAACGCTCGCGGAAGGCGGATGGCGGGAACTTTATGAGGATGAAATTGCACAAATCCGCGAAATAACGCGGAAAACGCGCGGATAGAGGCGAAAAAGGACGGAACGGGAACGGGGGACGGGAAGGCATGGCGATTTTCCTACTGTCACGATGAGCAGAATGAATAAAAGAATTCCTTAACGTTTGTTGAATAAACCACTATCCATTTTAGAATTCATCTGTTATAATATAGACACTAACTTCGAATTAGACGGAGGTTTATCTATGTCAAGCGTAACACTGAAAGGCATCTACAAGAGATACGCGGGCGGCGTTACGGCGGTCTCCGACTTCAACCTGGACATCGAAGATAAGGAATTTATCATCCTTGTCGGCCCGTCCGGCTGCGGCAAGACCACCACGCTCCGTATGATCGCCGGTCTGGAAGAAATCTCTGAAGGCGAACTCTACATCGACAACAAGCTCGTCAACGACGTGGCTCCGAAGGACCGCGATATCGCGATGGTCTTCCAGAACTACGCTCTGTACCCCCATATGACCGTCTTCGAGAACATGGCGTTCGGCCTGAAGCTCCGCAAGACGCCGAAGCCCGAGATCAAGAAGCGCGTAGACGAGGCTGCCCAGATCCTGGACATCGCCCATCTGCTCGACCGTAAGCCGAAGGCTCTGTCCGGCGGTCAGCGCCAGCGTGTCGCCCTCGGCCGCGCCATCGTCCGTGACCCGAAGGTCTTCCTCCTCGACGAGCCGCTGTCCAACCTGGATGCGAAGCTCCGTGC
>JAEDGJ010000009.1 GCA_016297585.1 Clostridiaceae bacterium
GAAAAAGCGCAGGAAATGCTTCATGCCGACCCACGGACTGCCCCAGATGCCAAGAGAAGGCAGGTAGTTCTTGAACGCGATCTGGAGGCCGTACATCGGCATATAGCTGAAGATGAACAGGTAGACGACGCCGGGCAGGAGCAGCGCGTAAAGCTGCCAGCAGGTGAGCACGCGGCGCAGGCCTTTTTTGAAGCGGACGGAACGGGGGGCGGGCTTTTGAACAGTCACGATGCAAAACACCTCCGGAAAAAATGAAAACGGGGGAGCGGGAGCGTCCTGCTCCCCCGTTTTTTGTGTGTTTACAATTCTGTTTTGACCGTGCTCCGATTAGTCTATCGCAGCCTTATAGGCGGCATATTCGGAAGCGAGGATGGCGTCGTACTCGTCGATGCCCATCGCGCGGAGCTCTTCCTGGAAGTTTGCGAACTCGGAGAGAGAACGGCGGCCGGAGATGAAGAGCGCGATCTGCTCCTGGATGTACGGGGACAGGACGGCGTCGAGGTCGGCGATCGTCTCGTTGACTTCGGGCGTGCGGTAAACATAGCGCAGCGGCTCATACATACCGTTGCCGGAATACGCGCCGCGCGCGGCGAATTTTTCAATATTGAAAATCTGATTCGCGTTCTTGATCGGATCCGCGTCGTATAATGACTGCGCCTTGGCAATAACGTCCTTATACGTCTGCGGTGCAACATAGGAGCCCTTGACCGCGGAATAGAAACGGGCAGTAAAATCAAAGGTCTGGAAAGCCTGATCCATATAGGTCGGCATCAGATATGTATTTTTATAGGTATTGGCGATCTCCTCACCTTCAAAATACGGCGCGTCTTCCGTCTGCTTTTGATTGAGCGGATTCATACCCCAGACATAAGACTTATAACCATAATCCGGCGTAATACCGTTAATCGGCCCCATTTTCAGTACAAAATCCCAGTCGAGATTGTAATGAAGATCAAAGAAACGGCAGCAGACTTCGGGGTACTGCGTGGAACCGCTGATGTAGTAGTTGGAATTTCCGTAAATGGGATAGTTGGCGCTGCGGGGCGTGCTGTTGACGGAGGAGGTCAGCGGCGCGAGCATACGCCAGGAGGCGAGGCCGCCGGGGCTGTCAGAGAGCGCCTCGGAGGTGTTCTGCCAGCCGTAGTAGCCGGCAGCGGTCTCGGCGCGGTGCTGGGACGGATCCATCGTGAAGTAGTCCGGGCTGTAGAGTTTTTCGTTGTACCAGTTGTTGGAGATCACCATGAAGTCGTAGAAGATCTCGTCGTTGACTGGCAGACCATAGTCCTCGGTGCCGTCGTCGGCGATGTGCAGACAGGCATTATAGCCCGCGGCTGCTTTCCACCCTTGCCAGTACGGACGCATGAGGTAGCCGAAGGCTTCCTGCAGGACGCCCATCGGGCAGGCCCACTCGGAGTTGTAGCCGCCGCCGATCGGGATGACCTTTTCGACGCCAAGGGTCTCGGGACCCGCTTCGCGGAACGCGATCATCGTGTTCGTGAACTCCTCGACGGTCTTCGGCTGCTCGAGACCAAGCTGGTCAAGCCACGCCTGACGGATGTAGGAGCCGGTGATTGTCGTGTCATTCAGGATACGCGGGAAGGAGTACATATCGCCGTTCGCGCTCGCGATATAATTCGGCGCGCAGCCGGGATCGGAGTCATAATACGCTTTCAGAGAGGGCAGATAGCCGTCAAGATAGGGCGTGTAGGAAAGAAGCTGCTTTTCTACGACACCGTAGCTGACGATCTGAGAGGTGGTCAGACCGACGTCCAGCATGATGTCCGGAATCTGGTTGGAGGCGAACAGCAGGTTGAGCTTTTCGGTGTCCAGAATCTGCTCGACGTTGGGGATGATGTTGAGCTGATCCTCGACAAATTTCCAGAACCAGTTTTCCGTCACGTTGTTCGGGAAACCGCTCTCAAGCCAGACGCCGAATTTCAGCGTGACTTCCTGGCCTTCCTTGACGATCGGCACGGCGGAGTCATAGTTGATGTAATCGAGCCGGTCGGCTTCGGCGACGTCGCCGTAGGACGTGCCGGAAGCAGCCGCGGTGGTATTGGCGGCCGTGGTGGTGCCCGCTGCGGTGGTAGCCGCGGCCGTGGTCGTCGCCGCGGTCGTCGTCTGGGTGTTGCCGCCGGAGCAGCCAGCCAGCAGGACGCCGAGCATCATCACGGCGCAGAACAGAGCGGTGAGTTTTCTTGCGTTCATCGTGGTCTCTTCCTTTCCTGAATGTAAAATGTTTTTACCGGGAGAGGAAACGCTCCCTGTGCGTTTATTATAGCTTAACAACTGTACACTATTCAATCGTGTTTTTTCGCTGAGAATCGTCTTTTTTTGATGAACGCCTTTTGTGCAGGTTGATTCCGGCACGATGGACGCAAAAGACGATTGACTTTTCCGGGAAAAACGTGTATCTTTATAGGGGGGCTGGGGGGTAAACCGGAAAAGGCGTCCCCGGCGCACCGCATACAAAAGGGACATAAAAAAGGGGAGGTTTGGGAAATGGATCTCCAGAACCGGCAGACGCCTGAGGACATCTGCGCCCACTACGGAGAAGACTATTCGAAGCACTTCGGGGCGATGAGCCCGCCGATCTATCAGACGTCTCTCTTTTTGGATGGCAACGACTACACCTACTCCCGCGTATCGAATCCGACGCTGGAGGTTTTTGAAAAGAAGGTCGCGGCGCTGGAGCATGCGTCGCCCGGGGAGGGCGGACGCGCGCTGACGGTGTCCTCCGGGATGGCCGCGATCACGACGGCGATCCTCTCCTGCGTCCGCGCGGGGGAGCATATGATCATGGTACGCACGGCGTACGGCCCCGCGCGCGGCTTTGCACGGTATCTCGAGCGCTTCGGTATCGGCTGCACCTTTGTGCACGGTACGCGCGTGGAGGATTTCGAGGAAGCGTACCGGCCGGAGACGAAGCTCATCTATCTCGAAAGCCCCTGCAGCGCGATCTTTGAGCTGCAGGATCTCGCCGCCGTCGCGGATTTCGCGCGCGCGAAGGGCATCGCGACGGTCATCGACAACACCTGCGCGACGCCGGTCTATCAGCAGCCGCTGGACTTCGGCATCGACCTCGTCGTCCACAGCGCGACGAAGTATTTCGGCGGGCATTCCGACGCGGTCGCGGGCGTGATCGTCGGCAAGGGCGAACGGATCGCGCGGCTGGCAAACGAGCGCACGATGTGGGGCAACGCCGCGCCGCCGATGCAGGGCTGGCTTCTGCAGCGCGGTCTGCGGACGCTGCCGGTGCGCATGAAGGCGGCGATGGAGAACGGGCTTGCCGTAGCGCGGTATCTGGAAGCGCATCCGAAGGTGGAGCGCGTGTACTATCCGGCGCTCGAGAGCTTCCCGCAGCACGAGCTGTACCTGCGGCAGATGAGCGGCTGCGGCGGACTGCTGAGCTTTTCTCCGCGCGGCAGCTACGCCTCGCGCGCGGAGATGGTGCGGCGGCTGCAGGTCTTCAAGAAAGCGCCGAGCTGGGGCGGCTACGACAGCCTCGTATGTCCGTTGGGCGCGCTGGAGCCGCCGACGGAGGAGACGCTTCTTGCCCATGACGGCGGGGTCATCCGTCTGTATGTGGGACTGGAAAACATCGAAACGCTGCTTGAGGATCTCGAGCAGGCGCTGGACGCGCTGGACTGAGGCTCCGGCAGCTCCGGGACGATATTTGGGGAGGTACTTATGTTTCAGAACGGAAAATCGCAGCTCGAACTGATCCGGAAGATGTCCTTCAACCGCCTGGGCGGCTCGCTCGACGAGCTGCGCGCGGCGGAGCTTCTGCGCACGGCGGCCGACCGGACGGCGGCGGAAGCGGGTTTTGACGGCAGGGCGCATCTGGAAGGCTTCCTGATGCCGTGGTACGACGTGCAGACGGTGAAGGTCTGCGTGACCGCGCCGTTTCGGCGTGAGATCGAGGCGCGCGCCGTCGGCTTCTCCGGCTGTCTGCCGGAGGGCGGCATCACCGCGCCGCTGCACTATGCCGAACAGGGTGCGCCGATCAGCCTGCGCGGCGCGAAGGGCAAAATTTTGCTGCTCAACGAGATGGTCTACGACAACTGGCAGGCGATCCTCGACAGCGGCGCGCTGGCGTATCTCGTCGCCGTCGGCGAATACGACGACGAGGACGAGCGCACCGACCTTTCCGAAAATTATCTGCGGCCGCATCAGCTTAGACGCGGCAAGCTCCCCGGCATCCACATCCGCGCGCGCGACGCGATCGCGCTGCTGCAGGACGGCGCGGAGGAGCTGCATCTGGAGCTTATCCAGACCGCCTATGAGCGCGTGTCGCACAACGTCGTCACGGAGATCCCCGGCACCGATCACGCGGACGAGATCGTCGGCTTTACCGCGCATTACGATTCCGTGCCGTTTTCCCGCGGCTCGTGGGACAACGCCACCGGCTGCGCCGATCTGATCGGGCTGTACACCTACTTCCTTGCGCACCGGCCGCGCCGCACGCTGCGCTTCATCTGGTGCGGCTCCGAGGAGCGGGGGCTGCTCGGCTCCATCGCCTATACGAAGGCGCACGAGGCGGAGCTTGCGCGCTTCCGGCTGGTCATCAACCTCGACATGACGGGTCCCGCGCTGGGCTTTGACCGCTCGATCGTCACCGCCGACCCGGCGCTCGTGTCGCAGATCGAGTATCTCGCCCGGGAGATGGGACGGTATGTCCATGTCACGCAGGACATCCACTCGAGCGACTCGACGCCGTTTGCCGACCGCGGCGTTCCGACCGCGAGCTTTGCCCGTGCGGGCCGTGCCGCCGGACATTCCCGCCGCGACCTGTATATGCCGCTCGGCGAGCGGGCGATCGCGCGCCAGCAGGAATTCATGCGCGCCTTCGCCGAACGGCTGATCCAGGCGGAGGAATTCCCGGTTCCGCGGGAGATCCCGCAGAATATGAAGGACGGCATCGCCCGTTACTTCCGCAGAAAAGGCATGTAAAAACAGCGGAGGCGCATCTTCCGGGTCATCCCCGGAGGATGCGCCTTTGGTTTTTTGCCGGGACTTGACGGAGTCCGGCGGATCCGGTATAATAGGCGGCAGAACAGATTTTTACCGGGCAGGGAAAGGATATAAAGCATGATGACAGAACGCGAGCGGCGGCTTGCCCCGTTTTTATTCGATGCCAGCGGACGGACGCAGGTTGTTGCGGGGGTCCGTGACACGGATGCGTGCCGCGTGATCGCCGTGCGGCTCGAAAAGCCGCTGTGGGAGCTGGCGCCGGGGCGGATGGGGGACGAGTACGGCGTGCTGTGGCGCACGGAAGGCGGCGCGGCGGTCCCGGAAGGGCATCCGGTGCCGGATGCGGACGCGCTGGACGCCTATCGCTTTCCCGAGGTGCAGACCGGGTTTATCGAAGAAAAGCTGGATGCGTTCCGGGACGCGCCGGAGGAGGTACTGCGTGTCTGCACGATCCCGGCGCCCTGCCTCGGCCGTGCGGAACGGCTCGCGGGACGCGGCGTGCTGCACCGCGCGATGCGCGGGGACGAGGAATTTGCGCATACGCTGCTGCGGCGCTGCTGTGAGCATACGCTGCGCGTGATGGACGCGGCGCTGCAGTTCGACTTTGACGTGCTGCGGCTGGAGGAACGCTGGGAAAACGCGGACGGCACGCCGATGGAGCCGGATGTGTGGAGAGCGTGCGTAAAGCCGTATCTGGCACGGCTGTACGCGATGGGAAAGGCATACCGGAAGCCGATCATTCAGGCGGGTGCGGACGCTGCGTTTCTCGGGGACCTCTGTGAGCTGGGCGTCGATATGATGGAAACGCCGTAAAAAACCATTGCAGAACGAAAACCGGCTCTCTGCCATGCAAAAACGTGGCGGAGAGCCGGTTTTTCCTGCCGGTGTGCAGGAACCGGACGGAGAGCCGACGGAAAGGGCAAAAAAATCCTCCCGCCTGTGAAAGCGGGAGGATTTTTTAATGTTTTAAGACTTAGCCGCCGTAGTACTCGTTGACTTCGTCGGTGAGGGTCTGGCCGCCCTGGGCATACCACTGGGCAACGGCTTCGTCGAAGTAATCGACGGGCTGTACGCCGGTGATGATGTCGCTGGTCATGGTGGAGATCAGCGTGTTGAGGTCGGTAATGTACTCGGCCTCGGAGGGCATGGTGAGCTGCTTGATGCTGATGTTGCCGGTGTAGTTGGCAACGGTCGCGTTCGCGAAGTCATACTGATACTTCTGCAGGCGCTGATAGTTGATCATGGACTGCCAGGGGCAGAAGCAGTTGGAGGAACCGATCGCGGAGGAAGCGGCGAGGGAGCTGTCGTAGGTCTCGCTCTCCTTCTTCCAGGACTCGGTCTGAACGACGACGCCGTTCTCGTCGAACTCCCAATGGACGCCTTCGATGCCGTTCTTGACCATCAGATAGAAATCATAGTCGGAAACGCCGGCGTCGAGGATCTCGAAGATCTTCGCCATGACGTCGAGGTTGTCCTCAACCTGATAACCCATGACAAACTGGGAACCGGTGGTGCCGAGACCGGTGGGCATGGAGCCGACGCCGTCCTCAGTCTTCGGGACCTGCTTGGCAATCGTGTAGGAGCCTTCCGGATTCAGCTCCACGAAGGGCTGATAGTTCGCGCCGCCGGCATTGCCTTCATAGTACGGATAGTTCCAGTGGTAGTAGGAGCCGTGGCTGGTCATACCGATACGGCCGTTGAGGAAGCTGTGGGAGAGCGCCCAGTAACCGCCGGTGTTTTCGCCGGTGATGTACTCGGGATCGAGCACGCCGTCGGCATACCACTTCGCGAACATCGCGAGGACTTCCTTCATCTCAGGCTGCACGTTGCCGTAGCCGATCGTGCCGTCGGGAAGCTTGCTCCAGGTGGCATCGCAGTAGCCGGAGAGGCCCCAGAAGGGCTTCATGCCGCTCTTGGACAGAGCATAGGTGTCGTTCGTGCCGTTGCCGTCGGGATCGTCGTTCGCGAAGGCATAGAACAGATCGGTCCACTCGGCGATCGTCTCGGGCTCCTTCTCGATGCCGACATTGGCCATCCAGTCGTCACGGTAGACGATCGGAGCGGCGAAGGTGCCGTCGGTGTTGAGCTGCGGCAGGCCGTAGATGTCGCCGTTGATGCGGACAGCATCCCACAGGTCGAAGTCGACCTTATCGGACCAGTGCGCGATCTCTTCATAGACGTTGGGAGCATATTCCTTCACCTGATCGAGGGTGAACTGGGCGAGCATCTCCTGGTTGACCCACTCGTTGTAGATCGTGACGGAACGGGCGTGGAACGCATCCGGAACATCGTCGGAGGCGAAGAGCAGGCCCATCTGCTCGGCGTAGGTGGTGGATTCGATGTAGATCAGCTCGAAGTCGACATTGAAGCGCTCTTCAACAGCCAGCTTGATCGGCGCATCCTCATCGACGGCACCATACTCGGCGCCGACCCAGCGGATGTGAACCGCATCGGCGGAAGCGGGGGCGGTGGTGGCGGCGGTGGTGTCAGCCGCAGTGGTAGCGGCGGTGGTGTCAGCGGCGGTGGTGCCGGCAGCGGTGGTAGCAGCCGCAGTCGTCGCCGCGGTGGTGTTCGTGGAAGTGTCGCCGCTGCAGCCGACGAGGGTGATAACCAGCGCGGCAGCCAGAACAACAGCCAGAACACGGGCGAGCTTCTTGCTCATGGGGTGTGTCCTCCTTAGAATGAATTGTTTTTGGCAAAGATCAGCCCTTCAGGGAGCCGACCATAATACCCTTCATGAAGTACTTCTGGATGAACGGATAGACGCACATAATCGGGACGGTCGCAACGACGATCGCGGTGTTCTTGATGATCGTCGGGGTCATGACATACTCGGAGGAGTCCATGGTGCCGGCGCCGCCGGATTCCATGTACTGGGACGAGCCTTCGATGACCATGCGGCGCAGCAGGAGCTGCAGAACCATCATATTATCGGAGGAGGTGTAGATCATGGCGTCGAACCAGGCGTTCCAGTGACCGACGGCGTACCACAGGGAGACCGTCGCGATAATCGGAACGGAAATCGGCAGGATGATCTGCAGCAGCACGCGCAGCTCGGAGGCGCCGTCGATACGGGCGGACTCTTCGATGTCGGCGGGGAGGGACTGGAAGTAGTTGCGGACGATGATCATGTTGTAGGTGCCGATCGCGCCCGGGAGAATCAGCGCCCAGAAGGAGCCGACCAGACCGAGGGACTTCATCAGCAGGTAGGAAGGGATCAGACCGCCGGAGAAGAACATCGTAAAGACGATGATGCCCGTCCAGACGTTGCGCAGCGGCAGATACTTCTTGGAAAGCGGATAGGCGACCAGGCAGGAGAGGAAGACGTTGACTGCGGTACCGACGACGGTACGGACAATCGTGTTCCGGTAGGCGACGAGAAGGTAGGAGTTCCTTAAGACCTTGCGGTAGCCTTCCCAGGTGGGATTGAACGTCCAGAGGTGCAGGCTGTAGGCGTTGGCCTCACCTGCGGGGCTGATCGAGGTGATAAAGACGTTCCAGAACGGATAGATCGTACAGATGGCCAGCAGGATCATGAAGAGAATATTCGCAACGTTGAAAATCTGCTCGCCGATGGATCGCTTTTGAACCATGTATGCTCATCTCCAATCGAAATAATCAAAAACTCATGGGCGGCGAAGTGCGGGAAATTACCAAATACCGTAATCGCTGAACTTCGAGGTGATAAAGTTGGTCAGCAGGATGATGCCGAAGGAAATAACGTTCTTGAACAGACCGACAGCCGTCGTATAGCTGTACTTCATTTCGACAAGGCCCTGACGATAAGTGTAAGTACTGATAACGTCGCCGACACGGTAGACCGTTTCGTTATAGAGATTGAAGATCTGGTCGAAGTCGTCATTGATGATGGAGCCGGAGTTCATGATGAACATGATGGCGATGATGGGCGCGAGGGCGGGAAGCGTAATGTTGATGGTCTGTCTCCAGCGGTTCGCACCGTCGATGGTCGCGGCCTCGTACAGCTCGGGGTTGATGCTGGACATCGTCGCGAGGTAGATGATGCTGCCCCAGCCGAAGCCCTTCCAGACCGACAGGATGACCATCGTCGAACGGAACCAGCGGATATCGCCGAGGAAGTAGATCGGTGTGCCGCCGAACATCTTAATGATGTAGTTCACGGCGCCGGTGGACGGGGAGAGGATCTGCATGAAGATACCGCCGAGGATGACCCAGGAAAGGAAGTGCGGCAGGTAGGAGACCGTCTGAATGGTTTTCTTGAACCATTTGCCGTCGAGTTCGTTTAACAGCAGCGCGAAGATGATCGGCGCGGGGAAGCCGGCGATCAGCTTATAGAGACTGATCAGGAGCGTGTTCCGGAAAACGATCAGGAAGTTCTGACCGGAGAACATCTTGCGGAACCATTCCAGACCAACCCATTCGCTGCCCCAGATGCCTCTGCGGAACTTGTAGTCCTTAAACGCAATCTGGATACCGTACATCGGACCGTAGCAGAAAATCGCGTAATAGACAAGTCCGACAAGAAGCATGAGCATGAGCGCTCTGTGTTTCCAAATCCGTTTCCAGATGGAAACCTTTGGAATACCTAATGTGTTTTTGCCTGCCTGAGACATTGCGCCTTCCTCCTTGTAGAGTATGGATTTATTTAATGGTTGCGGGGAAGCATTCAAAAAGCCGTTTTTGAGAAGATGGAGAGCATGTAGCGAGAGTGAAAGGAAGACTCTGTCGGGCTGACCGGAGACGGCGGACGTACCGCCGGACGGAAGGGCGGCAAAAAACAAAGAATATGCCGAAAAACAAATGCCGGATAAGAGGGAATGAACGGAGAATATGAAACATTTCCTAAAAAAGAATGTTCATCAAAAAAGCCATTCAGCATTATACCCATTAAATTTTCGTTTGTCAACCGGCGAGCCTTGTACAATCTTATCAAAAGTAGGACAATCTTTCAAAAACTTGTCTTTGGAAGAAAAAACCTGAGAGTTTATGTCATACCAAGTCGGAATGCACGCGAAAAAATTGCAAATACGATTCTTTTCTTGACTTTTTCGACAAACGGAAGAGACGCGGAGGAAGGGGAGGAGGAGCACCGGAACGGCACCGTATCTGCCGGCGGCGTCCGAAAACCGCGCGGAACCGGGGCTATAACATTTGACTTAATATCTGCGCCGGAAGGGAGCCTGCACGGCAGAGGCCGGAGGCACCGCCCGGCGCCAAAAGCGCGGACACGGGTTTGCCGCATGACGTTTCAAAGAAAGCGCGCAAAGGAGATCTTTGGGCGAAAAAGAAGACAAACGCCGCTCGGATTCCGAAAGCCGCCGGGTCCCGGAAAACATGTTTTTGCAGGCAGTACAGTCCGGTTCTGACGAACGGATGACAAAACCAATACCAAAATGTTAAGAAATGTGGAGCTTGTATTTAACATTACGATATTATATCACAAGATTTTAGAAATGTCCACCGGGTTTTCCTGAGATAATTGACTATTCCTGCTGAATTAATTCCCGTTTTCGCTGAACTTTTCGTTCAAAGAGGATGAAAATGGAAAACCGTCGAAAATCCGCGGCGAAAACGATTTTTTGCGGATGCGGCCGCGCAGCAGAACCGCGGTTCCGATGAAAAGCGGAAAGCGGTTGTTAAAACGGACATACAAAAGAAGACCGGGTGTTTTTGACGAATATGCTGAACGCGCCAATAGAAAAGTGACGTTCCAACCGGAAGCCCGTGACGGGCTTTTTCGGAAGGAACCGCATAGGCGGGCGGCGATTTTTTGTGCTCTTTTGACGCGGCGTGTTGACTTTTGCCGCTCCGGTATTGTATAATACGGACAGGATGGGACGGAAAGCGTCCCTGAAGCTGAAATAAGGAAAGGATGTATCCCCATGGAAAAGCTTCGTTTGGGCTTGATCGGCTGCGGCGGCAGAGCCGGCGCGCATATGAATTCGTTTTTACAGATGGACGACGTCGCCGTCGTAGCGGTCGCCGATCCGCGCGAGGATCGCCGGAATGCCGCGGCCGCCAAGTTCGGCTGCACCCGCATCTATACGGATCACCGCGATCTGTACGCGCATGAGAACCGCTCCACGCTCGATGCCGTCGTCATCGCCATCGAGCCGACCGCCCACATCGGCGTGGAGGAGACGGCGATCGACCTCGGACTGCCGTTCATCGTCGAAAAGCCGATGGCGATGGACATCCGGCAGGCGGAAGCCATCGCCCGCCGTGTCGAGGAGACGGGGCTGATCACCTCCGTCGGCTTCCAGGACCGCTATCTCGACCTGATCGACATCATTAAGGAAGAGCTGCCCCGGCATAAGGCCGGCGGACTGGTCTACGGCGCGTGGGTCGGCGGCATCCCCGGCGTGTGGTGGTGGCAGAAGAAGTCCACCTGCGGCGGTCAGCTCGTGGAGCAGAACATCCACCTGCTCGACGGCCTGCGCTGGCTCTACGGCGAGCCGCTGTCCGTGTACGCGACCTGCTCGCGCGGCATCGTGCGTCCCGGCATCGACGCGTCGGAGGAATATGACACCGACGACCACTCCACCGCCGTGCTGCGCTTCCCGAACAACGTCACCGCGACGCTCGTCAGCGGCTGCTACTCCCGCGGCGTCCGTCCCAACTGCGGCTACGTCATCACGCTCGACGACATGATCCTCGACTACCGCCTCCGCAACAACCTGATCATCCGCACCGCGCACGAGACGCGCGACATCGACCGTCAGGTCGACCAGACCTTCATCCTCGACCGCGTCTTCCTCGACGCCGTGCGCTCCGGAGACGGCTCCGCCATCCGTTCGCCCTATCCCGACGCGTACAAGACGCTCAAGCTCGGATTTGCCGCCAACGAGTCGATGGAATCGGGCCAGGTCATCTATTTCTGACAGATTTTTGCTCCGCCGTTCGTCCCTGCGCCGCTGCGCCGGACGGACGGCGGAAAAAAACGGCAAAATGACGGGAAATATGCGCTCGGTTTGTCGAAAATGCCCTTGTTTTTTACGGACAGATATGGTATACTACCCAAGTATGAAAATACACACAGACGCTGTATGCGCCTACGGTGCCGGAAGCCTTCGCGCTCCGGTCGGGCGCGCGCGGCCTTGCGTGCTGCCGGCGTCTGGAGGACGGGCTCATACGTCCGCATAACCAAAAAGGAGGATATTCACCATGGCAGTCGTATCCATGAAGCAGCTGCTGGAGGCCGGCGTCCACTTCGGACACCAGACCCGCCGCTGGAACCCGAAAATGGCTCCCTACATCTACACGGAGCGCAACGGCATCTATATCATCGACCTGCAGAAGACGGTCAAGAAGCTCGAAGAGGCTTATATGTTCGTCCGCGATACCGCCGCGGCCGGCGAGACCGTTCTGTTTGTCGGCACCAAGAAGCAGGCGCAGGACGCGATCCGCGAGGAAGCCGAGCGCGTCGGCATGTTCTATGTCAACGCCCGCTGGCTGGGCGGCATGCTCACCAACTTCAAGACCATGCGCCGCCGCGTCGACCGTCTCAACCAGCTCAAAAAGATGAGCGAGGACGGCACCTTCGATCTCCTTCCGAAGAAGGAAGTCATCAAGCTGCACGGCGAAATCGAAAAGCTGCAGAAGTATCTGGGCGGCGTCGTCGAGATGCGCAAGCTGCCGGGCGCGCTGTTCATCGTGGATCCGCGCAAGGAAAAGAACGCCATCTCCGAAGCCCGCAAGCTCGGTATCCCGATCGTTGCGATCGTCGACACCAACTGCGATCCGGATGAGGTCGACTATGTGATCCCGGGCAACGACGACGCGATCCGCGCGATCAAGCTGATCTCGCAGACGATGGCCAACGCGATTGTCGAAGGCCGTCAGGGCTCCGAGCTCGAGGCCGGCTCCGCCGAGAAGGCCGAAGCCGAGGAATCCGGCGAGCTGGAGAACGCATAAGGCGATTCGATTTTTGATGGAGGAGAACAACTATGGCAATTACCGCTAAAGACGTACAGCATCTGCGCGAAATGACTGGCGTCGGCATGATGGAGTGCAAGAAGGCGCTGACTCAGGCCGAAGGCGATTTTGATAAGGCGATCGAATTCCTGCGTGAAAAGGGTCTGGCCGCTGCGAAGAAGAAGGCCGGCCGCATCGCCGCCGAGGGTATCATCCACACCGCGATCTGCGAGAGCTGCGGCGACGCCGTCATCCTCGAGGTCAACTCCGAGACCGACTTCGTCGCGATGAGCGACAAGTTCAAGAGCTTCGTCGCGGATGTCGCGAAGGTCATCCTGAAGACCAAGCCCGTAAGCGTCGAAGACCTGCTCACGAAGCCCTACGACGACCAGCTCGACGTCGCCGCCGCGCTGCAGGAGAAGGTTCTCGTCATCGGTGAAAACCTGAAGATCCGCCGCTTTGAAATCGTCAAGGGCGGAGACGATGTCCTGAATGTCGGCTATGTCCACATGGGCGGCAAGATCGGCGTCCTCGTTTCCCTGAAGGTCGATCCGGCCATCCGCGGCAACGAAACCGTTACCGAGCTCGGCCGCGACATCGCGATGCAGATCTGCGCGATGAGCCCGCAGTACCTCAACCGCGAAGCGGTGCCGGAGGATGTCCTCGCCAAGGAGCGCGAGATCCTGATGGCGCAGACCCTCGAAGAGGGCAAGCCCGAGAAGGTCGCTGCCCGCATCGTCGACGGCCGTATCGGCAAGTTCTATCAGGAAAACTGCCTCGTCGATCAGGCGTATGTCAAGGACAACAAGCTCTCGATCGCCCAGCACGTCGCCGCGGTCGCCAAGGAAGTCGGCGGCAGCATCGAGATCGCGTCCTTCTTCCGCTTTGAGAAGGGCGAAGGTCTTGCCAAGCGCGAGGAGAATTTCGCCGAGGAGATCGCGAAGCTCGCGAAGTAAGAAAAGTCGCAATAAAAACAGCGCGGATGGGAAACCTCCTTTCGAAAAAGAAGGCTCCCATCCGCTTTTTTTCGACGAAAAGGAGTGCGTTTATGCAGAAAACGCTTTATATCCGGGATATTGCCTCGGTTGCCGACCGGATCGACCGCGCGCTGATCGAGTATATCAAAGAGGGGCAGATCGAAACCTTCGAGGGCTTCCGGCATTTCGACATTCTCGCCTTCGACTGGTACGATATTTACGACGTGGAGGCGGAACCGGAGAAGATCCTCATTTACCTCGACGCGGACGACGTGTTTTTCCTCTGCGAAAACGAGCTTTCCTACCGCAAGGCGGTGTCCGTGTTCCACACCGCCGATACGAATGAACGGGCGATGTACGATTTCCTGCAGGGACTCATCCGCGGGGATACAAAGCACCTCGAGCAGCTCGAGGACACCATCGTCGGGCTGGAGGACGCCGTCATCACGCGGGAGGAGGAGTGCGTGCACGAGATCGTCAACCTGCGGCGCGAGCTGCTGCGGCTCAAGAAATACTACGAGCAGCTCCAGTCCATCGCGGACGAGCTCTGCGAAAACGACAACGGGCTGCTGTCGGAGGAGAGCCTGCGCTGGTTTTCCATCTGGGAGAGCCGCGTGGAGAGGCTCCTGCGCGCCGTGCTGAACCTGCGGGACTATCTGACCCAGGTGCGGGAGGCGTATCAGGCGCAGATCGACATCCGCCAGAACGAGCTGATGAAGTTCTTTACGGTCGTGACGTCGATCTTCCTGCCGCTGTCGCTGATTGTCGGCTGGTACGGGATGAATTTTAGCAACATGCCGGAGCTGCGGTGGAAATTCGGCTATCCCGTGATTATCGGGTTGTGCGCGCTGATCGTCGCGGGGGAGATCGTCCTGTTCAAAAAGAAGCGCTGGTTTTAGCAGCTCTGTGAAGGAAGCCCGGCGCGCCGGATCAGCCGTTTCCGGATGACGAGATAGCAGATGAAATGCGTGCCGGCGGTGATGAGCCACGAGACCGGGTAGGAGATATAGAGGATATTCAGCGTGTGGAAGACGGCGAAAACCGTGTAGATCCAGATGATGCGGAGCACGCAGGAGCCCAGAAGCGAGACGACCATCGGCAAAAACGAGCAGCCCATGCCGCGGAGCATGCCGACGAAGACCTCCATGACGCCGCAGAGGAAATAGGTGTAGCCGAAGACGCGCAGACGGATCATGCCGTAGGAGATGACGTTCGGATCGGGGTCGTAGATGCCGAGGAGTGTCGGGCCGAAGGCGTAGGCGGTCAGGCCCATGACGATTCCGATGGTCGAGACGGTCAGCAGCGAGGTCAGACAGATCCGGCTGATGCGCTCGTACTTTTTGGCGCCGACGTTCTGGCCGGTAAAGGTCAGCGCGCCCTGATAGACGGAGTTCTGCGCGTTGTAGATGAAGCCCTCGAGGTTGCCCGCGGCGGCGTTGCCGGCCATGACGACGGAGCCGAAGGAGTTGACGGAGGACTGGATGAGCATATTGGACAGCGAGAAGACGATGCCCTGAAGTCCCGCGGGGAGACCGATGCGGATGAGCTGGAAAAGCTTGTCCTTTTTGATGCACAGCCCGTGCAGGCGGAGCTTGAACGAGCCGTCCGAGCGCATCAGACACTGTACGACGAGCAGCGCCGAGAGGATCTGGGAGATGATCGTTGCCAGCGCGACGCCTGCGACGTCCATATCGAAGACGATGACGAAGAGCAGGTTCAAAAGGACGTTGACCGCGCCGGAGAAGGCGAGAAAATACAGCGGACGCCGGGTATCGCCGACGGCGCGCAGGATGGAGCTGCCGAAGTTGTAGATCATCTGCGCGGGCATGCCGAGGAAGATGATCCGCAGATACAGCGCGGAAAGATCGATGACATCGTCGGGCGACGCCATCAGATGCAGCAGGGGACGGGCGGCGGCCAGTCCGATGACGCCGACGATCACGCCGCCGATCAGGCCTAAGAGCATCGCGGTATGGACGGTTTCGGACACGTCTTCGTCCCGGCGCGCGCCGAAATACTGCGCGGTGATGACGGAGGCGCCGACGGACAGGCCGACAAAGAGGTTGACGAGCAGATTGACCAGCGCCCCGGTCGAGCCGACGGCGGCGAGCGAGGTGCTGCCCGCATAGCGGCCGACGACGATGATGTCCGCCGCGTTGTAGAAAAGCTGCAGCATGCCGGACAGCGCCAGCGGCAGGATAAACCGCAGGAGCTTGCCGAGAATCGGCCCCGTTGTCATATCGATGGTGTATTTTTTGTCGCGGATGTTCATTTTCGACCTCTTTCTCCTTCATACATCGGCCAATCGTACCCTGGATATTATATCACGCGGCGTTCTCCCGGTCAACAGGAAAACGCCGCGTGTTCTTTCGAAAATGCGCTTAATCCGTCACGGTGACGGTGGGCGGGTAGGCGTAATCCGCGAATTTCGCGTCGATGGCCGCCGCTTTGGCGGAACCGGCGTGCGCGACGACGCGGAAGCGGAAGGTCTCGGACGCGCCGGAGGGGATGCGCATATCGCCGCCGCGGTTGAAGAAGTTTGCCGCCATCAGACCGTAGTTGCGGGCGTGCCACCACGCCGGATAGCGGGTGTTTGCGGGATTGTCGAGGATGGCGATGCCGACGGTGCGGCCGTCCTCAATGCCGTAATAGTCGCACCACGGCGCGCGGCTCATCCAGACCTCTTTTTCGTTGACGCCGCCGGCGCCGGTTTCGAAGCGTCCGGTGTTCTCGGCGGTGAGGTTGTAGTTGACGCGCACGGCGAGCGGGCCGCCCTCCTTGGTCGCACCGAGCAGGACGTCGCCGTAGGAAGCGGTCAGGGTCAGCTCCGCGTCGAACACGCAGGCGGAGGCGGGGGTGTTGTAGAAGCGGAAGACCGTGGTGTCGTCGGCAAGCGCGCGGTGATCGCGGTCCGTCCAGACGTTGTGCGCAACGAATGACGTGTAGGCGTCGGAGGAGACGACGTCGGAGATGTCGAGATTCTGAATATAGCCGTGCCCCTCACCCTCGCCCCAGGTGTCGGTGCCGTTGACGATGCCGTGGGAGAACCACACCGAGCGGTGATGGCGGTGCTCCTTCTCGTCGAAGTTCAGGCGGGTGATCTGCTCGCCGTAGGGGCCGTAGATCGGGCCGAGATAGGGCTTGGCGGTCTTTTCGCCGAAATAGTATTCCGTATACGGACGTCCCGCGACGGAAACGGCGATGCGGTCCGCGAGCTGCACGCTTGCGCAGGCGGGAGAGGGGGAGACGGCGGTCTTTTCGGCGGTGAGCGTCAGCTCCTCGCCCTCGCCGAGGGACGGCAGGACAAAGCGGAGCGTTCCGGCCGCGGCAAACGCGGGGATGCGATCCCCGGCGGGCGTGGTCAGCGTATAGGCGCCGTAGGACGCGCCGTCGGGAAGGCGGACGGCGATTGGGCAGTTCTGACGGGCGTGGAAGCCGGCTTGAATGGTCAGTTTCATGGCAGTACACCTCGGTATGTTAAGATGTTCCCTTGCAAAAAAAGGGGCTTGCGGTGACAAAAACGGGAGAAAACGCATTTTTGGCTGCGGTTATCCGGCGGGACGGGACGGAAGCGTGACGGTCAGGTACCGCAGCGCATAGCCGGAGCCGGTGTTTTCGTGGTACAGAACCCCCACGACACCGTCCGGCAGGGTGCCGGTCACGGCCAGTCCGTCGATTGCCATGGGTTCCGTCGACGTCAGCAGCTTCTTTTCGGCGATCTTGCTCCAGGTTTTCCCGAGCGCGTCGTCGGCGCGCCAGAGCTCGAGCGTGTCGAACGTCGAACCGGCGTACCCGGACGTCGGCAGCGCGATCAGGTACAGCGACCCGTCCGGAGCCTGGACAAGGCGCGTGCAGTAGCCGGACGGCATCGACGGGTCATAGACGCGCCGTTCCCCCTGCATCGGATAGGTGAGCCCGACGCGGCGGTCGAACAGGCGCGCGCCGTCCCGGAAGACCGCGTGCCCAAGGTATATCTCCCCGGTATCGCCGTGGATGGCGGAGGCGGGGTACATACGCACGCGGTAGAGGAGGTGCAGGAAGCCGTCCCGATCCAGAAAGGCGCTGGTGCCGACGGTGTTGGGGTACCATTCGGGGGTGTAGAGCGCGTCGGCGTCGACTAAGCGGACTTCGGTGAAGGCCTCCTTCGTCATGTCCGGAAAACGGAACAGATCCCAGTTGTCCCAGACATAGTCTGCGTCCCGGAAGGTGTCCTTCCCGACGGAGGCGCGCAATACGTCGCGCTGGCCGATCACATACGCGCCGCCGCGTCCGTCGGCGAAGCAGTAGAGATAGCAGTGCCGTCCGGAGGGCAGCGTGACGGTGCGGACGTCCTTTTCCCATGCCATCGTATCGAGGTCGAAGGTAAACCACGCAAAAAGCCCGGGCAGATTGCCGGCGCAGAAGATCGCGTAGATCTTCCGGTTTGCGAAATCCGGAACCGGCATCGAGTAGCCGTAGCCGTAGGAGGTGGACTCTCCGAACTCGCCGCGGGCGGTATAGCCCTGCACCTCCAGCGTGACGGGGTCGACGCGGTAGATGCACAGGAAAGCGCCCTCGGGCGTGTTCATGCCGCTGAGCTTGTCGTCCGTGAGGGAGGCGACATAGACGGTGCCGCCGCTGTCGGCGAAGATGTTGACGGAGCTCGAGTCGTAGTTCTGATAATCCTGATAGAGGATCCGGGAGGTGCCGTCGTCGTTGATCTTTATGATGGAGAACTCGTTCATGGCGTCCGTCTGGGCGGTGATATAGGCCGCGAACGTGCCGCCCGGGGTGCGCACCACGCGGGTCTGATGGCCGCCGTGAATGCCGTTTTCGGAGGCGGTGACGCCGCCGAGCTCCGCCGTGATGTCGCGCACGTCGGAAAATCGAACCCCGGCATGGCCGCCGGGAGAAGACGGAATTGTCATACAGGGAAACCCACTGCAAAAGCCGGGGGACAGCGAAAGCGTTATCCCGGGGCGACCTGCCCTTTCTGCTTTTGTTCCGGACGGCGTCAGTCCGGCGCGATTTCGAAGGCGTACCAGCCGAGGCTTCCGCGCTCCGCCGGGAACATGACGGTGATCGCGCCGGTTCGGGTGGAGCCCGTTGCCCGGTCGGTGATCTCATGGCTCGCGGCGGGAACGATTCTGGCGCTGAGCTGCTCTTCCCGGAGCAGAACCCCGTCGCGGAAGAGCTGATAGGAGGCGCCCGTGCCGCGCTTCATGGTCACGATGTATGCAGAGCCTCCGATTTCGGTCATCTTCGCATAGCGGTCGGCTCCGCCGCCGGGCAGAACCGAAAGAAACGCGCCGTCCCGGTAAAGCCCGATGCCGCCGCCACGCGAAATCAGCGTGTACAGCTCGCCGGAAGCGCTCATATAAGCATCCAGCAGCGTTCCGGAGGACAGCGTATTGGCAAAAACCGTCTGCCGCGCGGATTCCGGGACGCGGACGCGCTGCACGGACGTGCCGCTCGCATAGACCAGCGCAAAACCGTCCGCCGCGGCAAACGCATAGACCTCGCCGCCGACCGGCGGCACCGGTGCGCCGGCCGTGACGGGGGCCGACCATTTTCCGGCGCGGAGATCGAACTTTGCCCACGCGAGCCGGGAAAGTCCGCCCTCTTCCGCCGAAAAAACCGCGGTGACGGCATCTCCGCGGACGAACGCCGTCTGATAACGGAACGGACTGCCGCCTTCGAAGGAAAACTGCCGCGTGTGATAGCCCTGCAGCACGCCGGACGCCTCGTTATAGTACCACAGATCGAGGACGGCCTTCTGGGGCCCGGGCTTCTGCACGAGCGAAGAGGCGCCGCCGACGATGTAAATCCGGTCGCCGGCAGCGAGAATGTCGACGCTGTCCTCTGCCGTGTACTGGAACGCGAGCTTTTTGGCATCCCTGCCGGTGACGGAGACGAGCGAGAACTGGTTGTAAGCGGCGTTATAATTGTTGGAATTGTGGCGGATACGATTGACATAAACCCCATACGTTCCCCGCGCCGTAGAGACGAGACGGGTGCCGGTTTTAAGGTCGTCTGCCTGCGCGGACGCATTGGCGTTCGCGGCGGCGCTGATCCTGACGAGCTTTTCGGCGTCGGGCCTTCGCTCGGGGGCGGAGCTATCCCAGAGAACGACGGCGATGCCGCCGTTCCGGCCGGATCTGCCCCAGTCGAGATGGGCGGTCCAGCTGCAGTCTTCGCCGCTGAAGAACTTTGCGATGCCGAAGCCGTAGGCAAACCCCGCCTCGGCATCGCCGTCCGCGACACCGAGGGCGGAATGCGGGATTTTGAGCATCATGTCAAGGCGCCCGCCGTCGTACCGGTAAGACTTCTCAAGACCGGGGGCGGGGCGGGTATTGTCAAAGCCCGCTTTGCCGGAGTGTTCGTTTAGCTCAAGCGCGCCGCCCGTGACCCGGTTGAAGGTCAGATTGCGGCAGCTGGAGGAGAAGGGAAAGGCGGGATTGCCGGAAGCCGCGGCGCCTTCGGGATCGAGAAAGAGCTGGAGGGCGTCGCCGGTCCAGGTCTCGCCGGGTGCGCTGACAGCGGGATGCCCGTCGGGGTCGTCGGCGCGGATGGCGACATAGAGGCAGGCGTCGTCCCAGCGGAGATAGAGCCGGACCTGGGCGCCGTCGTAGGCGGTGCCGCTGCCGGAGGCGTAGACGAGCTCGGCATCTTCGGCGTCGGGGGTGAGGATCGCGGCGGGCTCGCCCCAGACTGCCTCGTCGATGGCAGTGTTGTTCCATACCGGCGCGGCGGTCAGACGCTCGGCGAAGACGGTGCGGGCGGCTGCGGTTTCATTCGATATCGTCACGGCTGAAATACCCATCCTGTCCCGGCCGTTTTTTCAGCCGGGATGGGCGGGCGGAACCTGCCGGCATCCGAAAAAAGCTGAAAAAAGCCCGGAGATATCATCGGATTCATGAATACCTGTATTATATAGTGCGGATTTGCGGCTGTCAAGACCGAAAGACGGATTCGGCGCCGGGCAGCGTGAAAAAGACGGTTTCCGAAGCCTGCGAAAAGCATAAACCGCGCCGGGACCGCTTCTTTTGAAAGCAGCCCCGGCGCGGTTTTTGCGCGGATTCGAACGGTTATCTTGCCTTCGTCGCGATCTCCGCTGCGAGCTTTCCGGCGAACGCGTCGAAGCTCATCGTGCTGGTGGAGCCGTCGCGGCGGTCGCGGACGGCGAGCTCGCCCGCTTCGGCTTCCTTGTCGCCCAGAACGAGCATATACGGGATCTTCTCAAGCTGCGCCTCGCGGATCTTGTAGCCGATCTTCTCGTTGCGGCTGTCGACCGTGCAGCGCACGCCCATCGCGTCGAGCTTTTCCTTGACCTGCGCGGCATAGGCGGCGGCGCGGTCGGTGATCGTCAGCACGCGCACCTGCTCGGGCGCGAGCCACGTCGGCAGCGCGCCGGCGTATTTCTCCAGCAGATACGCGAGCGTGCGCTCGTAGCAGCCCAGCGACGTGCGGTGGATGATATACGGACGCTTCTTCTTGCCGTCCTCGTCGGTGTACTCCATGCCGAAGCGCTCCGCCAGCAGCATGTCGATCTGGATGGTGACGATGGTGTCCTCCTTGCCGAAGACGTTCTTGTACTGGATATCGAGCTTCGGGCCGTAGAACGCCGCCTCGTCGATGCCGATCGTGTAATCGACGCCGAGGTCGTCGAGGATCTTCTTCATCGTCGCCTGCGCCTGCTCCCACTGCTCGGCCGTGCCCTCGTACTTGTTGTTCGGATTCGCGGGATCCCACTGCGAGAAGCGGAAGGTGCAGTCCTCCAGCATACCGACGGTGCCGAGGAAGTATTTCGCGAGCTCCAGGCAGCCCTTGAACTCCTCTTCGAGCTGCTCCGGACGCAGAACGAGGTGGCCTTCGGAGATCGTGAACTGGCGCACGCGGATCAGGCCGTGCATTTCGCCGGAGTCCTCGTTGCGGAACAGCGTGGACGTCTCGCCGAGGCGCATCGGCAGGTCGCGGTAGCTGCGCGCGCGGTTTAAGAACACCTGATACTGGAAGGGGCAGGTCATCGGACGCAGCGCGAAGCATTCCTTCGTCTCATCGTCCGGGTCGCCGAGGACGAACATGCCGTCGAGGTAGTGATCCCAGTGACCGGAGATCTTGTAGAGCTCGCGCTTGGCCATATAGGGGGTCTTCGTCAGCAGATAGCCGTGCGCCTGCTCGACGTCCTCGACCCAGCGCTGCAGGAGCTGGATGACGCGCGCGCCCTTCGGCAGGACGATCGGCAGACCCTGACCGATGACGTCGACGGTGGTGAAATACTCCATTTCACGGCCGATCTTGTTGTGGTCGCGCTTTTTCGCGTCTTCCATCTGCGCGATATACGCGTCGAGGTCCTCTTTCTTCATGAACGCGGTGCCGTAAATGCGCGCGAGCATCTTGCGCTTGGAGTCGCCGCGCCAGTACGCGCCCGTGGAGGAGGTGAGCTTGAAGGCGTTGGCCTTGATGCGGCCGGTGTTCGGGATATGCGGACCCGCGCACAGGTCGGTAAACTCGCCCTGGCGGTAGAAGCTGATGACGGCGTCCTCGGGGAGGTCCTGGATCAGCTCGACCTTATACGGCTCGTTCTTTTCGGTCATGAACGCGATGGCTTCCTCGCGCGGCAGCTCAAAGCGCTCGATTTTTTCGTCTTCCTTGATGATCTTCTTCATTTCGGCCTCGATTTTCGCGAGGTCGTCCATCGAGAAGCCGCCGTCGCGGTCGATGTCGTAGTAGAAGCCGCGGTCGATCGACGGGCCGATGGCGAGCTTGACGTTCGGCCAGAGACGCTTGATGGCCTGCGCCATCACATGGGAGACGCTGTGACGCAGCACGCGCAGCCCGTCGGCGTCGGCGCCCGTCAGAATTTCCAGTGTGTCGCCGTCCTTTAAGACCGCGGAGAGCTCCGCGACTTCGCCGTTGACCTTCGCCGCCAGCGCCGCACGGGCAAGACCCGCGGAAATGGCCTGCGCGGCCTCTCCTGCGCTCGCGCCGTCCGCCAGAGCGAGCAGGGAGCCGTCCTTGAGGGTGATGTTCATGGGATAAAACCGTCCTTTCACGGCGGGCAGCCCTTTTTTTAGGACATAAAAAAGCCCGCCTCTGATATTGATTCAGAGGCGGGCTCCTATAAAACCCGCGGTTCCACTCTGATTGCGGCATGATCGCACGAGCCGCCACTCGTTTTCCCTTAACGCGGGCTGCGTCCGCGCATACTCGCCCGACGTTTTTCGTCCGGCACTTCCGCGCGGCAGTTCGGGGAGGGTATTCGGATCGCGGCCATCCGCGGACAGCTCACAGCCAAATGCTGTCCTCTCTGAGCGGACGCTTCCCGCGCCTACTGTTCCCGTCATAACCTTTGATGCTGATTATATACCCATTTTCCGCGTTTGTCAAGGAAATTCGGCGCACAGTTGTGCGCACTGTGCGGACAGTTATTCGCCGACCAGCGCGCGCACCTCGTCGAGCGTCGGGCAGGACGCGGCGCTTCCCGGGCGGGTCACGCTGATCGAGCCGGCGGCGAGGCCATAGCGCAGCGAGGTCTCGATGGGCATGCCGCGCAGATACGCGCCGAGGAAGCCAGCGTTGAACGCGTCTCCCGCGCCGGTGGTGTCGACGGGCGTGCCGGGATAGGCGGGCAGCTCCAGCGCGGTATCGCCCGTGCGGAGGATCGCGCCGTGGGGCCCGTGCTTGACGACGGCCATCCGCACAAGCGTCGAGAGGCGGTCGGCGGCGGCGTGGATGTCGGCAAGCCCGGTGATGGCGGTCGCTTCGCTTTCGTTGGGGAAGAAGATGTCGGTCTTCTGTAAAAGCGCCGCGACGCCTTCCCAGCGCTCGCTGTCGTCCCAGCCGGTGTCGAGCGAGACGGTCAGACCAAGCGCGTGCGCCCGGTCGAACAGCGCGGGCAGGGAAGGACGCAGCGCGGTCTGGAGAAAATAGCCCGCGACGTGCAGATGGCGCGCGGAGGCGAGCAGCTCGTCGGGAATTTCGGCGGCGGTGAGGGTGCCGATCGCGCCGAGGCAGGTCGCCATCGCGCGGTCGCCCGCCGTGGCAAGCGAGACCGTGATGCCGGTGGGCGCGTGATCGTCGGTGCGCATATGGGACGCGTCGACGCCGAAGCCCTCGAGCGTGCGGATCAGGAACGCGCCGTCGTCGTCGCGTCCGACCTTGCCGACAAAGCCGGAGCGCAGTCCCAGCCGCGCAAGTCCGACCGCCGTGTTGACGGTGGAGCCGCCGAGCGTGCGGTAGGCGTTCTCCGCGAGGATCTCGCGGCCGAGCTTCGGCATCGACGGCAGTCCGGCAAGCGTCACCTCGATGTTGACGTCGCCGACGGAGAGAATATCGATCGTTTTCATGGCGTACTCCTTTTTTACAGGACGATCAGCTCTTTGGGAGAGTGCGTGATGTCCGTGCAGCCGCCGTCGTGCAGCACGGCGACGTCCTCGATGCGCACGCCGAAGCGTCCGGCGAGGTAGATGCCGGGTTCGATCGTCGTGACGGTGCCTTCCGGAAGCGTGCGCGTATTGCGGGGAGACGCGCCGTCGGTGTCGTGGCAGAGGATGCCGAGCCCGTGGCCGAGTCCGTGGCCGAACGCGTCGCCGTAGCCCGCGTCGGAGATGATCTTCCGCGCGACGGCGTCGAGATCGCGTCCGACGACGCCGGGCTTTGCGCACGCGAGCGCCGCGTTCTGCGCGCGGAGGACGATGTCATAGACCTCGCGCATGGTATCGGACGGCGTGCCGACGGCGACGGTGCGCGTCATGTCGGAGCAGTAGCCTCCGACCTTGCAGCCGAAGTCGAGCGTGACGAACTCGCCCTTGCCGACGACGCGGTCGCCGGGTACGCCGTGGCAGAGCGAGCCGTTTTCGCCGGATACGACGATGGAGGAAAACGACAGTCCCTGCGCGCCGTGGCGGAGGAGGCGGTTATACAGCTCCAGCGCCAGCTCCTTTTCGCTGACGCCCGCGCGGATGACGCCGAGCATCTCCGTGAAGACGGCGTCGGTGATCTCCTGCGCGGCGATGAGCCGTTTCAATTCAAACGGCTGCTTGATGCGGCGCAGATCGTGCAGCAGATCGCCGCATTCGACGAGCTCCGCATGGTAGTCCGTTTTGGCGCGCGCATATGCCGCGTAGGACAGCGAGCCCTCGAACGCGAGCGTCCGGACGGCGTGCTGCGCGATGAAGTCGTTGACGATCGCGGTATAGGGGTGGGAAACGGAGGTCATCTCCTGCTTCATCTCTCCCAGCACGCGCGCGGCGGCTTCCGCATAGCGGAAATCCGTCGCAAAGACGGCGTCGTCCGCCGAAACGAGCACCATGCACTCGGCGTCCACGCCCGTGACGAAAAAGCAGTTTTCCGGCGAGGTCAGCACGACGGCGTCGAAGTCCGACGCGGCGACGGCGGCCTGCAGGCGTTCCAGATTGACGGTAAATTCGTTCATAGCGATCCTCTCATTTCATGGTAAAACGGTGTTTTCTCACCGCCGAAGAAGGGCAAGCAGCGCTTCCGGCGATTCCGCGAGCGCCGCGGCGCCGGCGGCGGTCAGCTCCTCCGCGCTGCCGTAGCCGTACAGCACGCCGATGCAGGGGATCCCCGCACGCTTCGCGCCGAGGACGTCGTGCTCCCGGTCGCCGACCATCACGGTGTCCTCTTTCGGCGCGCCGGTGCGGCGGAGCGCTTCCGCGATGACCTCGTGCTTTTTGACGCGCGTGCCGTCCAGCTCGCTGCCAACCGTTTCGGAAAAGTATCCGGCAAGCCCGAAATGCTCGAGAATGCGGACGGCAAAGACCTCCGGCTTCGAGGTCGCGACGGCAAGCGTCTTTCCGGCAGCGCGCAGTGCGCCGAGCAGCTCGGGGATGCCGGGATAGACCTCGTTTTCGAAGATGCCGGTGTCGCGGAAGTATTCGCGGTAATAGCCGATCGCCTCGACCGCGCGCTCATGCGAAAAGCCGTAGAAGCGCTCGAAGGAGTCGTCCAGCGGCGGTCCGATAAAGGGATGGAGCGTCGACAGATCGCTCACTTCGATGCCGTAATGCCGCAGCGCGTGGGCGACGGAGCGGGTGATGCCGGCGGCGGGGTCGGTCAGCGTGCCGTCGAGGTCGAACAGGATGGTCTGCGCCAAGGCGTGCGCCTCCTTTGTGCGTTTGGTAAGCCGGTCAAGGCCGGGAAAAACTTTTGCGGATTTGATCGTTCCGCTGTCATTATACGAAAAACCGGCGGAAAAGTCAACGCTCCGGCGGGACTTTGCGCGTTACGGCAGCCGAATCATCCGGCGGCGCTCGAAATACACCTCCGTCAGTCCGAGCGAGCGGAGGCTTGCCCGGGCGGCGTCCCCGTCCGCGCCGAGATCGGCGGCACGGTGCGCGTCGGAGCCGACGGTGACGTACCGGCCGCCGCAGCCGCGGTAGAGCCGCAGCAGCTCGTCCTCCGGCATCATCGAAGGCAGCCCCCGGCGCAGGGAGGAGGTGTTCAGCTCGAGAATCAGCCCGCCCTGTACGGCCGTCTGCAGGATCTGCGTCAGCATTTCGCGGTCGTACCGCAGGCAGCCGTAATAGCGCTTCGGGAAGTCGAGGTGCCCGATGCAGTCGAAGTGTCCGCAGGCAGTCATGTCCCGCATGGCTGCCCAGTATTTTTCAAAGCATTCCTCCGCGGACACGCCCGCGCGCGTCATTTGGGAGGGAAACAGGTCTCCGACCCAGAAGTGGATGCTGCCGAGGACGAAGTCGTAGGGGTACCGCAGCAGCGCGTCCAGCTCCCGGGTGTACAACTGCGGCTCGGAAAACTCGATGCCGGTCAGGATTTTCAGCGTCCCGCCGTAGCGCTCCCGCATGTTTTGAACGGTTTCAAAGTACTCCTCCGCGCGGTAGTAGTTGTAGCCGTTGTCGCACGGATTGTAGTCGATGTGCTCGGTAAAGCAGACGATGCCGATGCCGCTTTGCACGGCACGGACGCAGTAGGCGTCCATTTCCTCCGTGGAATCGCAGGAAAACCGCGTATGGACGTGCATATCCGCACGCAGGGGCGCCCTTTTTTTCTCTTTCGGCACGCCGCGGCCCTCAGAACGGGAACAGCTCGGCGATTTCGTCCTCCGACGGCTGGCGGCCGTATTCGGAGATCTCAAACGCCTCCGCCGCACGGACCGCGCTGCCGCGTTCCTCGCCGTATTTGGCGATGAGCTGCGCACGGAAGCGGTCGGCGCCCTCGTAGCTGCGCTTTAAGGAGGTTTCCCGGCGGATCCATTCGTCGCGCTCGTCGGGGTCTGCGGGCACCTGATCTTCGTTGCCGTTCGTGTAGGCGAGCCACTCGAATACCTGGGACTCCTGCGCGCGGAACATCGCAAGCTTCGTCTCGACGGTTTCGTCGATGTCCACGACGATCTGCGGGTCAAACGGGCAGGGCTTGCGGAACCGGTCGGCGAAATAGCAGATGACCGGTGCGCGGTGCAGGACGGGCGTCAGGGGGCAGACATTCGGGATGATGATCGCGTAGGACGAGTCCTGCACGAGCTGCGCCGTCGCGCGGTGGTCGGGATGGTAGTCGACGGTGCGGTGCGTGAAGAGGACGTCGGGCTTCCACTCGCGGATGGCGCGGATGAAGCGCTCGCGGGTGGGGATGTCCGCGACGAGACCGTTGTTGTGGATGTCAAAGACCTCGTACTCCGCGATGCCGGAAAGCCGGCGGGATTCCTGCGTTTCGTCGTAGCGGCGGCGGGCAAGGGCGCCTCCGCCGATCCGGTGATGGCCGGTGTCTCCGTTGGTCGCGGAGATGAATTTGACCTGATGCCCCGCGCGGGCATACAGCGCGGCCGTACCGCCGAAGCAGAGGTCGCAGTCGTCGGGATGCGCGCCGATGGCGAGAATACGCATGGCAAA
>JAEDGJ010000153.1 GCA_016297585.1 Clostridiaceae bacterium
CGAGCGCCAGCGCCGGCTGCTCTGCGGCGAACGCGCCGAGCGCCGCTGGTTCCGCCGCGGCGTCCTGCACGAAAAGCAGCGTGCTTTTTCGTGGTTCCTGCATCGTCCCGCCTCCTTTGTGTTTCTTCCAAACATACACTTGTCTGCATGGCGAAGAATTTTTGGTTCTATTTTAGCGAGCTGCTTCGTTGATGTCAACAAAAAGCCACTATCATTTTTATTGATTTTGCTGAACACAGCAATAAGTAAAACGAATACCATTTTTTGCGGCAGACGCTTGACATTTTCCGCCGCGGCGCGTATAATGCGCTCAAACAAACGGCTTGGGTCCCGCCGGATCCGGTTCACATGGAAACGTAAAAACGGCAAAGGCGTCGTACAGCATCGATTCTGTGCGTGCCTTTGCCGCTTTTTTAGAAAGTGAGGAGTTTCTTATGCAGACTGTATCGGATTTCTTTGGCTGCCATGTGTTCAGCGAAGCCGTGATGAAGCAGAAGCTTCCGAAGGCTGTTTTTAAAGATGTCTACGCCGCCATCCACGAGGGCAAGCGCCTCGATCTGGCCGCGGCCAACGTCGTCGCCAATTCCATGAAGGACTGGGCTATCGAGCTCGGCGCGACGCACTTCACCCACTGGTTCCAGCCCATGACCGGCATCACGGCCGAAAAGCACGACTCGTTCATCTCTCCCACCGCCGACGGCGGCGTGATCATGGAATTTTCCGGCAAGGAGCTCATCCAGGGCGAGCCGGACGCGTCCAGCTTCCCCTCCGGCGGTCTGCGCGCCACGTTCGAGGCGCGCGGCTACACCGCCTGGGACCCCACCTCCTATGCCTTCATCAAGGACCAGACCCTCTACATCCCGACCGCCTTCTGCGCGTACGGCGGGCAGGCGCTTGACAAGAAAACGCCGCTCCTGCGCTCGATGGAGGCGCTCGAGCGCCAGGCGCTGCGCATCCTGCGGCTCTTCGGCGCGGAGGGCGTCCACCGCGTCACCTCCACCGTCGGCCCCGAGCAGGAATACTTCCTCGTCGACCGCGAGGTCTTCCGCCGCCGTCCCGACCTGCAGTACTGCGGCCGCACGCTGTTCGGCGCGAGACCGCCGAAGGGGCAGGAGATGGACGACCACTACTACGGCGCGATCCCGCCGCGCGTCGCGGCGTACATGAAGGAGCTGGACTGCGAGCTGTGGAAGCTCGGCGTGCTCGCCAAGACGAAGCACAACGAGGCCGCGCCCGCCCAGCACGAGCTCGCGCCCATCTTCACCTCCGCGAACCTCGCCGCCGACCACAACCAGCTCACGATGGAGCTGATGCGCACCCTCGCCGACCGCCACGGCATGGCCTGCCTGCTGCACGAAAAGCCCTTCGCGGGCGTCAACGGCTCCGGCAAGCACAATAACTGGTCGCTGCAGACCGATACCGGCGTCAATCTCTTCGATCCCGGCGACACGCCCGCCGAAAACGCGCAGTTCCTGCTCTTCCTCGTCGCCGTCATCCGGTCGGTCGACGAATACCCCGAGCTGCTGCGCATCTCCGTCGCGAGCGCCGGCAACGACCACCGTCTCGGCGCCGCCGAAGCCCCGCCCGCGATCATGTCCATCTTCCTCGGCGACGAGCTGACCGCGATCCTCGACCGTCTCGAACAGGGGAAGAGCGCCCACGCCGACGAGCGCCGCCCGATGGAGATCGGCGTGACCGTCCTGCCGCATTTCCCGCGCGACACGACCGACCGCAACCGCACCTCGCCGTTCGCCTTCACCGGCAACAAGTTCGAGTTCCGCTCCCCCGGCGCCTCCTTCTCCGTCTCCGGCCCGAACGTCGTGCTCAACACCATCATGGCCGAGACCCTCTCGCGCTTTGCAGACGAGCTTGAGGCCGCGCCTGACTTCCGTCCGGCGCTCGACG
The DNA here is from genome assembly GCA_016297585.1 of Clostridiaceae bacterium. GTDB lineage: Bacteria > Bacillota > Clostridia > Oscillospirales > QAMX01 > JAAZKA01. The sequence goes on from JAEDGJ010000153.1 coordinate 1,906, forward strand.
CGCTGATCCGCCGCACCATCCGCGAGCACCGCCGCGTCCTCTTCGACGGCAACAGCTATTCCGCCGAATGGGTGGAGGAAGCCGCCCGGCGCGGACTGCCGAACCTGCGCACGACGCCCGACGCGCTCGCGCATTACGAGACGCCCCGGCATATCGCCCTGTTCGAGCGCCACGGCGTGTTCACCGCGGACGAGATCCACTCCCGCTGCGAGATCATGCTCGAAAACTACTCGAAAACCATTCGCATCGAGGCGCTGACGATGCTCGACATGGTCAAGCGCGGGATCCTGCCCGCCTCTCTCGAGTACCAGAACCGCGTCGCGGAGCTGGCAGAGCGCAAAGCGCGGCTCTCGCTGCCGAACGCCGTCGAAACGCGCGAGCTGATCCACCTCGGCTCGCTGACGGAAAGCCTCGTCGACCGGCTCGACCGGCTCGCCTCCGACGTGCTCTCCGCCGACGGGGACATCCCCGCGCAGGAGCTCGCCGTCTTCTACCGCGACCACGTCGCAGCCGGCATGGAAGCCCTGCGCGAGGTCGTCGACGAGCTCGAGACCCGCATCCCCGAGGAGCTCTGGCCCTATCCGGGGTACGGAGAGATCCTGTACAGCGTCAGATAAAGATAAAAAACGGCAGCCGGAGAGGCAGAGTTTGCTCCGGCTGCCGTTTTTTTGGCTGTTACCGTATCAGCATGACGAGCGTTCCGGCGGTCATCAGCGCAAGCCCCGCCGCCGCGCGCCGCGTCAGGCGCTCGCCGAAGACGAGGCGCGAGAACGCGACGGTGACGAGGATGCTCAGCTTGTCGATCGGCGCGACGACGCTCGCGGGACCCTCCTGCAGCGCGCGGTAGTAGCAGAGCCACGACGCGCCGGTCGCGAGTCCCGACAGCGCGATGAAGCCGAGCTCTCCGCGCGGCACGCGGCGCACCTCCCCGCCCTTTCCGGTCGCGAACACGACGACCCACGCCATCACGAGCACGACGCCCGTGCGGATGGCCGTGCCGAGGTTCGACTCCACGCCCTCGATGCCGAGCTTGCCTAAAATCGACGTCAGCGCCGCGAACACCGCCGACAGCGCGGCGTAGACAAACCAGCTCTTCCCCGTCTTCTCTCCCTCCGGCTCGTCCTCCTGCTTCCGGATCATCAGATACGTGCCGACGCCCATCGCCGCGACGCCGGCCGCCTTCCAGACGGTGATGCCCTCGTGCAGGAAGACCGCCGCGAACAGGACGGTCAGGATCGTGCTCGATTTGTCGACCGGCACGACCCGGTTGACCCGCCCGAGCTGCAGCGCCCGGAAATAGCACAGCCACGACGCGCCGGTGCAGAGCCCCGACAGCACGAGAAACGCCCACGTCCGCCCGCCGATCTCTCCAATCGTGCCGATGGAGCCGGAGATACCCGCCATCACCCACGCAAAAAGCAGCACGACGATCGTGCGGATCGCCGTCGCGACGTTCGAATCCGTCTTGCGGATGCCGCATTTTGCAAGAATCGACGTAATACCCGCGAAAATCGCGGAGCCCGCCGCGTATAAAATCCACATAAAGCGCACTCCCCCTCTTGTATTTTCCTATTATAGCACGGACGCGGACAAATGCAAGCCGCTGTCTTGCATTTTTGACCCCGGTATGCTATAATGCAGACGACGAACCGTCAAAAAACTCACGGAATGGGTTTTCTCCCGCCGTTTTCAAAGAAAGAAAGGACGCCGCCATGGCCGCAACTCTGCAAATCACCGACGAGGCCTTCCGCCTCAAGCTCTGCGCCAGCGGGGAGACCCCCGCGCCGCTTACCCGCCTGCACGCCGCGCGCCGCGATACCGCCGCGTTCCAGCTCATCGTGCAGTCCGATCACCAGTACAGCGTCAACACCGGACGCGGGTACTGGGTCTGCGTCAAAAACGAATGGCTCGAAGGGGCGCATGAATACCTGCGCGCCGAGCTCCGCGCGCCGTTTCCCGCGTCGATGTCGATCGAGGAATTCGTCACGGACGACGACGAGCTCGAAAAGGCCGACCTCCTGCTTGCCGATGAGGTGCGAGAGAGCCGGGCGCATCTGCCTACCGCCGTCTGGGCGGAGATCGCCGTGCCGGAGGACGCCGCCCCTGGCGACTACCCCGTCGAGGTGCGGCTCTACAGCCGCTCGGGGCTTGACGACGAGACGCTCGTGCGCCGCGAGACCCTGACGCTCTGCGTCGCGGACGTGACGCTCGCGCCGCCGGCCGAATGGAGCTTCCGGCTCGACCTGTGGCAGCACACGAGCAACATCGCCCGCCGCCACGACGTCCCGCTCTGGAGCGACGCGCATTTCGACGTGCTCCGAAACTACGCGGAGAGCCTTGCCGCCCTCGGGCAGAAGTCTGTCACCGTCGTCGCAAGCGAGATCCCGTGGAGAGGCCAGTCCTGCCACCGCGAGCACCGCTACGGCGGCAACCTGTACGAGTACTCGATGATCGGCATCACGCGCGGCACGGACGGCGCGCTGCGCTATGATTACAGCGCGATGCAGCGCTATATCGACCTGTGCACCGCCGCCGGGATCACCGGGGACATCGAGGTCATCGGCCTCGTCAACGTCTGGTTCGTCCCGGATCCGAAGGCCATCCCGACGTTTCCCGAGGCGCCGCTCTGCCCCGACTACCCCGAGCCTATCCGGCTGCGGTATTACGACGAGGCGGACGGCTGCATCAAATATGTGCGACAGCGCGAGGAGATCTGCGATTACGTCCGTGCGCTCGAGGACTATTTCGTCCGCACGGGACAGATCGGCCGCGTGCGCATCGCCGCGGACGAGCCGGGCGACATCGAAAAGTACCGCCGGAGCCTTGCGCTTCTTGCCGAGCTTGCCCCGCGCTTCCGCTGCAAGACGGCGATCAACCACGCGGAGTTCATCGAGGAGTTCCACGACCGCATCGACGACTTCGCGCCGTTTCTGCGCTGCGCCGTCGTCGAGCACGAGCGGCTGCAGCAGTACCGGCGCGAATACCCGGACAAGCGCTTTCTGTGGTACGTCTGCTGCGGACGCGGCGTGCCGAATACCTTCCTGCGCAGCCCGCTTGTCGAGTCGCGCGTCATCGGCGTGCTGACGAGCGCGTTCCGCCTCGACGGCTTCCTGCGCTGGGCGTATACCGCCTGGCCGGGCGATCCGCGCGCCGACGCCCGCTACAGCGCCTTCGACGCGGGCGACTGCTTCTTTGTCTACCCCGCGAAGAACGGCGGCGTGCTGCTGTCGCTGCGCTACAAGAACCTGCAGCGCGGCATCGCGGATTACGAGCTGCTCGAGCGGCTGCGGCGCGAAAAGGGCGACACGGCGGCGGACGAGATCCTCGCGTCGCTGCTGCGCACGAAGGATTTCCGCGACTTCTGGCGCGGCGACGAGGAGCTGCTGCCCGCGGAGTCGCTCTACAGCCTCGACTGGCGCGACTACGACGCCGCAAAGGCGCGCGTGCTCGAGCTGCTCGGCGCATAAGAGTTTTTTTCCTTCACTGCATCATAAAAAGGAGGCCGATGGAGCTTTGCCGCTGCAGGAATCCGGTGAAATGTATCTTGAGAGCATCGTGGTGCTCCGCGCGCGTCTCGGAAACGTCCGCGCCATCGATATCGCGAATTTTACGGGCTATACGAAGCCCAGCGTCAGCCGCGCTATGGGGCTCTTGAAGACCGAGGGCT
>JAEDGJ010000154.1 GCA_016297585.1 Clostridiaceae bacterium
GGCTTCATCGTTTCGTAAGAATTCCGTTTGCCTTTTTGAAGAAAACGAAGAAACAAAAGCCCGGAAGGGCACGTCTAACTGAAAGGACACAAACCGGGGGCGGTCGGCCGCCCGGAGCTGAAAACAGGAGAGGAAATCATGCATCTGAAACTTCCGGTCAGGCGTCCGGTCGGGCGGCGGCCTTCGTTTTTGAGGAAACGGGGCGCAAAAAAACCGCTTACCCGCAGCGAACGCAGAATCAAAAAGGTATCGGCTGCCTTTATTGCGCCCAGTGTATGCGGTACGGCGCTGTTTTTCGTACTGCCGTTTGTCGTCGTCATCTACTATTCGATGGTGGACAGTCCGATCCGCGGCGATTTCGTCGGACTCGCGAATTTCCTGCAGGTGCTGCGCAACAGCGCCTTCCGGCTCGCGGCGAAAAACACCGCGCTGTTCTCCGCGATCGCCGTGCCGCTGGCCGTCGTGCTGTCGCTCGGACTCGCGCTGCTGCTCGACAGCCGCATCCCGCTTGCAAGCCAGTTCCGGACGGCGTTCCTGTCGCCGATGATGGTGCCCGTCGCGTCCATCGTCCTGATCTGGCAGGTCATTTTCCATTACAACGGCGCGCTGAACGAGCTGCTCGGCACGTTCGGCATGCAGCCGATCGACTGGCTCAAGTCCGCGTATAACCGCTATGTCATCGTCGCGCTGTTTTTATGGAAGAACCTCGGCTACAACATGATCCTCTTCATGGCGGCGCTGTCCAACATCCCCGGCGAGCTGCTCGAGGTCGCGACGATCGAGGGCTGCGGCGCATGGCGCAAATTCGTGTCGATCAAGCTGCGGTATTTGAGCTCCACGATCCTCTTTGTCGCGCTTTTGAGCCTGATCAACTCCTTCAAGGTGTTCCGCGAGGTCTATCTGCTGACCGGCGACTATCCCTTCGACGGCCTGTACCTGATGCAGCACTTCATGAACAACATGTTCAAGTCGCTCGATTATCAGAAGCTCTCCGCCGCCGCGATCCTGATGGCGCTCGTCATGATCGTGATCGTCGGCATCCTGTTCCTGGTCGAAAGCCGGTACGGAAAGGATGTGGAAGGATGATCCGGACAAAACGCGGAAACTGGCGCCGGCGGGTCAGGACCGCCGTGCTGACGCTGATCGCCGCCGTCTTTGCGCTGACCTTTGTCCTGCCGACGGTGCTGACCATCTCCAACTCGTTCATGACCTCGACCGAGATCACCGCGAACTACGGGCAGATCTTCCAGAACGCCTCCGGCTCCGGCGGGAAAAAATTCATCTCCGAGCAGGTCAACCTCAAATTCATCCCCGACCGCGTCAGCTTCTCGCAGTATGCGACCGTACTCATTAAAAGTCCCGAGTATCTGCTGAAATTCTGGAACTCCGTCATCCTCGTCGTGCCGATCGTCGTCTTTCAGGTGCTCGTGGCGTCCTTCGCGGCCTACGGCTTTGCGCGGTACCGGGGAAGGCTGCGCGAGATGATTTTCTTTGCGTACATCATCCTGATGCTGATGCCGTATCAGGTGACGCTCGTGCCGAACTATCTCGTGTCGGAGTGGCTGCACATCCTGAACACGCGCTGGGCGATCATCCTGACGGGCATCTTCTCGCCGCTCGCGGTGTTCATCCTGACGAAATACATGCGGCGCATTCCGGTTTCCTACGTCGAGGCCGCCAAGCTCGACGGCGCGAACGAATGGCAGATTTTCACGAAGCTCTTCCTGCCGCTGTCGAGCGGCGTGCTCTACTCGGTTGCGATTCTCGTGTTCATCGACTACTGGAACATGGTCGAGCAGCCGATCATCCTGCTGAAAGACGCGGATATGCATCCGCTGTCGGTTTTCCTTTCCAAAATCAACTCCGGCGAGGTGGGCGTCGCGTTTGCCGTGGCGACGATCTACATGGTCCCGACGCTTCTGATGTTCCTCCACGGAGAGGAATACCTCGTCGAGGGCATCACCTATTCCGGCGGAATCAAGGGGTAAGAAAGATATGGCTACTGTAAGCAAACGCGCATGGGTCAAGAACGCCGCGATCATCTTCCTTGCGGTGATGCTCGTACTGACCTTCTTCTCGAACACGATCATGAACCATGCGCTGCCGGAGGTGGCGGCGCAGTACGCGCAGTCCGGCACGATCACCTCCAAGGTGCGCGCGACGTCCGAGGTGAAGGCGAACATGACCTTCAACGTCGTCGCCGATCAGTCCCGGGAGGTCGACAGCGTCGCGGTCAAGGTCGGCGACAGCGTCGAGGCGGGCGGCGTGCTGTACTACCTGAAGGACGAGGAAAGCCAGGAGCTGAAAGAGGCGCAGAAGACGCTCGACGACATGGAGCTGGCCTACGAAAAGGCGCTTTTGAGCCTGCCCGTGCCGGATTATTCGTCCGACGAGCTTTCCATCCGGATCATGCGGGAGGATCTGGCAAAGCTTCTCGAGGAAAAAGGCTCGATTGCCGAAAAAGATGAAAAGGTCAAATCGGCCAAAGCGGCCGTCAACGCCGCGCAGGACCGCGTCGACGCGCTGACCGACCAGCAGACCGACCTGACGGAGGAGATTTCGTCGCTTGCCGACGGCTCGAGCGCGCTGAAAAACTACAAAGCGTCGCTGGACAACGCGACGAAGACGCTGGAGCAGGCGAAAAAGGAGCTGGAGCGCGCCAATACCGCGCTGCAGTCGGCGGGCGGCTCGAGCGCCGACCTCGAGAGCGCGCAGATGGCCGTGAATGCGAAGGCGCAGGTGGTCGAGAACGCGCAGCTCACGCTGACGAGATCGCAGGAGGATGCGAATATCCATCTTGCCCAGTGGCAGGCGGATGTGGACAGCGCCCAGCAGACGCTGACGCTTCTGGAAGCGCAGCGTCCCGAGGCAGGCAGCGAGGAATATGCCGCGTGGCAGGCAAATTACGCCGCGGCGGGTCAGGCGCTGACGGCGGCACAGCAGGCGATGCAGGCGGGTCAGCTCAGCGACCAGCGGCTCATTGAGGATAACCAGATTGCACTTTCCCGCGCGCAGGAGGAGCTTTTCGCCGCGCAGTCGGCGCTGGCCGAGGTGCAGGCGAAGGCCGTCCAGCAGCAGGCGCTGCAGAGTGCCGCCGACGCGGCGCAGGCGAACGTCGACCGCTGCCAGGCGGATGTCGACGCGGCGCAGCAGAGCTATGACATTGCCCTCGAGCAGACCTCCGCGTCCTTAAAGGGCCAGCTCGACACGATCAAGAGCCAGCTGAAAGCGGCGCAGCGTGCGCTGTCGGATGCGCAGGACGCCCTGACCGAGGCGCAGGCCAACGCCGGAACGACGCCCGACGCCGCGGACGACGCGATCCTTGCCAAGCAGCGCGAGATCGAATCGGCGCAGCAGGCGCTTGCGGCGAAAAAGGAAGCCGATCTCGTCGAAGCCAAAAAGGACGATCTCGACATTCAGGCGCAGGAAAAGCAGCTCGAGGCGCAGCGCGAGCTGGTGGAGAAGTATAAGAGCCAGGGCACCGGCGCGACGATCACCTCCCAGTACTCGGGCATCGTTTCGAGCCTGTCCGCCGTCGCGGGCGACACCATCTCGACCGGCTCGACCGTCGCCGTCGTGGAGGTCGTCGAAAAGGGCTACAGCATGGAGTTCCCCGTGACGAACGATCAGGCAAAGCTCATCAAGGTCGGGGATCAGGCGAGCATCAACAGCTGGTGGTACTCCGACGTGACCGTGACCGTAGCGCAGATGAAGAACGACCCCGCCAATCCCGGCAAGGGACGCATCGTCGTCTGTGACGTCCGCTCCGATTCCGAGGGCGGCGTGACCGTCGGGCAGTCGCTGTCCATCGTCCTCGGCGAGCGGGGCGCGACCTATGAGATCGTCGTGCCGAACTCCGCGATCCGGGAGGACTCCAACGGCAAATTCGTGCTCGTCGTCGAGTCGAAGTCGAGCCCGCTCGGCAACCGCTACATCGCGACGCGCGCCGACATCACCGTGGTGGCGTCCGACGACAACTCCTCGGCGATCCAGGGCGCGCTCTACGGCAACGAGTTCGTCATCACGACCTCGACGAAGCCCATCGAGGCCGGACAGCAGGTGCGGCTGGTGGAGAACTGATATGGCGTACAACGGTTTTTTCCGGCGGCATAAATGGTTTATCGTCATCGAAAGCGCCGCCGCCGTGCTGATCGCCGCGCTGCTTTTCTGGCAGAGTGCGCTCACCGGTGCGCTCGATTCGCAGAAGGCGGCGGCCAGATGGCGGGCGGGGGAGACGCGGTTTGCCCAGCTCGGCGCCTATTTCGCGAACGGTTCCGGTATGAATGAGGCGCAGGTCTATACGCTGCGCAGCGCCGTCGACCGTGCGCTCGAGCAGGCGTCCGTCACCGCGGACGCCGAGGACGCGCGCGTCTGGTACGACGCCTACTGCGGCTTTGCGTCGCTGACGGTTTCCGGTCCGCGCGGCAGCATTGCCGCGGCGGTGACCGGCGCCGGCGGGGATTTCTTCCGCATTCACAATCTGACGCTCGAGAGCGGCTACTACTTTTCTGCCTCGGACGTGACCCGCGACCGGGTGCTGCTCGACGCGACGGCGGCATGGCAGCTTTTCGGCTCGTTCGACGTGGCGGGGATGGAGGTCAAAATCGGCGAGCGGCCGATGGTGGTCGCGGGCGTCGTGGCGCTGCCGGAGGATGCCCGAGAGCTCGCGGCTTATGGCGAGACGCCGCGCATATATATGGATTATACGACGCTCAACGAGTACATCGAGACGGAAATCACCTGCTACGAGGCGGTGATGCCGGATTCCGTGACCGGGTTTGCGGAATCGATGCTCGAAAAGGCGCTGCCGGTGTCGGAAGAAAACCGCGCGGTCGTCGAATGCTCGTCGCGGTACTCGTTTTCGTCGCTGTTTGGGCTTCTGCGCGGCTTTGCCGAGAGCCGGATGATCACCGTGCCGGTCGTGTACCCGTGGTGGGAGAACGCCGCGCGCGTGACGGAGATGCAGGCGGCGCTGGTGCAGCTGTTGTGGCTGCTGCTCTGCATCGTTCCCGCTGTCGGCGCCGTGATCCTCGCGGTGCGGCTCTGGAAGGGCAGAAAGCTCCATTTTGCCGATATTCCGGACTATTACGAGCATTTCCGGGAGCGTTTCGATACATGGAGGCAGCGGAAGAAGGAAACGCCGCGTCCGGAGAAGAAAAAGCTTCCTCATTTTTCACTGAAACGCAAAAAGAAGGAGAAGGAACATGAAAAAGACTCTGTTTAAGACGCTCTCTCTAGCGCTGGCGGCACTGTGTATCCTTGCGGGCTTTTCGGGCTGCGCCAAAGAGGAGACCGTCGAGCTGAAAAAGGTGCAGTATGTCTACCGCTCGCAGGATTTTGCGATGCCGGAGGATATGAAAAACGTCAACGCGGTCTTTCCCGCGGGAGACAGCGTGTATCTTTACGGCAACTATTATAATGAGGACTACACCGTCTACGGGCCGCGCCTGTACCGCGTCCGGCTGGACGGCTCGGAGAGCGAGCGCATCC
>JAEDGJ010000010.1 GCA_016297585.1 Clostridiaceae bacterium
CCCTGCTGCTGGTCGTCGCGGTCTACTTAAACTGGAGCTACAGCCGGGATTTCGATCCCGACGACACCGGCGCGGCGCTCGCCACGACGTCCGCCGAGGAAAACGCCGCCCTGACCGCAGAGGGCGCGGAGACGCTGTCCGACGCCAAGCGCTTTGCCGACAACGAATGGACCCTGCAGACCGAAAAAGATACCGCCGCACCCTCCGGCGCCGTCACGCAGCTTTCCGAGTATTTCTCCAATGCCCGCCTGTCCCGCCAGCAGTCCAAGGATGAGGCGCTGAATATTCTGCAGACGACGCTTGCCGACGCCAATTCCTCCTCCGACGCCAAAACCAGCGCGGAGACCGCCATCGCGGCGCTCGCCGCCAACGCCATCAGCGAGTCGCGCATCGAAAGCCTCGTCATCGCCAAGGGTTTTGACGACTGCGTCGCCATCATCGACGGCAAGACCGTCAGCGTCGTCGTCTCCCCGCCGGAGGACGGCCTCATCAGCTCGGACGTCGCCAAGATCAAGGACATCGTCATCGCCGAAACGCAGGTCAGCGCCGATAAAATCCGCATTATCGAAGCCGGCGCGTAACAGATCTTCTCTTTTCCCGTCCCCGCCGCGCATCGCCCGGAAAACCGCGATGCGCGGCGGGGACGTATTATTTTATAAAACGCCGTTCACCGAAAGTTAATGCCCTTTCTGCCGGAAAACGCCCTTGATTCTCCGGGCATTTCGTGCTACAATATATACGGCGGTTTTATGTCCGCAGGGCAGGGAAGTCCCGTTTTGGGATTCTTTCGTTTTTTTTCGTTTTTTGAAAGGTTTTCCCCTTCACAAAACGTCTCTATTATGTTAGAATATATGGAATAAGGGTTTTGGTCTTTTTTTCTACGCGGACGGAACGAAGGTGACTTATGTTTAATTTCAGCGCGATCATCACGAAGCTGCCGCATTTTCTGCGCGTCGCCACCCTGTGGGACGTTTTCGAAATCCTGCTGGTCGCTTTTCTCGTATACAAACTGATGATGTTCATCCACAATACCAGTGTGGAACGTGTCTTAAAGGGCATCCTGATCCTGCTTGTCGCCATGCCGATCTCGGAATGGCTGAATCTGAACGTCATCAACTTCATTCTGCGCAATACCATGCAGATCGGCCTCGTCGCCATCCTCATCATGTTCCAGCCCGAGCTGCGCCGGATGCTTGAAAGCGTCGGCGGCACGGGGCTGCAGAAGATCTTCGAGCGCGAGAACGTCGAAAGCGAAACGCGCGAGATGATCCGCGAGATCGTCGACGCCTGCACCTCCATGTCCTGGTCGCGCACGGGCGCGCTGATCGTCTTCGAACGCAAAAACAGCCTCGACAACATCGTCACCGCCTCAACGGCCGTCGATGCCCGGGTTTCAAGCCAGCTCGTCCGCAACATCTTTTTCAAGAACTCGCCGCTGCACGACGGCGCGATGGTCATCAAAAAGGCGCGCGTCATGCTGGCCGGCTGCGTTCTGCCGCTCTCCGAAAACGAGGAGCTTTCCAAGGATCTCGGCACCCGCCACCGCGCGGGCATCGGCATCTCCGAGGTCTCCGACGCCGTCTCCGTCATGGTCTCCGAGGAAACGGGCGCGATCTCCATCGCCACGCGCGGCGTCATCCGCCGCGGACTGTCGCCGGAGGCGCTGGAAAAAGCGCTGACCGCGGAGCTCATCACCTCCGACGAGGAGCGGGAGAAGTCCGCCGTCACGCAGATCAAGCGCGGGCTCGCGGGCGTCAATCCGAAAAAACTGATCCGGCGCGGCAAAAAGAACGCCTCCGACGGAAAGGAGGATGATGCGCAGTGAGAGCCTGGATGAAAAAGCACCACGTCATCATGCGTCTGACCTCCCTCCTGATCGCGATGTTTTTGTGGTTCTACGTCATCTATCAGGAAAACCCCGAAAAAACCGTGTCCTTCTCGGACGTTCCGGTCAGACTTCTCAACGAGGAGACGCTGAAAAACCGCTACAGCCTTCGCGTCGTCGGGGAGGACGAGATCACCGTGACGGTCAAGCTCTCCGGCACCTTCAGCCGGCTTGAAAACCTCTCCGCGTCCGATCTGCGCGTCACCGCAGACCTCGGAAAAATCACCGAGCCCGGCACCTATACGCTTTCCTACGACATCGCCGCCGTCGACGGCGTCACCGTGGTCGAGCGCTCGCCCGACATCACCGTAGTCGTCGACGAGCAGATCACCCTCGAGCTGCCCGTCAACGTCTCGATTTCCGGCACTCTTTCAGACGGTCTTGTCGCCGACCTCGCCATCGTCGATCCCGTGACGGTTCGCGTCTCCGGACTCCGCGCCGAGCTCTCCGGCGCCGCCTCCGCGCAGGTCACCGTTTCCGCCTCCGAGCTGACCGGATCCTTCTCCTCCGACATGGCCTACGTCGTGCTGGACGAAACCGGAAAACCCGTTCAGGCGGAATCGATGGAGTACATCGACGAAACGGTGCATGTGGAAATCCCCGTCTACCGCGAACGCACGGTTCCGCTGCGGATGGACATCGTCTACGGCAACGCCGCGACGGAGGACAATACCGTCGTCTCGCTCTCGCAGGATTCCGTCACCGTTTACGGCGACATCGACACCGTGGACGCCTTAAACGAAATCGTCCTCGACACCGTGGATGTCTCTTCCTTTACCGGCGAATACCACAGCGAATATCCCATTAAGCTCCCCGACGGCGTGTGGCTCCGCGGCGAAGAGGACACGGTCAGCGTGGATATCACCTACACGAACCTGGAAACGCGTCAGGTCGTCGTTACCGACATCCGCATCGTCAATATCCCGCTGCGCTACAACGTCAAGGCCGATACCGCCGAGGTCTATGTCACCGTGCGCGGCACCCCCGAGCAGCTCGACGCCCTCGTTTCCGGCGACATCGCCGTGCAGGCCGATTTGACGGATCTGACCCTCATCAACGGTATGCAAAAGGTGCCCGCCGAGGTGGTGCTCGGAGAAAACGTCTCCGACCTGGGCATTTTCGGCGACTATTCCATTGTGATCTATTCGGAGAAGCTCTCCGGAACGATGCTTTTCAACTGATTATGACACAAAAAGCAAGAGTTATCCGCACAAATCCGGATCATACCGCCCTGATCGAGGTGCTGCGCTTTCCCGCCTGCGCGGGTTGTGACGCGGGCGCCGCATGCGACGCCTGTGACAGGGCCGAGGCACGCCCCCAGCGCGCGCTCGTGCGCAATCCCGCCGGCATCGACGCGCAGCCCGGGGAAACGGTCGTTGTCGAAACGGAGTCCTCGCGCATGCTTCTGACCGCCTTCATCGTCTATTTTCTGCCGCTTGCCGCCTTCATCGCCGGATACCTGATCGGCGGTTCCTCGCTCTGGGGCGCCGCCGCCGTCGTGCCGACCGGCGTTCTCGCGTTTCTCTACAACCGCCGCGTCTCCGGCAACGGCTTTCTGACCGCGTCGATCGTCTCGCGCGGCGATACGGAGAGCTGACAGGGTGTTCGGGTATATCCGTCCGTACAAGCCGGAGCTGAAGGTCTGGGAATATGAGCTGTTCCGCGCGGCTTACTGCGGACTCTGCCATACGCTCGGGAGCCGTTACGGTTTTTTCTGGCGCTTTCTGCTGAATTACGACTTCTGCTACCTCGCGGTTCTGCTGTCCGGCGCCGGGAAGCAGCCCTGCGACTTCTGTGACCGCCGGTGCGTTGCGTCTCCGTTTCGCCGCCGGCGCGTGCTGAAAACCACGCCCGCGCTCGAGTATTCCGCCGACGCGACCGTGCTTTTAACCTACTATAAGGTGCGCGACGGCATCCGGGACGAGCGCGGCGCCAAAAAGCTCGCGATGCGCCTCCTTGCGCGTCTGATGCGCCGCGGCTTCCGGCGTGCGGCGACCTTCCGACCGGCGCTCGACGGCGCCGTCCGCGAAAACATGGCCGCACTGGATGCGCTGGAGGACAGCCGCTGTCCCTCGCTGGACCGTGCGGCGGACACGTTTGCAAAGATCCTCGCCGCGGCCGCGGCGGATATCCCGTCTCCGCAGGTATCCCGGCCGCTGCGCGAGCTTTTGTACCACACCGGCCGCTGGGTCTACATCGCCGACGCCTGGAACGACGTGGAAGACGATCTCCAAAGCGGCAGCTACAATCCGATCATCCTGCGCCATTCCCTGACCGCGCCGCCGGGGCGCGAGGAAGGGGAGGCGCTTTACGACACGCTCGAGCTGTCCGCGGCGGCGGCGGCCGACGCGTTTTCGCTGATGCAGCTCGGAAGCTTTTCCGGCATCGTCGGCAACGTTCTCTATCTCGGCATGCCCGCCGCGGCAAAGCAGATCCGCTCCGGCGGCTATCAGCCGCTGAATGCTCACAAAAGGGGAAGAAAACATGGATCCTTATAAGGTTCTGGGCGTTTCCAGAACAGCGTCGGACGAAGAAATCAAGCGCGCCTACCGCGACCTCGCCCGCAAGTACCATCCGGACAACTACGTCAACAACCCGCTGGCCGATCTCGCGCAGGAAAAGATGAAGGAGATCAACGAAGCCTACGACCGCATCCAGAAGGAACGGGCGGGCGGCGCTTCCTCCTCGTCCTCCTACGGCGGCTCGGACTCCGGACAGAGCTATACCGGCTACTCCGGTTCCTCCGAATTCGCCGGCATCCGGCAGATGATCGCCTCCGGCAATCTCGACGGTGCGGAAGCCGCGCTGCAGCAGATGAGCTCCCGCAGCGCCGAATGGAACTTCCTCATGGGCTCCATCTCCCTGCGCCGCGGCTGGTACGACGACGCCCGCCATTACTTCGAAACCGCCGTCAATATGGATCCGCAGAACGGGGAATACCGCGCGGCGCTCCAGCAGCTTCGCAGCCGCGGGCATTTTTACCGCACCAATCAGGAAAACTACTCCGGAGGCAGCGCCTCGGGCGGCTGCAATGTCTGCGACACCTGCTCGTCCCTCATCCTCGCGGACTGCTGCTGTGAATGCATGGGCGGCGACCTGATCCCCTGCTGCTGAGTAAAAAAGAAGGCTCCCCGTTATGGAAAGGCAGAATTCCCGTATGCTGGCCGTCGGCGCGATCGTCAGCGCGCTCGCCGTCGTGCTTTTGTATATCTCCTGCGTGCTGCCCACGCTGCAGCTGACCGTCGTCGCCGTTGCGGGCGTCCTCAGCGCGGCCGTGCTGATCGAATGCGGTCCGGGGCGCGCGGCGCTCGTGTATCTGTGCGTCTCCGTTCTGTCGCTGCTGCTTTTGCCGGACAAGAGCTCCGCAGTGTTTTATGTCCTGTTTTTCGGGCATTATCCCATTGTGAAGTATGAGCTGGAGCGCATTCACAATCCCGTTTTCTGCTGGGCGGCAAAGCTTGCCGCCGGCAACCTCTGCATCGGCGCGCTGGCGCTGCTGCTGGCGCTTTTCTTCCCGGAGTGGCGCTTTGAATACCCGCTCTGGATCGTCTGGCTCCTCGGCATCGCCGTTTTCGTTCTCTTTGACCTCGCTTTAACCAGGCTGATCGCCTATTACCAGTTTCGCATCAGACCCAAAATCATGCGATAAAGGATGGAGTGCCCATCATGAACAGTATGACCGGCTACGGCCGTGCACAGGGCTCCTTTGAGGGCCGCGACATCACCGTCGAGATCCGCGCCGTCAATCACCGCTATTTTGACTGCACCGTCAAGGCGGGCAGGCTCTACGGCTATCTCGAAGACCCCGTCAAGAAGGCGGCACAGGCGCGCGTCGCCCGCGGCAAGCTCGACATCTTCGTCACCGTCGACAATTCCCGCTCCGACGACGTCACCGTCGAAGCAAACGTCCACGTTTTTGAGGCGTATCTGAACAGCATGCGCGAGATGTGCGAAAAATACGCGCTGCGCGACGACATCTCCGTCACCGCCATCGGCCGCTATCCGGAGGTTTTCAGCGTCGTCGCCCGTCAGGCCGACGCCGAGGAGCTGACGCGCGACGTGCTGACCGTCACCGCCGCCGCGCTCGACGAGTTCGACGCCATGCGCGCCCGCGAAGGCCGCCGTCTCTGCGACGACATCCTGTCCCGCTGCGACGCCATCGACGCGATGGTCGACCGCATCGCCGTCCTCGCGCCGAAAAGCGTGGAGGCCTACCGTGCAAGGCTCGAAGCGCGCATTTCGGAGCTTCTCTCCGGCGCGCAGCCCGACGAGCAGCGCATCATCACCGAAACCGCGGTCTACGCCGACCGCATCGCCATCGACGAAGAGCTGGTGCGCTTAAAGAGCCACCTGTCCCAGGCGCGCGGGATGCTCGCCTCCAACACGGCCATCGGCCGCAAGCTCGACTTCCTCGTGCAGGAGTTCAACCGCGAGGCCAACACCATCGGCTCGAAGGCGTCCGATCTCGAGATCACGCGTCTGGTCGTCGACATCAAGGCGGAAATCGAAAAAATCCGTGAACAGGTCCAGAACCTGGAGTAATACGGCACGGGAGGCACGCATAAAATGAAGCTCATCAACATCGGATTCGGCAACATGGTGTCCGCCGGACGGCTGGTCGCCATCGTCAGCCCCGAATCCGCTCCGATCAAACGCATCATCCGGGAGGCCACCGACCGCGGCGCGCTGATCGACGCCACCTACGGCCGCCGGACGCGCGCGGTCATCATCATGGATTCCGACCACGTCGTTCTGTCCGCGCTCCAGCCCGAGACCGTCGCCAACCGGCTCTATGAGCGCGACGACGCCGAGGAAGGCGAGGAAATCGCCGTGGAAGAGGAGGCGGAAGATGACAATGCCTGAACGCGGCGCACTGATCGTCTTTACCGGCCCCTCCGGCGTCGGCAAGGGCACCGTTCTCGACGCGCTGGAAGCCTCCGGCGCACACTTTTTCCGCTCCGTTTCCGCAACGACCCGCGCGCCCCGTCCGGGAGAGGAGGAACGCGGCGCGTACCACTTCATGACCGTGCCGGAGTTTGAACGGCTGATCGCCGAGGACCGGCTCCTTGAGCACGCCGAATACGTCGGCCAGTACTACGGCACCCCCGCGGCGCCCGTGGACGAGGCGCTCCGTGAGGGGACGGACGTCATCCTCGAGATCGAGGTACAGGGCGCGCTCCAGGTGCGCAAAAAGCGTCCGGACGCGGTGCTTGTATTCCTGCTGCCGCCGTCGATGGAGGAGCTGGAACGCCGGCTCCGCAAAAGAGGCACCGAATCGGAGGACAAAATCCGCAGGCGTCTTGAAAAAGCGTCGGCGGAATGCGCGATGTCCGACGCCTTTGACTATAAAATCATCAGCGACGTGCCGGAGCTCTCCGCCGCCAGACTGGCGGAAATCATCCGCGCCGCCCGCCGCAGCCAGCCGACAAACTGAAAGGAAGTTTTTCTTATGATGATCGATCCCAACGTCAACGCCCTTCTTGCCAAAATCCCGAACCGCTATATGATCGTCAACGTCGCGGCCGCCCGCGCCCGTGAAATCTCGCAGAAGGCCGAGGATGAGGAGCTGTATCTCGACGATAAGCCCGTCACGCTCGCGCTGCGCGAGATCGCCGACGGAAAGCTGCATATTGTCCCGAAAACCGAGGAGGAAACGGAAGAACCCGCGGCTCAGGACTGAGACGCGCCTTCCGACTGATGCGCGCATGAAGATTCAGGTGGCGAGCGTCGCGGTCAACGTGCAGAGCGTCGCGGCGGACAAGCGATACGATTATCAGATTCCGTACGTCCTGCGCGGCCGTATCGAGCCGGGGATGCGGGTTCTCGTGCCCTTCGGACGGGGAAACCGGCGTCTGGAGGCGATCGTCCTCTCCGTCGAAGACGAACCGGAGGAGCGGACGCTGAAATACGTCATCTCCGCGCTCGACCGCGAGCCCGTGCTCGACGGCGATCTGCTGCGGCTGGCCGTTCATATGCGCAACCGCGTCTTCTGCCCCCTTTACACGATCGTGCGCGCCATGCTGCCCGCCGGGTACTGGTTCAGCGTCGAAACCTCGTTTTGTCCCGCGCCCGGCGTCACGGCCGAGGAAGCCGTGGACTCGATGGTGCTGTTCCCCGATTCCGCGCCGGTGATCGAAAAGATCTTCGCCGCAAAGGGGCCTGTCACGCTGAAAGCGCTGAAAAAAAGCCTGAAGGACAGTTGCCCGGACGCTCCCATCGCGCCCATCGTCTCGGCGATGATCGAAAAGCGGCTGCTCGTCTCCGACGAGACCGTCCGGACGCGCTCCTCCGAACGCACGGCAAAGCTCTACCGGCTTGTCCCCGGCGCGGAGGAGCTGCCCCTGCGCTCCGCGCAGCAGAAGGAGGTCGTGCGCTTTCTGCGTCAGACCGACCGCGCGGCATATAAGGAGATCCAATATTATACCGGCGTCAGCGAGTCGGTCGTGCGCACGCTCGTCAAAAACGGCGTCGTCGAATGCGAAACCGTCGAGGTTTCGTCGCTCGACCGGAACGTCGAATACGCGCCCGAGCCGCTCTGCCTGACGGACGAGCAGCGCTCCGCCGCGGACGGACTCTGCGGTCTTTTCAACGAGTGCCGCTACGAGACGGCGCTGCTGCGCGGCGTGACCGGCAGCGGCAAGACCCTCGTCTACATGGCGCTCATCGAGAAGGTGCTCTCCGACGATGAGGGCGCCATCCTGCTCGTTCCGGAAATCGCACTGACGCCGCAGCTGACCGACCGCTTTTACCGGCAGTTCGGCGAAACCGTCGCCGTTCTGCACAGCGCGCTGTCCGTCGGCGACCGCTACGATACCTGGCAGCGCATCCGCAGCGGAAAGTGCCGCGTCGTCATCGGCACCCGTTCCGCCGTTTTCGCGCCCGTGAAGAATCTCGGCGTCATCATCATCGACGAGGAACACGAGGATACCTACAAATCTGACGCGGCGCCCCGGTACCATGCCCGCGAGGTCGCGCAGTACCGCTGCTTCCGCCGCGATACGCTGCTCGTCCTCGGCTCCGCGACGCCTTCGGTCGCCTCCGCCTATTACGCCGAAACCGGCGTCTATAAAAGCTTCGTCCTCCGCCGCCGCTACGGCCCGGCCGTGCTGCCCGAAACCGTCATCGCCGACATCCGCGAGGCGTACCGCAGGGGCTACACCGGCACGCTGGGGCCGGAGCTTCTTGTCCGTCTTCGGCAGACGGTGGAAAACGGGGAGCAGGCCATCCTGTTCCTCAACCGCCGCGGCAGCGCCCGTCAGCTTGTGTGCATGGAATGCGGCGAGGTCATCCGCTGCAAAAACTGCAGCGTTTCGATGACCTATCACGCGGCGAACGACCGCCTCATCTGCCACCAGTGCGGCTATTCGATCCGCCGCCCCGATATCTGCCCCACCTGCCATCACGCCGCGCTCGCCGAACGCGGCTTCGGTACGCAGGCCGTCGAGCGCGAGCTTTCCGAGCGCTTTCCGTCGCTGCGCATCCTGCGGATGGACTCCGATACCACCGGCGGCAGCCGCTCGCACGGCGATCTGCTGAACGCCTTCGGCAATCACGAGGCCGACGTGCTGCTCGGCACGCAGATGGTCGCCAAAGGGCTTGATTTCGAAAACGTCACGCTTGTCGGCGTCGTGGACGCGGATATTTCGCTCTACAGCGGGGACTATGCCGCCGCCGAGGAGACCTTTGCGCTGATTACGCAGGTCGTCGGACGCGCCGGACGCGGCAAAAAGCGCGGCTATGCCGTCATCCAGACCGCGGCGCCGAAGTCGGACGTCATCCTCGCGGCCGCGCAGCAGGACTACGAGCGCTTCTACCGGTCGGAAATCGCCCTCCGCGAAGCGCTGCGCCAGCCGCCGTTCGCGGTTTTGATCCAGTTCTTTCTCTCAGGATCCTTGGACGACGCCGTCTATCTCGCCGCCGTGCGGCTGCGCGACATCGCGTCACGCACGCTGAGCGTCTGTAAGATGAAGGCGGATCTTCTCGGCCCCGCCGCCGCGCCGATCCAGCGTCTGAACAACCGCTACCGCTATACGCTGACGGTTCGCTGCGGCGAGCATCCGAATATGCGCGCCTTTATCGGCGAAACTCTCCGCCTGTTTGCCGCCGATCCGCAGTGCCGCGGCGTTTCCGTCTATGCCGACCGGCTTTGATTTCTTTGTAATCCCCAATGCAAAAGAGAGGTTTTGATCATCATGGCGATCCGTAACATTGTCAAGCGCGGCGACCCCACGCTGACGAAGCATTCCCGCGAAGTGACCGAATTTGACGTCCGGCTCCATACGCTGCTCGACGATATGCTCGATACACTGCATAAAAGCCGCGGTGTCGGCATCGCCGCGCCGCAGGTCGGCGTGCTGCGCCGCGCCGTTATCATTGAACCGCCGGATCAGGCGCCGCTGGAGCTCATTAACCCCGAAATCCTCTCCGTGGAAGGGGAGGAGGAAGGTCAGGAGGGCTGCCTGAGCGTGCCCGGCGTCTGGGGCGTCGTCAAGCGTCCGACAAAGGTGACCTGCCGCGCGCAGGACCGCAACGGCAAGCGCTTTACGTTCACCGCCACCGGCTATCCGGCGCGCATCGTCTGCCATGAGACCGATCACTTAGACGGCGTTCTGTTTACCGACAAGGTCGAATACTTCGTTGACGAGGACGGGGAGAAGCCGAGAAAATGAGAGTCATATTCATGGGAACGCCCGATTTCGCGGTGCCGTCGCTCGAGGCGCTCTGCGCGCACGGGCACACGGTCGCCGGCGTCCTGACCCAGCCCGACCGTCCGAAGGGACGCGGCATGAAGGCCGCCTTTTCTCCCGTCAAGGAAGCCGCTCTGCGCCTCGGTCTTCCCGTATACCAGCCCGAAACGCTGCGGGATCACGCGATCCTGCCCCTTCTGGAGGAAACGAAGCCGGACGTCGCCGTCGTCGTCGCCTACGGCAAAATCCTGCCGGGCTACGTCCTGCGGTATCCGAAATACGGCTGCGTCAACGTCCACGGCTCGCTGCTGCCGAAATACCGCGGCGCGGGGCCGATCCAGGCCGCCGTCATCAACGGGGATACGGAGACCGGTGTCACGACGATGATGATGGCGCGCGGCGTCGATACGGGCGACATGCTCCTGTCCGCGTCCACGCCGATCGGTCCCGACGACACCGCCGAAACCGTCCACGACCGCCTGATGCAGCTCGGCGCGCAGACGCTGCTCCGCACGCTGGAAGCGTTCGAAAACGGCACCGCCGTCCGCGTTCCGCAGAACGATGCCGAGGCGACTCATGCGCCGATGCTGTCCCGCGAGGACGGCTGCATGGACTGGACGCTGTCCGCGGCCGCGCTCTACAACCGTGCGCGCGGCATGACGCCGTGGCCGGGCTCGTTTACCTATGCCGGAGGCGCCGTATTGAAGCTCGCGGGCATCCGTCCGGACGCTGCCGTCTCCGATGCCGCGCCCGGTACGCTGCTCGTATCCGGCGGCGAGCTCCGCGTCGTCTGCGGAGACGGTCATACGCTGCGGATCGGCAGCGTGCAGCCCGCCGGAAAGCGCATGACGCCCGTCGCGGATTTTCTGCGCGGCAATACGCTGCCCGAGCGCTTCGAACCGGCGCCCGCGCACGAATAAAACAGGGGAGACAGGGGGATTTTTTCCATGGAAAAGCGTACCGCCGGTGCGCGCGATACGGCGCTTGAGGTGCTGCTGGCACTCCGTCACGGCGCGTGGTCGGATGAAGCGCTGGACGCGGCGATCGGCGAAAACGGGTTGGACCGCCGCGACGCCGCGCTCTGCACGCAGCTCTGCTACGGCGTGCTGCAGACGCGCGCCTATCTCGATTTCGTCATCGCGTCGGCATCCTCGCTGAAGCTGAACAAAATCGCGCCTGCGGTGATGGAAATCCTGCGGATCGCTGTCTACCAGCTCCTGTTTCTGGATAAAATCCCCGCATCGGCCGCCGTCAACGAAGCGGTTGCCGCGGCGCGCCGCTGTGCAAACCCCCGTGCCGCGTCCTTTGTCAACGCGGTACTGCGCAAAATTTCCTCGACTCCCGCGCCGGAGGTGCCCGAAACGCACGACGCGCGCTATCTCTCCGTCCGCTACAGCCATCCGGAGCCTCTTGTCGGGCTGTATCTGCGGCATTTCGGCTATGAGATGACCGAAGCGCTGCTGAAGGCGAACAACGAGCCCGCGCCGACGGTGCTGCGGCTCAACACGCTGCGCGGCGAACCGGAGACGCTGCTGCGGAGGCTCTCGGAGGAGGGGCTCGAGCTCGTGCCCGAAGGACGGCTGCCCGCCGCCGCGATTCTGGAAAAAGGGCGCGTAACGGACTGCCCCGGCTTTGCCGAAGGGCTCTTCACGGTGCAGGACGCCGCCTCCCAGCTCGACGTGCTCGCGCTCGACCCGCAGCCGGGCGAGGAGATCCTCGACCTCTGCGCGGCTCCCGGCGGAAAGAGCTTTGCCGCCGCCGCGCGGATGGAGAACCGCGGCCGCATCATCTCCTGCGACCTCTACGAGACAAAGCTCGCGCGCATCGACGAGGGCGCCGCACGGCTCGGCATCTCCATCATCGAAACCGCGCCTGCCGACGCAACCATCGGCGCGCCGCACTTCGTCGGACGCTTCGACCGGGTCCTCGCCGACGTGCCCTGCTCCGGCTTCGGCGTCATCCGCAAAAAGCCCGACATCCGCTATAAAGACCTGCAGGAGATCGCGCTGCTGCCGCGGCTGCAGGCGGAAATTCTGCACAACGCCAGCCAATATGTCAAGCCCGGCGGCGTGCTGGTCTATTCGACCTGCACGATTTTCCCCGAGGAAAACGAGGAGATCGTCCGCGCGTTCCTCGCTTCCCATCCGGACTATGCGCCGGAGAGCTTTTCGCTCCCGATCGCGGGGGACTGTGACGGGATGCGGACGCTGCTGCCGTCGACGGACGGCACCGACGGCTTCTTTATCGCGAAACTGCGCCGCGACGGCGGCGAACCCACGGAGTGAGCCGATGGATAAACCCTATCTCAAGGATTTTACCGAGGAGGAGCTGAAAACCCTCCCCGAAATCACGCCCGCCTACCGCGCGCGTCAGGTGTTTGCGTGGCTGCACCGCGGCGTCGGCAGCGCGGCGGAGATGACCGACCTGCCGAAATCCCTGCGGGAAGCGCTCGACGCGCATTATGTGATCTCGAAACCCGCCATGCTGCGCCGTCAGATCTCCTCCGACGGCACCCGCAAATATCTCTGGGGGCTCGCGGACGGCAACTGCGTCGAAACCGTCCTTATGCACTATGCGCACGGCGTCAGCGTCTGCGTCTCAACGCAGGCCGGCTGCCGGATGGGCTGCGTCTTCTGCGCGTCCACCAAAAACGGGCTTGCCCGCAATCTGCTCCCGTCCGAGATCCTCGACCAAGTCATCTTTTCCGGCCTGGACGCCGGGGTGCGCGTCTCCCACATCGTTCTGATGGGAACAGGGGAGCCGCTTGACAACTACGACAACGTTCTGCGCTTTTTGAAGCTCGTCGGCGCGCCCGGCGGACTCCACATCGGCGCGCGGAACATCTCGCTTTCCACGAGCGGCCTCGTCGATCAGATCGACCGCCTTGCCCGTGAGCATCTCCAGATCACGCTTTCCGTCTCCCTGCACGCGCCCAACGACACGCTGCGCCGGCAGATCATGCCCGTCGCACGCGCCTGGCCGATGGAGCGCCTGCTCGCCTCCTGCGGCGCTTACTTTGAAGAGACCGGCCGCCGGGTCAGCTACGAATACATCATGATCCGCGGCTTTAACGATACGCCCGCCTGCGCGCGCGAACTGGCGGCAAAGCTTGCCGGAACCGGCGCGCATGTCAACATGATCCGCTTAAACGACATCGCGGAAAGCCCCTTGAAGCCTTCCACACCGGAAGCCGTGCGAACCTTTCAGCAGATCCTGCAGTCCTCCGGCGTCAACGCCACCGTGCGCCGCCGTCTGGGCGCCGACATCGACGCCGCCTGCGGTCAGCTTCGCAAAAAACAGCTCGATACCCATTAGTATCTTTTGAGGGAGTTGGTTTCCTTGCACATCTTCGGCCTGACGGACGTCGGCCTGCAGCGATCGGAAAACCAGGACGCCTGCGCCTATGAAGCGCTCGACGAAAACCGCGCCATCTTCGTCGTCTGTGACGGCATGGGCGGCGCGCAGGCGGGCAACGTGGCTTCCTCCATCGCCTCCGACGTCTTTATGGAACATATGAAGCGCGATATCCGCCCCGTGATGAGCGACAAGTACGCGCGCTCCGTCCTGTTAAACGCCATCAACTTCGCAAACTACGAGGTCTACCGCAAATCGGTCTCCGATTCCGCCTTCGCCGGGATGGGCACCACGCTGGTCGGCGGCTTTTTCCAAAACGGCGCCGGCATCCTCGCCAATATCGGCGACAGCCGCGCCTACTATCTCGGCTCCTCCGGCATCTCCCGCATCACGCGCGACCACTCCGTCGTTGAGGAGATGCTCGCCCGCGGACAGATCACCGAGGAGCAGGCCCGCCGCCATCCCCGCCGCAACCTCATCACCCGCGCGCTCGGCACCGACGAACGGGTCCGTGCCGACTATTACCCCTTTTCGCTCGCCGGAGACACGGCGCTGTTTCTCTGCTCCGACGGTCTTTCCGGCATGATCGACGACCAAACCATCCGCTCGGTCTTCCTTGCGCATCCTGAGCCGGAAGTCTGCGCACAGACGCTCATCGACGCGGCTAACACCGCCGGAGGGCATGACAACATCACCGTATTCATGCTCCGGGCGTAGGAGGGAGGAACCCATACCTTGGATAAATACTTAGGTCTTTTGCTTGATAACCGATATGAAATTCTCGAGGTAATCGGAACGGGCGGCATGGCGGTCGTGTACCGCGCGCGCTGCCGGCTCTTGAACCGTTATGTCGCGATCAAAATCCTGAAGGACGAGTTTGCCAGCGACGCGGATTTCCGCCGCCGCTTCCACACCGAAGCGCAGGCCGTCGCCAAGCTCCAGCATCCCAACATCGTCTCCATCTACGACGTCAACCGCACCGACAACATCGAATACATCGTCATGGAGCTGGTCGAGGGCATCACGCTCAAGGAATACATGGATAAAAAGGGCGCGCTGTCCGTCAGCGAGTTTCTGCACTTCGCGCCGCAGATCGCCGCCGCGCTCGAGCACGCGCACAACCGCGGCATCATCCACCGGGACATCAAGCCGCAGAACATCATCATCCTCCGCGACGGCTCCCTGAAGGTGACGGATTTCGGCATCGCGCGCTTTGCGCAGAACCAGCAGGTCACGCTGACCGACGAGGCGCTCGGCTCCGTCCATTACGTCTCTCCCGAGCAGGCGCGCGGCAGTCAGATCGACGCCCGCTCCGACATCTACTCCTTCGGCGTCATGATGTACGAGATGATCACCGGACGCCTGCCGTTCGAGGGCGACACGCCCGTCGCCGTGGTGCTGCAGCACATCAATTCCGTCCCCCTCGCGCCGCGTGAGATCGATCCGGAGATCCCGGAAGCGCTGGAGCAGATCATCATGCACGCGATGGCGCCCAACATCGACAACCGCTATGCTTCGGCGACGGACATCCTGCGGGATTTCGAACGCTTCCAGCGGGATTCCTCCGTCAGCTTTTCCTACGGCGTGCCCGCCGCCGCGCCGCCGTCCGATTCGACGCAGAAGTTTTCCGCGTCGGACGTCAAAAAAGCGCAGGCTGCGGCCGAAAAAAACGAATCTGCGGAAGAAGCATCGCGTCTTCGTTCGATCTTCCGCAAAAAGGGGGCCTCCGAAAAGGCGCCGCGCCGTCCGTATAACGAGGATGAGGACGACTACGAGCCCTATATGCCGCGCCGCCGCACCTCCATCTTCGTCTATATCATCACCGGCATCCTGACCGCCGCGATTTTCCTCGGCGGCGCGTCCTTCATCATCACGACGATCTTCGGCACCGCGTCCGACGTCGATACCGACGAGCTGACGGCGCCGTACCTCGTCGGCAAAGATCTCCGCGACGTGCTCTCGAGCTCCGAATACAGCATGTACAACATCGTCGAGTCCGAAACGCTCTACAGCGACACCTTCGAGGAGGGCGTGATCACCGCGCAGAAGCCCGTCGGCGGCCGCAGCATCAAGCCCGATACGACGATCAACGTCACCGTCAGTCTGGGCGCGAAAAAGGTCATGCTGCCCGATCTGACGAACGTCGAATACCGCACCGCGCAGCTTCGGCTTTCCAGCCTCGATTTCATGTACACGAACGAGTACGAGGTCTCCGACACCGTGACGGAGGGCTACGTCATCCGCACCTCTCCGGAGGCGCTGACCCAGCTCACGCCCGGCTCCGTCGTCAAGCTCGTCATCAGCATCGGCCGCAACGAGGTCATGACCGTCGCGCCGAACCTCTACGGCATGACGGAAAGCCGTGCCGAACGGGCGCTGCAGGCCGCCGGTCTCGTGCTCGGCGAGGTCATTCCGATGGAAAGCGACGAGGAGGAGGGCACCGTCGTCGCGCAGAGCGTCATCGCGGATGCCGAGGTGCCGGAAAAGACGGCCGTCGACATTTATATCGCGAGCCGCAGCGTCGCCGATCCGGACTCCACCACCTCCGCCAATCTGCCGGGCACCACCGACCCGTCCGGCGACGTCAAGGGCTCCTATGTCCTCGCCGTCAAGCTGCCGTCCGACAGCAAGCAGGACCGGGTGCTCGTCACCGTCAAGTCCGGCAGCGAGGTCATCCACGAGCAGGAATATGAAACCTCGCTCGGCATCATCAACATCACCCTGCGCGGCAACGGCTCGATTCTGGCGCAGGTCTACTTCGACGGCGTCTTCTATGCGGACCAGGTCGTCATCTTCGACTAAAGACCGGCTATGGAAACGGGAACGATCATCCGCGGTATCGGCGGTCTCTACACCGTCGATACCGGCGAAAAAACCTTTGACTGCCGCGCCCGGGGGATCTTCCGGCATGAGAAGATCCGCCTGACCTCCGGCGACCGCGTTCTGTGCGCCGAACAGCCCGACGGGGAGATGCTGATCACGGAGCTTTTGCCCCGCAAAAACGTCCTGATCCGTCCCGCCGTCGCGAATCTCGACGCGCTCGTCGTCATCGCGTCCGCCGCGCCGCCCGAAACGGAAACCTATCTGATCGACCGCGTGTTTGCCGTTGCCGTGTTCAAGGGCATCACGCCCGTGCTCTGCATCAACAAAGCCGACCTCGACCCCGGCACACGGTTTGAGGAGATCTACACCGCGGTCGGCATTCCCGTCCTGCGCGTCTCCGCCGAGACGGGAGAGGGCATCGGCGCGCTCGGCGGCTTCCTGCAGGGAAAGATCTCCGCACTGACCGGAAACTCCGGAGTAGGGAAGTCGAGCATCCTCTCACGGATGCTGCCGGAGCGGACGCTGGCCGTCGGCGCGCTGTCCGAAAAGCTCGGACGGGGACGGCATACCACCCGCCACACCGAGCTCTACCCGCTTTCCGGCGGCGGATACGTCGCCGATACGCCCGGCTTCTCCGCCTTCGACGTCACGCGGCTGGAGACGCTTCTGCGCGAGGACATTCAGTACGGCTTCCCCGAAATGGCGCCGTATCTGACCGAATGCCGCTATCCCGGCTGTCTGCACCTCCGCGAAGACGGCTGCGCGGTGCTGGATGCCGTGAAAAGGGGAGTCATCCCCGCATCCCGTCACGAAAGCTATGTGCGGCTCTGCGAGGAGCTCCGGGATGTGCGGGAGTGGAACCGCAAAACGAATCATTGAACGATAAAAAGCGCCGTCCGACGGGTTTTTTCCGCCGGACGGCGCTTTTATCATTCGTTATCAGCCTTTCGTTGTGCCGGACGACGTCGTTCCGGCGGCAGACGTCGTTGTAGTGGACGCTGCAGTTGTGGTTTTCCCGGACGTCGTGGTCGCCTTGGTGGTTTCCGCGCTCTTTTCCTTGACAATGCCGAACGTTTTCGCCGTCTCCAGCGTGTCGAGGAACAGCGTGCCGTCCTTTTTCACGATGTCCAGACTCGTGATCACCGTCGCGTTGGCGACGCTGCGGAGGTTGTCGTAGTAGTATTCGTCAATCGCCGCGACGGCATAGGGCTTTTTGTTGTCGACGCCCAGCAGCACGAAGGCCCGGTCGTCGCTGTAAATCAGCGTCCCCGCCGCAAGCGTTCCGAGCGTCTTTTCCCGCTCCGCGCTCGTCAGCTTTGCAAGATCGGTATCCTGCGCGAGGATCTTCTTCTGCGCCGCCGTCGCTGCCGGCATGAAGATGCCGAACACGGCGTACAGATCCTGCACAAATGCCGCGCTGTCCCGGCCGTGCCCGATGCGGTTGACCGCGATCCGGCGTCCCGTCAGCTTCAGCGCCTGCGTCACGATGTTTTCCTGCGTGTAGGGGAGGTAGCCCACGCTGACGTCCTCCGTCATCGGGATCAGCAGCGGCTGGTATTCGAGATACCCGAACCGGTCGACCGTCGGGTATTTGACGACGTAGCAGCCCGCCGTGCCGCGGTTGTCCACCGTCGAGGAGACCGTGTCGTCCGTATACAGCGGCAGGCGCGTTCCCATGTACAGCGTCACATTCGACAGCGTGTCCGAATACGGATTGAACTCCAGCGTGATCGACGGCGCCGTCACCACGACGAAGCCGGTCGATTCAATATAGCTGACCCAGCTGCCCTTTTCCATGAAGATCATATCCGTCGCGCGCACCCAGCCGCGCTGCGTCCGCGTCTGTACAAAAAACCAGGTGCCGTCCAAATTCGTCTGCAGAATGACCACCGGATCGCCGACAAGCACCTGTCCGAGCTGGAACACGTCCATCTCCGGCTCCCCGGCGTCCTCATACGCCGCCGCAAGCACCGGGAAAGACCGCAGCGCCGTATTGGTCAGCGCGATCGCGTAGCTGACCTTATTGGTCTCCGCCACGTTTTCGAGATTGATCGACAGGATCAGGTCGTCGAAAAAGGATTCCTCATATTTGACGCCGTCGGCGTCGTACAGATCGGACGAAGGGATGGGAACCGCGTTTAAGTACCGCTTTAACTGCACCGCCGTCAGCGAGCTGGGGTAGGCGACGAGATCGACTACGCCGGTCGCCTCGTCGTTGGCGATCTGCGCGTTGACCGTATCGATCTCGGACGCCGACAGCAGCACGTCTCCGGGCGACTTCATTTTCGCGGTCCAGTACGACGCGTCGTACATGGCGTCCGTCACCGCAGGGAGCTGCCCCGAAGCCGTGCCGGCCTTCGTTGTGGACGTACCGGAGCATCCGGCAAGCAGGCCCAATAGCAGAACCGCCGCCAACACAAAAGAAAGTTTTCGCCTCATATCCGTCATGCAGCCTCTGTTTTCCGATAAAAGCTGCCGTCCCTCCTCTTTTTCACAAGATAAGTCCGTTTTCAGTATACCACAGTTTTTCCTCGGTTTCAATGCCATTCTCCTTTTTTTTCGTTTCCTTTGCCGGGTGAAAAGCGGCCTTCTCCTTTGTACAAAATTTCTAAAAACCTCTGTGGCATTTTGATGAATCCGCTCTTGTAATCCGCCCGCTTTTGGTGGTAGAATAGTATAGTTTGAAGATATCCTGATGTTTTTTAAGGAGAGTACACATGAAGAGAATCGGCTTTGACAACGCTCTGTACATGCAGAAGCAGACCGAACAGATCCGCCGCCGCATCGAAGCCTTCGGCAACAAGCTCTATCTCGAATTCGGCGGCAAGCTCTTCGACGACTACCACGCCGCACGCGTCCTCCCCGGCTTTGATGTGAACGCCAAGGTCCGGCTCCTGCAGAACTTCCGCGATTCGGCCGAAATCGTCTTCTGCATCAACGCCGGCGACATCGAAAAAAGCAAGATCCGCGCCGATTTCGGCATTACTTACGAGCGCGACCTGCTGCGCACCATCGACGCCTTCCGCGACCTCGACCTCTGCGTCAACAGCGTCGTCGTGACCCAGTATGCCAATCAGCCCGCCGCGCGCGCCTTCCGCAATATGCTCGAGCAGCGCGGCATCCGCACCTACGCGCACTATCCCATCCACGGCTATCCGACGGACGTCGATTTCGTCGTCTCCGAGCAGGGCTACGGCATCAACGACTATATCGAGACGACCCGCCCGCTCGTCGTCGTGACCGCGCCCGGACCGTGCAGCGGCAAGCTCGCCACCTGCCTGTCCCAGCTCTATCACGAGAGCCGCCGCGGCATCCCCGCGGGGTATGCCAAATTCGAGACCTTCCCCATCTGGAACCTGCCCTTAAAGCACCCCGTCAACCTCGCCTACGAAGCCGCGACCGCCGATCTCAAGGACGTCAACATGATCGACCCCTTCCATCTCGAAGCCTACGGCGAGGCGACCGTCAACTATAACCGCGACATCGAGGTTTTCCCGATCGTCAACACCATCCTGACGAAAATCACCGGAAATCCGCATTTTTACCGTTCTCCCACCGATATGGGCGTCAATATGGCCGGTTTCGGCATCGTCGACGACGAGGTCTGCCGTGAAGCCGCCCGTCAGGAGATCCTGCGCCGCTATTATCAGGCAAGCTGCGACTACAAATTCGGCCGCTGCGACGCGGAAACCGCCCAGCGCGTCGAGCTGCTATTAAAGCAGCTCAACATGACGCCCGCCGACCGCGCCGTCGTGGAACCTGCCCGCCGCCGCGCAGCCGAAACGGGCGTCCCCGCGCTCGCCATCCAGCTTGCCGACGGCCGCATCGTCACCGGCAAGGCGTCCACGCTCCTCGGCGCGGCGTCGAGCTGCGTACTCAACTCCGTCAAGGCGCTCGCGGGACTTGCCGACGAGCTGCATCTGCTGTCGCCGGTCTTCCTCGAGCCGATCGCGCGCCTCAAAAAGGAGCGCCTGAACTCCAAGGATCCGACGCTCAGCCTCTCCGAAACGCTGATGACGCTGTCCATCTGCGCGGCCACGAACCCCACCGCCGAGCTCGCGCTCTCCAAGCTCGACGGTCTGCGCGGCTGTGAAGCGCACAGCTCCTGCATCCTCTCCAACAACGACGAAAGCACCCTGCGCAAGCTCGGCTTGAACGTCACCTGCGAACCGGAGTTTTCTTCGGACGACCTGTTTGCCCTGTAAGCCCCCGTTTTCGCTCAAAACTTCCGCATGAGGGCTCATGCGTTACTTTACATCCAAAAAGGAGGGTTTCTTCCCATGTCTCTGCGCTTTATTACCCCCGTCGACGGTCAGATGCTGACCGACGCCGCCGGTGAACGCTGCGGCAAGGTGCTCGCCATCGATGTCGCGGTGGAGGCGGCTCCCGAAAAGAACATCCACATCAACAACCTTCCCGCCGTCTGGATGGACGGCGCGTATCACGCGACCGTCGAGCTTGACGGCTACCGCAACACCATCGAGGCGCACGACGAGACCGGCGCGTCCGTCAAGGCCGGCATCTACTGGATCCCCGAGGCGACCCACCGCTTTGCGTTCTCCGTTGACGACAACATCTGGTGGCTCCAGGATCTGACCGATCAGGCGCCCGCGTCGATCTTCGACAACCCCTACCTCTCCGTCTATAAGGAAGCCCACGACAAGTACGGCATCAAGGTCCGCTTCAACCTCTTCTACGCGACCGACCGCCGCGGCGGCTTCAATCTCTCCCGCATGACCGACCGCTACCGTGAGGAGTTCCTCGCGAATCACGACTGGCTCCACTTCGCCTTCCACTCCGATTTTGAGTTCCCGCCCAATCCGTACTCCGAGACGACCTATGCCAAGCTGAAATACGACTACGACCGCATCAATGCCGAGGTACAGCGCTTCGCCGGCTTCGAGCTGGAACGCTGCACGACCATCCACTTCGGCTCCGGCAACCGTCAGGCCGTCCGCGCCATCCGCGCCGAAGGCGTGCGCACGCTGATGGGCTACATGGAGGTCGAAAACGGCCGCTCCTTCGTCAGCTACTACCTCACCCCCGAGGAAATCGCCCGGGTCAACGAGTACGGCTTCTGGAAGGACCACGGCGAGGATATGATCTTCGGCCGCATCGACGCCGTGCTGAACCTCTACCAGCCCGACGGCATCGTCCGCCGTCTGGAGGAGTGCCTGACCCGCTTCCCGAAGAACGGCTACGTCGAAATCATGATCCACGAGCAGTATTTCTACTCGGATTATGCCGCGTACATGCCGAACTTCCGCGAGCGCGTCCTCACCGGCGCCAAGTGGTGCGTCGATCACGGCTACCGGCCGATCTTCTCCTGCGACGCCACCGCCGAATGGTGATCTGTTCCGAATGCCCCCGCCGCTGCCGTGCCGTCCGGAAGCCCGACAGCGGCGAGGGCTTCTGCAAAATGGGGACGCTGCCCAGGGTCGCCCGCATCGCGCCGCATTACGGCGAGGAGCCCTGCATCTCCGGCACGCACGGCACCGCCGCCGTCTTCTTTTCCGGCTGTTCTTTAGGCTGCGTGTTCTGCCAGAACGAGCGCATCTCCCATGAAGGCTTCGGGCGCACGCTCACCACAGAGGAGCTCCGCGCGCGCATCGAGCCGGTCGCCGCGCGCTGCGACACGGTCAGCCTCGTCAACCCCACGCACTACACGCACCTTCTGCCCGCGCTGCTGCGCGAACCGTTCGGCAAGCCCGTCGTCTACAATTCGGGCGGCTACGACTCCGTTTCCGCGCTGCGTGCGCTCGAGGGAAAGATCGACGTCTACCTGCCCGATCTGAAATACCGTTCCGCGCGGCTCTCCGAGCGGTACTCGGCGGCCGCGGACTATTTCGAGGTCGCCTCCGCCGCCATTCTCGAGATGGTGCGGCAGACGGGGCCGTTCCGGATGGGGGAGGACGGCATCCTGCAGCGCGGCGTAATGATCCGGCATCTCGTGCTTCCGGGCTATTCGGCGGATTCGATCGCCGTTCTGCGCTGGTGCCGCGATCATCTGCCCTCCGGCAGCGTGCTGTACTCCGTCATGTCCCAGTACACGCCCTATTCGAAGGCGTGCGCCATTCCCGCGCTGAACCGCCGTGTGACCGCGCGCGAATACGGCCGCGTCACGGATTTTCTTTCCGACAACGAGATGCTGGACGGCTACATTCAGGAGCTTTCCAGCGCCGGTACCGATGCAATCCCCGATTTCGACGCCCTCGACGGCGTACGGTAAGGAGGACATTCCGAATGAATCTCTATCTGATGGTCGACGCGGAAGGCATCAGCGGCATCTACAGCCGCGAGCAGGTCATGGAGTCCGGCAGCCGCCGTGCGGAGAGCCGCGCCTATATGACTGCCGACATCAACGCCTGTGTCGAAGCCTGCAAGGAAGCGGGTGCGGAAAAGGTCTATGTCCGTGACTGTCACGGCGGCGCGAATACGCTGCTTTACGAACAGCTCACGCCGCTTGCCGACTACTGCATCCTCGGCAATACCGGCACCGATCGCTTCGTCGGCCTTGACGACTGCGACGCGGTGATCCTGCTTGGGTACCACGCGATGGCCGGCACGCCCGGCGCGATCCTCGAGCACTCGATGAGCAGCGCGCACGTCCAGAACTACTGGGTCAACGGCGTGAAATTCGGCGAGACCGCCATCGACGCCGCCATCGTCGGCGAACGCGGCAAGCCCGTCATCATGGTCTCCGGCGACGACAAGCTCTGCGCGGAAGCGAAAGCCTTCCTGCCGTGGGCCGTCGGCTGCGAGGTCAAGCGCGGCGTCACCTGGGGAGGCGGCATGCTGCTGCCCCAGGCGCGGGCACACGCGCTCATCCGGGAGAAAACGCGCGAGGCCATCGCGAATTTCGACCGGATGCAGCCCTTTACCGTCGCGCATCCGCTGACCATGCGCTGTGAAATGGTGGAGCGCGGCATGCTGCCCGGCGCTTACGGCAAGCCTTATATGCGCATCATCGACGGCCGCACCTACGAGGTCGACGCCGATTCGATGGAAGAGGCGCTGTACCGGATGTAAAGCCAAAAATAACGGATGAAGCGGAAGATTTTTTCCGTTTCATCCGTTTTTCGTCACAGTCTGCAAACCGCCGTCACGTTTTTTGCAAAGCAAAAGAGACCGAATCCGTTTTGCGGGAAAATCGATCTCTTTCGTGGCGCGCTTGAAGGGACTCGAACCCCTGACCTACTGGTTCGTAGCCAGTCACTCTATCCAGCTGAGCTACAAGCGCATATGAAATTATCTCGGACGGAGAAGGGGAGACCCTGCCGGAAAAGAAGATCCGCTTTTTTATGACGAATCCTCTTTCCGGACGGAAGGTGGCGCGCTTGAAGGGACTCGAACCCCTGACCTACTGGTTCGTAGCCAGTCACTCTATCCAGCTGAGCTACAAGCGCACACTGCGTCGGCTCTTTCTCTTGAGCACTCGTGTATTATAACACGCTTTTCCCGAAAATGCAAGAGGAATTTGGCATTTTCCGAAAAAAATTTTTCGGCTCTTGCATAACGGGGCAAAATACGGTACAATAGAGGGGACAACGAAAGGGGATGCAATCCATGAAAAAGGTTATCATTATTATGGGCTCCGATTCCGATCTGCCCGTTATGCAGGGCGCAATCTCCCAGCTTCGCAGCTTCGGAGTGCCGTTCTCCGTGCGCATCGCCAGCGCCCACCGCACGCCCGCGCTCGCCGCGGAAATCGCGTCGTCCGCCGAAGCCGACGGTGCCGGCGTCATCATCGCCGCCGCCGGAAAGGCCGCGCATCTCGCGGGCGTCCTCGCCGCGCATACCATCCTGCCCGTCGTCGCCGTTCCCGTGAAATCCTCCACGATGGACGGACTCGACAGCCTGCTTTCCACCGTCCAGATGCCGCGCGGCATTCCCGTTGCCTGCATGGCCATCGACGGTTCCGATAACGCCGCTCTGTTCGCGATTCAGATGCTCGCCCTCTCGGATGCCGGACTCGCTGAAAAGCTCCATGCCTACAAGGCAGGACTGGCCGCCAAGGTGGAGCAGAAGGATCGCGAAATTTCTGCCGAATACGCGCAGTAAAACGCCGATTATCCCGTCTTCTCAATCTGCCGCTCAGGAAAGGATGATTCCGTATGCAGTCTCCGACCGCATTCTTCGGCTTTGCACCCGGCAGCGACCGGCACATCATCCATTGGGACAAGCTCTGCGCCTTCTATAAGATGCTTGCGGCGGAATCCGATTGCGTCCGCTGCATCGAAACGGGGAAAACCACGCTCGGAAAGCCCTTTCTGGAGCTCGTCATCAGCTCTCCCGACAATCTCGCGAACCTCGATTTCTACCGCCGCATCAGCATGCTCGCCGCCGACCCGCGGGGGCTGGACTCTAGAACCGTCGCCAAGCTCTGCGAGGACGGCCGCGCCGTCTGCGTCCAGTCGATGAGCCTGCACGCGGATGAGATCGGCGGCGCACAGATGGCGCCGCAGCTTGCCTACGACCTCGCCACCGGACGCTCTCCCGAGATCCTCGAGATCCTGCGCAACGTGATCTTCATCATGGTCCCGAGCTTCAACCCCGACGGGCTCGACATGGTCGCGGACTGGTACGATAAGACGCTCGGCACGCCCTATGAGGGCTCCGCCTATCCGAAGCTCTGGCATCCTTATGCCGGACACTCCAACAACCGCGACGCGGTCGCCGAAAACCTCGTCGAGTCGCGTTACGTCAACCAGATCCTCTTCCGCGAGTGGATGCCGCAGGCGTACCAGGATCACCACCATCAGGGGGCGTTCTCGGGCCGCTTCTTCATCGTTCCCTACAAGGATCCCGTGCGTCCGTACTGCAGCCCCCTGATCTGGCGGGAACTGGCGCACTACGGCGCGGATATGGCGCTGCGGCTCGAATCCGAGGGCGTCCCGGGCGTCATCAACGGGGAGATCTATCCCTGCCGCGGACATTACGGCTTCCATTACATGGTCAACAGCCACAACATCGCCGGAATGCTGACGGAAAGCGCCTCCGCTCGTCTCGCGTCGCCGATCTACGTCCACGAGGACCAGCTCGACAACCCGATCGAGAACACGCACTGCCCGAATCCGTGGCACGGCGGAGAATGGCATCTCTCCGACATCGTGCGCCAGCAGTACATCGCGGCGATGGAGCTTCTGTCCTCCATGGCGAAGTCCCGCACGGCGGTGCTGCGCACGATGGTGCAGAAGGCGCTGCGCCAGACGCGCGCGGGCGAGGAAAACCCCATCCGCGCGTTCCTGATCCCGCCCTCTCAGCACGATCCGTCCGCCGCCGACAAGCTCGTCGGCATCCTCGAGCGTCAGGGCATCGAGCTGTTCGCCGCCTCGGAGCCCGTTCCGACCGCGCACGGCGAATACCCGGCCGGCACCGTCATCGTGCCGCTCGCGCAGCCGAAGTACGGCGTCATCATGACCCTCCTCGGCGAAAGCCGTTATCCCGACAACGAATATACCCGCGGCGCGGACGGCTCCGTTACCGCCTACGACGTCATGACCGACAACATCGCGGAGTACATGGGCGTGGACGTCGTGGAAGCGCGCTGCGAGGTCGGGGGAAAGGTCACGAAATTCTCGGGCTTTCCCCATGCGCCGGGCGCAAAATACATCATCCCCGCGTCGGAAAACGACAGCTTCCGGCGCGTCAACGCGCATCTGAAGGCGGGACGTCCCGTGTTCCGTGCGCCCTCCGGCGAATTTTATGTGGACACCCATCCCGATAACGCCCTGCCCATCCGCAACGCGCGCCTCGGCGTCTTTCAGGCGCGCGCGGGCGGCAATCCGGACGAGGGCTATACGCGCCTCCTGCTCGAGCAGTACGGCTTCCCGTACAAAACGGTCGAGCCAGGGAACCTGATCGCCGCCTTGAACGATCTCGACGTCCTGCTGCTGCCGTCCTATACGCCGGACGCGCTGCGCGGCAGGGGAGTCGACCCGCAGACGCTGCCGCCCGAATACCGCGCCTGGCTGACGGTGGAGCACGACGAGGCCATCCGCAGCTTTGTCGAACGGGGCGGACGGCTGCTGGCCTTCGACGTCGCCGTCATGTACGCCGCGGGCGTCCTGCGCCTCAAGCTCCGCAACCGCGCGGAGAACCTGTCCGCCGCCGAATACAACACGCACGGCTCCACGCTGCGCGTCCAGGTCGCGTCCACGCCGTATACGCTCGGTATGCCCTCGGACGCGCTGATCCT
>JAEDGJ010000155.1 GCA_016297585.1 Clostridiaceae bacterium
ATGGGCTCGCCGTTGCGTCGGACGTTGTTCGCCTTCGCGCGGGCGTAATAGGAGGCGGACTCCGCAAGATAGGCGTCGTAGGCATCGGCGAGGATGGGGATGTTCCGGGAGCCGTAGAGCGAGTAGGTGAGCCCGGACAGATAGCTTTTCAGGAACGCCCACGCCGCGTCCGTGTCGGAGCAGGCGGTCGTGATGCTGAGCGCGTGCCCGAAATCGACCGTATTGCCGGTCTCCGGCATCCCCGGCGTGCGCAGACGGCCGCCGAAGGTGCCGCGCATGTCCATGAACTGTCCCACCGTTACAAACGGCGCGTACTGGCACAGCGCGCGTCCCTCCTGCAGCAGTGTCAGGCTGTTCGTTCCGTCGTCCGGGATCCGTTCCGGGAAGCGGCGCAGCAGGGACAGATAATTAAGAAAGCCCGGGCGGGTAAAGTCGCAGCTTCCCGCGTCCCCGTCGATGCAGCCGGAGACGGCGGCGTCCTGCAGCAGATGGCTGCCCGTCTCGGCCGTCATGCGGGCAAGGGGCTGCGTGACCTCGGGATGGCGGTCGAGCGCGTCGAGCATGTCCGCGAAGGTCCAGGTGCCGTCTCCGGCGAGCGCGTCCGTCGAAAAGAGCGTGCGGATGCCGAACCCTCGGGGCAGCGCGTAGAGTCCGCCGTCGGTCTCGAGCATCGGCACGAGGAAGGGCAGGATCTCGACCGTGTCGTCCATCCATTCGTACAGGTCGGCGAGCACCCCCTGGCGGACGTAGGTCTCCGTCCGCGCGCCGTAGAGGTCGAGCAGGTCGGGCGTCTGCCCGGACGCGAGCGCGAGGTTCAGGCCGGTGATGCCGGAGGAGTCGTCGGCGGAGGCGTATTCGACGATTTCGATGCGGACGTCCGTGGACGCGCGGTTGAAGTCCACGACCGCCTGCTCGATGGACTGGTCGAGGTGCAGGACGCCGAGCGACAGCGTTTTCCGGGGCGCGCGCGCCGTCTTTTCCGCGCGGCAGAGCAGCACCCGGCCGCCGTCGATCGCGTAGCAGCCGAATTTCGGCGAGCCGTCCGCGCAGGTGCCCATCGGCTGCACGGCGACGATGCTGCTCTGCGTTAAATCGAGCTCGGCGAAGCGGAAAAGCGGCGTCAGCTCTCCCGTGTCGAGCCGGATGCCGTACAGCACGCGGTCATAGCCGTAGAGGTCGTACTGTCCGTCGCCGTCCGCGATGCCGGAGAAGGTGCAGGAAAGAAGCGGCTCCAGCCTCCCCTGCGCGTCGGGGCGCAGAAGCTCCGTCTTGCCGTCGAAGGAGGAGAGAATGACCATCGAGCCGTCCGACGCACGCGCAAAGCCGGAAAAACCGGGGCATTTCGCCGAAAAACGGAGGGAGGCGTCCGTGTCGAACGAGTAGACGCTGCCCGCGGAGTACAGGTAGTAATTTCCGTCCCCGTCGGCGGCGCCGAACGTGCCCATGCTGTCGAACCAGTCGTCGCGTAGCGCGGCTTCGGCCGTGACACGTCCTTCGGCGTCCGTGCGGCGCAGGCGGTTATCCGCGTAGGTATGCAGATCGGGATCCCAGCTCTGTTCGACGAACCAGAGCGCGCCCGTCTCGCCCGGCACCGCGGCGATGGCGGCGGCGGAACGGTTTTCCTCGAACGCATACGGATGCCGCTCGAAGTAGCCGCCGTCCGCCGCGACGGAGGCGATGAAGAGCACGCTTTTCCCGTCCTCAAAGCGCGCCGCCGTCTGCCAGAAGCGTCCGTTTCCGGGAGCGGCGAAGCTCGACGGGGAGATCGCGGCGGGCGTCGCGCCGTAGATGGCGGTGTACTGCAGCACGGCGCCGTTCTCCGGCGCCGCGGAGGTGGAGGACGCGAGCCCCGCGATCTGGGAGGGATCCTGCGCGGGGGTGCAGGAGACGAGCAGCAGCAGTGCGGCAAGCAGGCAGAGAAGGCGTTTCATTGGGTACTCCTTTCCCGGTACAGCAGCGCGATCCCGCCGCCGAGTGAGGCGAGAACGCCCGCCATGTACGCGATGCTCCTTGCGCCGAGAACGGCGGCGGACTGATACGGCGTGAAGGCGGCGACGGGCGAGAACGCCGTCAGGACGTCGACCCCGGCGGCGGACAGCAGGAACGGCAGGCCCCAGAGCGCCGCCGAGAACAGCAGCCCGAGACTTGCCCGGCGCAGCCTCCGCGACAGCCACAGCGTCCAGACGGAGACCGCCGACACGGTAAAGAGCTGCCAGAGCGAGGCAAGCGCGATGAGCGCGCCGACGGTCAGCGCGGCGCCGGACTGCCGGAACGCCTCGGTATTGCGGATGTCGCTTATAAACGACAGGCGGTATTTGGCAAACAGCGTCACAAAGGGCGCGGCGTACAGCAGGACCCAGATCATAACGGCCGCCGTCAGCGCGGAGAGCAGCTTTGCCGATACGAGCGGCGCGCGGCCGTTCGCCGTCGAGCCGAGCAGCGGGAAAAGCCCCCGTTCGCCGTCGAGCGGGAAGATCCGCGCGCAGGCGAGGATGCACAGCAGCACGCAGAGAAGCCCCCGCAGCAGATCGCGCGTCTCGTTGTCGAACCAGTAATCCGCCGAAACGTTGTCGACGATCGCGGGCGGGACGCCCTTCGGCAGGCTCATGACCTCCGTATACTGCTGGTAGAAGGTCTGGAAGCCTTTCGAGCGCTTTTCGGTATAGGCGGACAGCTCGAGCCGGGCGCTGCGGTAGGCGTCGTCGTCCAGCTCGCCGCGCAGATGGGACTCGGAGAGCGCGTCGAGCCGCGACGGGATGGAGGCCAGATACGCGGCCTCCGACTCGATCTCGTCGATCTTTTCCGGCGTCAGCGGTCCCGACCAGTAGTTTGCGTACAGCTTATACGCCGCTTCCTCGACCGTCGCAAATTTCAGCGGCGCGGTGTCCCAGACAAGCGCCGTGACGAGCAGCGCGGCGGCGGGATAGACCCACGCCCTGCCCGTCAGGAAGCATTTGCGCAGCTCGTGGCGGGCAAGCCCGACGGAGCCTGCGAGGGGACGGGCCCGGCGGCGGGCTGCCAGACGTGCGCCGAGCCGTCCGAACAGCCGCGCGGCGAAATCGAAGCTTTTGCCGTGCGCCCAGAAATACGCGCTGACGGCAAGGCAGAGCGGAAAGACGAGCAGACCCGCGGCAGAACACAGCAGGACGCGGTTTAAGGGGATCGAGAAGAAATTGATGTTGATGTAGAGCCGGAACAGCCCGTAAACGTCCCAGAAGGAGAAGATGTTGACGTATTTTAAGAGATTCAGCCACGACGCGGAGTGGATGAAGCGGAAGCAGACGAAGCTTGCCGCGGCAAAGAGCGCCATCGCCGTGAACGCGGACTTTCCGCCGCCGCAGACGGCGAAAAAGAGCGCCGCGAGCGCCGCCGTCAGCACCGACGCGCCGAGCTTTGCAAGCCAGAACAGCAGAAGATAGCCCCCGACGCTGACCGGAAGGGTGCAGTCGCGGAAGGAGGGGCAGGACTGGATGGGGCGGGAGAGGTCGCCGTAGCCGTACAGCATGCCGCCTGCCGCGAGCAGTCCCGCGTAGAGCAGCGCCGAGAAGGCCGCCGTCAGCGTGACGAGGGCGGCAAGCTTCGCGGCGGCCGTTCTGCCGCGTCCGCGCACCGTCGTGCGCACGAGACGGGCAAGTCCCGTGTCGTATTCGTGCAGGAAGAGCACGATGCACAGAAGGAAGACCGCAGCCGGGACGAGCAGATCGCCGATGCGGAACGAGGAGACGGCAGCGATGCCGCGCTCCGAGCCGGGCGAGAGGACAAGCGAGGCAAACGGCGCGAAGTCCTTCGGCGTTTTCTGGATGTTGTTGTTCGAAAAGCTCCCTTTTTTGGAGAAAATCGACGCGTGCAGCATCGTATCCGCGCGCTCCTGCATCCCTTCGATGAACGAGCGGTAGGTCGTGATGTGCGCGTATTCCTCCCGGACGGTGTTCAGGGCAAAGGAAAGCTCCCGCCGCGCGTCCGGGTCGTTTTTCAGCGGCGAATCGGCGTAGCGCTCCAGCAGATCGCCGTATTCCGCGAAAAGCTCGTCGTAAAGCGTGACGTAGAAGTCGTTTTCCTCCGCCAGCTCCGCGTAGAGCTGGAGCCGCCAGAGCGCGTTGAGCTCATCCGCGCGCGCGGCAAGCTCGGCGTAGGCTTCCTCGGGGTCGCGGCTGGCGTATTCGGCCTCCACCGCGGCGATCGTGCCGCGATGCGAGAGGTAATAGGAGTCGGTGCGGTACGACTGCACCGCGAACAGCGCAAGACAGGCGCAGAACATCGCTGCCGCGGCGAGCCGGACCGTGCGGCGCGACAGCGCCTTATACAGCTCGTACGCGTACAGTCTCATGCCGCGTCACCGCCCCCGAAATGGTACAGATACACGTCCTCGAGCGTGGGGCGCACGGGACGCGCCCCTTCCGGCGCCGGCGAGCCGGGCGGCAGGACGATGCGCGCCTCGACGCGGTTTTCCCCGGATACGGCGAGGTTCGATACGAGGAAGCCCGACATCCCGTGCACCTCGTCCGCCGCGAGATCGAGCGTGACGACGTGGCCGTCGATCTCGTCGAGCAGCGTATGTGCGGGGGACGCGGCGAGCACATGCCCTTTTTTGAGCAGGACGACGGTGCCCGCGATGCACTCGACGTCCGAGACGACGTGCGTCGCGAGCAGCACGATCTTGTCGTGCGCGATCTCGCTTAAAAAGTTGCGGATGCGGATGCGTTCGCGCGGGTCGAGTCCGGCGGTCGGCTCGTCGAGGATGAGGATCTTCGGGTCGTCGAGCAGCGCCTGCGCGATGAGGATGCGCTGCTTCATGCCGCCGGAGAACGCGCCGAGCCGTTTGTGGGCGTCGTCACGGAGGTTGACGAGCCGCAGCAGCGCATCGATCTGGCGCGCGGCGTCGGCTTTTTTCATCCCCTTGAGCGCGGCCATATACCAGAGAAAGCGGTTGGCGGTGAAGTCGTCGTACAGCCCCTGATGCTGGGGGCTGTAGCCGATGAGCCTGCGGTACCCGGCGCCGAGCCTGCGGATATCCGTGCCGTTCCACAGGACGCTCCCGCCGGTCGGCGCGAAGGTGTCCGTGATGAGGTTCATCATCGTGCTTTTCCCCGAGCCGTTGGGGCCGAGGATGCCGTAGACCCCGGGGGACAGCGTCAGGTTCACGTCGTCGAGCGCGGGAGAGGCGGCGCGCGGGTAAACGTGCGTCAGATGGGACAGAGTCAGCATGAGCGCGGTTCCTCCTTTCGAAAAAAGCGGTGTATGGGCAGCTTCACGCGGCGGGTGTGGAATGCCTGCGGACGGCTCAGCGCAGCGGTACGCCGCACAGGAACTCCGGGGTGATGGCGCCGGAGCCGATCTC
>JAEDGJ010000156.1 GCA_016297585.1 Clostridiaceae bacterium
GATGCTCGCCGAAAACGCCGAGCTCGTCGCCGTCATGGAAGTCGTCCCGGGTCTTGCGCCGAAGCTCTGTGAGAAGTACCACGCCAAGCGCTGGTACACCGACGCCGAATCCCTCCTCGC
Source organism: Clostridiaceae bacterium (assembly GCA_016297585.1). Lineage (GTDB taxonomy): Bacteria > Bacillota > Clostridia > Oscillospirales > QAMX01 > JAAZKA01. Next base: position 121 of record JAEDGJ010000156.1, read on the forward strand.
CGATCCCGAGGTCGAGGCCGTCTACATCGCCTCCCCCGTCGGCTTCCACGCGTCCCAGGTGCGCGCCGCGATCGAAGCGGGCAAGCACATCCTCGTCGAGAAGCCCGTCGCCGCGACCAGCGCCGAGTCGAAGGCGCTCTGCGAGGAGGCCGCCGCGAAGGGACTCTTAATGGCCACCGGTCTGATGATGCGCTTCAACACCTATCATCAGCAGATCAAGGCCGCGATCGCCGAGGGCAAGCTCGGACAGGTCGTCTCCTGCCACGCGCTCTTCTCCTGCTGGTATCCGGATATGCCCGGCAACTGGCGTCAGTCCAAGGCGACGGCCGGCGGCGGCGCGATGACCGACATGGGCATCCACTGCCTCGACCTGATCGAGTACATCACCGGCTCGAAGATCGTCAAGGTCGGCGGCCTTGCCGAGACGATGACCTTCAAGTATGACGTCGAAGACGCCTGCTCGGCGCTGTTCAAGCTCTCCTGCGGCGCGTTCGGCACCGTGGACGCGAACTTCAACATCCCGGACGAGGCCGTGAAGTGGAAGCTTGAGTTCTACGGCACGAAGGGCTCCATCATCACCGAAGGCACGATCGGCCAGATGGACGGCGGCGACGCCTACGCCATCTTCACCGGCGACGACAAGGGCTACGACGCGACGCAGGACCGCAACGAGACCGGCGCGGTCAAGCTCGAGGGCGAGCTCGGCAACATCTACGCCCGCGAGATCGAGTCCTTCTCGAATTCCATCCTGACCGGCGCGCCCGTCGAGGTCCCGGCCTCCGACGCCGCCCGCATCCAGAACGTCATCGAGAAGATCTACGAGTCCCAGGCGACCGAGAAGTTCTTCACCATCGCGTAAGACTCCAAAATCACAGTCATAATAAAGGGTACGGCGCCGTTTTTACGCACCGTACCCCTTTTTTGTCCCAAAACCGTCTCTATTCGCGCACCCAGACGCTCTGCGGCGCCATTTCGGTCTCCCCGACGGTGCAGGGAACGTCCGAATCGTTCCAGAAAACCGTGATCTCCCGGTCACCGAGCGTATACCGGACCGCGCGGACACGCTCCGGCAGGGATTCTGCGGGCAGATCGTAGCGGCCGCGGGTGAAGAAATCGATATACCGCCGGCGCAGCGCGGTCAGCGTGCCGAGGTACGCCGCGTATGCAGGCACGGCTTTGAGCGACGGCGCGCGGCCGCGGTAGATGGATACGTCGAAAATCAGCCCGTGCAGGAAGGCATAGTTCAAGTGCCGCTTCCAGCCCTCGCGCTCGTCGTGGAGGAAGCGGTTCGAGACGATCGTCTCCGGGAAGGTATAGCGGAAGACGGCGGGATAGGCGTCCTCGGAAAAGGACTGTCCGAAGCCGCAGCCGTGGATGAAGTCCATGATGCCCGCAAAGCGGTCGATCGCCCATTCCGTGCCGAAATACTGCCCCTTTGCGAGCATTCCGCGCATCTTCTCCGCCGTCCTCAGCCGAAGCTCCGGGTCGAGGTCGATGCGCGCGCCGTGGTCGTGGCGTTCGTCGAAGCAGAAATAGAAGTTGATGCCGAGCTGATCGAAGAACGTCCCGTCCGAGCCGAGCGCGAGGTGGCGCCGCTCGATCTCGAGGATCTTTTCACGCCACGCCGCCGCGCCGTAGCATCCGGTGACAAAGGATTTGTTGCCGTAGCGCAGCAGGGTGCCGTTGTTTGCAAACCGGTACGCTTCCCGGTACGCATTGCCGTCGATGTCGATCATCTGCGCGTCCGGGTGCTCGCGCGCAAAGTCGGAGCGGACGTCGATGAGATGCCCGTTTGCGTAGAGGATGACCGTGCCGCCCTCCGCGTGCACCGTGCGGATGGCGTCCCGCAGCCCCTCCTCTCCGCCGAGCGCCGGATCGGGACGGTACGCGGGATAACCGTTGTCCATGCCCTCGACCCACCAGGCAAAGACCAGCAGCATCGGGATGCCGCGGCGCGCGCCCTCGCGGTACATCGCGGGAAGATCCGCGTAGGTATGGAGGATCTCGCCGTACTGGGTCTTCAGGATGACGCGCTGCCAGCCGTCGATCTTCGCAAAATCCGAATGCCGCGGCGTATACCAGCTCCGCTCCGCCCACGCGCGGTAGCAGTCCGCGCCCCGTCTCCAGTCGCCCGCAAATTCCGCGAGCACAAAGCCGTCCAGGCAGAGCGTCTCCCCCGGACGCACCGCGGGATAGGACGCGGCGGCAAGGATAACCTCATGCGCGCTCTCCTCCCGCGGCCCGGATCCGAGCAGGAAGGCACATTGGCGCCAGAGCGCGCTGTGCCGTCCCAGATAGAGGAAATGCCCTCCGCTTTCGATGCCGAACCAGGGCATCGACATCTCGCCGGGGTAGGAGAATACCCGCCAGACCGTCTTATAGTCCGCCGCCATGTATTCCGTATGCCCGCTCTGCGCCGTGCGGTACGGGTCGTGTGACCGGAACCCGAGTCCCACCGGCGCGACAAATTCGTCCTCCGCAAAGTCCCCCGAGGTGTGTTCGAGTCCGATCAGCGGATACTGCAGCTCGTTGACGCGCACGGAAGAGCGGTTTGCGATCTCCACCGCGAAGGAGAGCGTGCCGTCCTCCTCACGCACCACCGTCAGCGTCAGCGCGATGTCGAAAACGCGCCCGTCCTCCGCCCGGACGCGCGGATAGGAAAGCTCGAGCTTCCCCGGCGTGCGGGTGATCGCGGGCGGCTCCTGCGCATGGGAATACACGCCGAGCTCGCGGTTGTCCGTCCCGCCGTATGCCGCGCAGTCCAGATGCAGCCTCCAGAAATCGCCGTTTTCGCGCAGGGCAAGCGCCGTTCCCCCGAGGGTCAGCACGGGCGAGCCGTCAAAATCAAATTGCATATCCATCCGTTTTGCTCCGTTCCTTGTATAAGCTGCTTCCATTTTCGCACAGCGCCCGGCGCTTGTCAAGACGGTCTTTTCCCCCATTATGCGCGTCGGCTGTTTCCCGGTTTACGGCGTTTTCAGGTTGTTTTCTGCCATTCCGTGTGGTATAATAGGCATGGACATGTCCCGACAGGCCGAAAAGACCGTGAAAATCCTGCTTTTGGGGCTCGGGGCACCGGAACGCACAGAAAACCTGCGGCTTTTTGCCGCGTCTTCTCTCATTTCCGCCCGTTCTCCTCCTCCGGATGCGGGAGAGCCGGAACCGGCGATACTTTTTTCGAAGGAAGGGTGGTTTTTTTGATCACACAGGATGAAGCCCGCGCCGTCTTGCAGGCTGCCGTCTCCACCGGCGCGGATTTCGCGGAGCTCTACATGGAGGACGTCCGCTCAAACAATGTCACCGTCCTCCAGGGCGAGGTCGAGGACGCAGGCTCCTCCCACCGCCACGGCGCGGGCGTGCGCGTCTTTGCCGGATTGAAATCCGCCTACGCCTATACCGCCGACACCTCGCATGACTCGCTGCTGGCCACCGCGCGTGCCGCGGCAGCCGCCGTCCGCGCGAGCTCCCCCGCCGTCATCGCGCCGTTTGCCGCGCATGACTACCGCATCGTCCCGCGCATCCCGTTTGCCGACGTCACCGGCGACCGCCGCGTCAAGCTCGCGCTCGCGGGGTATGCCGCCGCGAAGGGCTACTCCCCCGAGATCGTGCAGGCGCGCGTCATGACGCTCGACCGCGACGCCGACGTGCTGATCGCGAACACCGAGGGCGTTTTCGCCCGCGACCGCCGCGTGCGGATGCGCTTTGTCGTGCAGGCCGTCGCCTCCGACGGCCATGAGACCCAGACCGGCCACGAAGGCCCCGGCTATGGGCTCGGCTTTGAGGGCTTTGACCGCATCGACCCGGAATATTACGCGAAAAAGGCCGCCGCCTGCGCCGTCACGATGCTGCACGCACCCGCCTGCCCCGCCGCGTCCCTGCCCGTCGTCATGGACGGCGGCTTCGGCGGCGTCATCTTCCACGAGGCCTGCGGACATTCGCTCGAGGCGACCTCCGTCTCGCGCGGCAACTCCGAATTCTGCGGCAAGCTCGGCCAGAAGATCGCCGCGGACTGCGTCAGCGCCGTCGACGACGGTACGCTGGACGGCGAATGGGGCAGCATCCACGTCGACGACGAAGGCACCCCCGCCCGCCGCAATCTGCTGATCGACCACGGCGTGCTCGTCGGCTACCTCGTCGACCGTCTCGGCGGCCGCCGCATGAATATGCCGGTCACCGGCAGCTCGCGCCGTCAGGACTACACCTTCGCCCCCACCTCCCGCATGACCAACACCTTCATCTGCCCCGGCGAGGACGACGAGGAAGCGATGATCTCCTCCTGCCCCGAGGGGCTTTACGCCAAGAGCATGGGCGGCGGCTCCGTCAACCCCCTCACGGGCGAGTTCAACTTCGCCGTCAGCGAGGGCTACTGGATCCGCGACGGCAAGATCCTGACGCCCGTGCGCGGCGCGACGCTGATCGGCCGCGGCGCCGACGTCATCCGCCGCATCGACCGCGTCGGGCATACGATGACGATGGGACAGGGCATGTGCGGCTCCCAGTCCGGCAGCGTTCCGACGAACGTCGGCCAGCCGCGCATCCGCGTATCCGAACTCACCATCGGCGGCAAGGGAGGCGCTTTATAATATGATGACCTACGAAGCATTCCGCGACGCTCTGTTCGCGCTCGCAAGAGAAAACGGCGCGCAGGCGGAGACCTACTGCGTCGAGGGCGACGAATTTCAGGTGCGCATCGATGCGCAGGAGGTCGACACCTACACCGTCAGCCGCAGCCGCGGCCTCGGACTGCGCGTCCAGAAGGACGGGCACGACGGCTACGCCTATACCGAGGTATTCGACGAGCCGGAGACGCTGTTTGCCCGCGCGCTGGACAACGCGTCGATCATTTCGAACACCGACGACCATCCGATGAACGGCCCGCAGACCTATTCGCCCGTCGCCGAGCCGGAAAACCCCACGATGGCGCTTTCCGAGGCGGAAAAGATCGAGCTTGCCCGCGCGCTCGAACGCGAAGCGCTCGCCGCCGACCCGAAGGTCCGCCGCGTCGCCTATGACGCCGTCTCCACGTCGCACGAGACCGTCCGCATCGCCAATACCCTCGGGCTCTGCGCGGAGGAATCCTCGTCGCTTTCCTACTGCTATGTCTCGCCGGTGCTCGAAGACGGAGGCGAGATCCACGACGACGGCGCGTTCTATATCAACGCGGACACGCTGCGCGTCGCGGACTGCGCGAAGGAAGCCGTC
>JAEDGJ010000011.1 GCA_016297585.1 Clostridiaceae bacterium
CTTGCAAACGAGCGGGGGACGATGACGACGGTGGACGCGACGACAAAGCCCATCACGGCGAAGAACGACGCGGCATAGCGCCGCTCAAACAGGCGGTTGACCAGGCGCGCAAACGGAAAGACGCAGGCGCAGATGCCGAGCAGCATCGGCAGCAGCACGACGGGGGAAAAGGCGGCGATGCCGGCGGTCATCGGCTCGTACAGACCCATGTAGATCAGCAGCGACGAGGAGGACATGCCGGGGACGATCAGCGACAGCCCCCAGAGGATGCCGCAGAAGAAGAACCAGCCGGCGTTCGGCGTCAGCGCAAGCGACGAGGACGCGCCCTCGATCAGCAGGAAGAACGCGAGCATCACGGCGGTGCTGAGCGCGAGGCTGACCCATGCGGAGACGGGGCGTCCCTCGCGGTTGGCTTCCTTCCAGAGCGAGGGGAAGCTGCCGGCGATGAGTCCGATGAAAAGCGAGACGGCAAGCAGCGCGTGGGAGGCAAAGAGCAGCTCGAGGAGCTTTGCGAAGATCCAGAAGCCCGCGAGCCAGCCGATGACGACGGGCAGGAAGAGCCGCCACGAGCTGCGGAAGGCGCGGATGGGATGGGCGAGCAGCGCCATCATGGGCTGGTAGAGACCGAAGGTGACGCAGAGCACGCCGCCGCTGATGCCGGGCAGGATCGCGCCGCTGCCGATGATGATTCCCTGAAAGACGCGCAGCAGAAATTCCCCGATGGACTTCGGCGCGCCGGTATTCTTTTGCAAGACGGTTATCCTCCAAATCCGAGAAGAAGACAGGCGATGGCGGCGGTGCAGACGAGCATGGCGTACACCACGCGTCCCGAGAGCTTCGGGATGCGGATGTTTGCGACAAAGCAGAGCGAAATGAGCGCCATCGCGGCGTAAAATGCGGGAGTAAGCAAAGTTGGGGTGCGCGAGAAGGCGAGATAGATCAGCGGCAGCAGCACCGCGGCGCTTGTGACGGGCAGTCCCTGATAAAAATGGCGCGGCTCGGCGGTTTCGGACTGGCGCTTTGCCTCGGAGACGTTGAAATACCCGAGCCGGATGACGGCCGTCAGGATGTACAGCGCCAGGATGACGGCGCCGAGGAAGCCGCGGACGCCGAGGCTCCAGGCGATGACCGCCGGAAAGACGCCGAAGCAGATCAGATCGCAGAGCGAATCGATCTGGATGCCGAAGCTCTTTTCGTCGTCCGAGCGCGGAATGCGCCGCGCGATGCGGCCGTCGAACATGTCGCAGACGCCGGAGACGAGCAGGCACAGCAGCGCCGACAGAATAAAGCCTTCCACGGCGAGAAAAATCCCCCAGACAGAGGACGCAAGCCCGATATAGGTAAGGATGACCGACGGGTTATAATACCCGATCAGCGCGGACGATGCCCATTGCTTCATGCTGTCTCGCTCCCCGTTTTGTATTCCGCAAACCCTGTATGACACGTTGTGTCATAGGACATACTATGTCGTTTGCGGAGAAATCATGCAGTTTTGGATAAAAGAAATAAACGAAAACGGTCCCGGACGGGTCACATCGCCCGGGACCGTGCGCATTACAGTTCTTCGAATTCCGCGAGCAGGATGGGCGGGATCCATTCCGTCGGAACGCGGACGTCGGTGTCCAGAAAGACCTGCGTCTGCACGGGCACGCGGAGATTTTCCGTCGTATCCTCGAGCTCGTCGAAGGCGGAGTCGCTGTTGATCTGCAGCCGCATCGGGTTCCACGCCATCTTCTCATAGTAGAGCGTGTTGCCGTAGGCGTGCATGACGCGCTGGGGGTTGTTGCCGACAAAGGTGTAGAGCAGCGGCCGCGCGACGTAGATCCACGGGCCGATGTGGATGTAGATATGCGCGTCCACGCGCGGCAGGCCGTGGTCGCGGCGGATGGCGGAGGTCTCGATGTAGGAGATGCCGAGGCAGGCCTCGCTCTTGCGGTCATAGACCGCGATCCACGGCGTCGCGGCGGGCAGATACTTTCCGCGGATGGGGTGGCGCGGCAGATCCTGGATATAGCTCGTCGTGACGGTGCCGTCCATGTTGCGCCACGCGACCTCGCTTGCCAGCTCGCGGCTCATGACGACCTCGGCCGAGCGCAGCGCGATGACGTCGCGGTCCTGCGTCAGCTCCATCGAGGAGGAGACGATGATGGGACGGAAGCCTGCGTAGAAGGTATAGGTGACGGCGCAGTGCACGTCGTCGTACATCGGCATATGGCCCCAGCGCTTGAGCGTGGCGAAGACCGGGCCGATCTCCCACTCGACGTTCTCCGGCGGATCCCAGTCGGACAGATGGTTCCACGGTGTCGGCGGCGCGTAGGTATCGGGGTTCCAGTCCATCGCGCCGTTGGTCTCGAGGTGATGCGCGAAGGTCTGATTCACGCCCTGCCGGACGGTGACCTCGTCGATCGCGCCGGACAGCGGGTGCAGCTTGACTTTGTAGTAGAGATTCTCGATCGTTTTCGCCATGCCTTCGCCCGAGACAGTAAGATCGGTCTTATAGACGGGCTTTTCGGCGTCGGGGTTGCCGTAAAAGACGAGATAGACCGCTTTCCCGGACGCCGGGACGCGGGAGAGGAAGGCGACGTCGAAGTTCATCGTCGGCTGGCAGTGCTCGTCCGCGAAGCCGTCCCATTTCGAGACGTGGTAGACCTGGGAGGGAATCTCGCGCATGGCGCCGGTACGGCCGCAGACCTCGAGCACGCGCACCTCGCGGACGGGGTCTGACAGCCGGTCGAGATAGACGGCCATCGGCTGATGCACGGGCTCCGCCTCACGGTCGAGCGCGGTCGTGTTCGAGAGGACGATCGCCGCGCAATATTTCCACGAGGGCAGCGGCCACGCATCGGCAGGCTCCACGGCGGGGCAGGAAACGGACGCGGTTTCGCCGGAGGCCAGCGTGATGTCGATCTGCGGGCAGTCTCCCGCGCGGGCGTCGGTGCGGACACGCAGCTCGGTATAGCTTCCGGCGCGCAGGATCCCCTTGCGGCATTCCTCGCCGTCGTTGAAGACGAAGACATCGCGGATCCACTCGCCGCAGACGGTGCAGCGGGAGACGGTGGTGTCGCCGGAAAGATCGGACACGGCAATGCGCGCACCGAAATAGGGGAATTCGGGCGTCGGATAGGTGTGCGCAACGAATGTCAGTTGCATAAGCAAAAGGCCTCCTTATAGGTGATTTGAAAAAGCGCAGTCAGTTCGGTATCAGTATACAGGATTGCGCGGGTAATTGCAAGTGAATTTGTGAAAAAAGAGGAAAATCATCCTTGGCCGCCGGACAGGAACCGGAGGACGGCGTATCCGAGGGACGCGCAGGACAGCACGGCGCCGATCATCGAGACGATGAGGAAGCCGCGGCGGCGCTTTTTCCGGTATCCCGCGGCAAAAACAAAGGTGATGACCGCAAACAGCGTGAAAATCAGCAGGACAATGCCGGGATCCATCTCTCAGCCCTCCACATAGCGCACGAAAGCGCCGTTATCGTAGTACGCGTAATCGAGGCTTGCGTCGGACGCGCGGTAGAAGAGGAAGATGCCGGTCGCGCTGTCGTCTGTGAACTTGCCGTTGATCCAGTCGCCGTTTGCGAAATAGAAGGTGCCCTCGACGCGCACGCCGTCGTCAAACGTCCCCTCGAAGCGGGTGCCGTCGGCGTAGGTCATGACGCCCATGCCGGTGCGCCGGTCGCCCGCGAAGTCGCCGCTGTAGACGTTGCCGCTGTCCGCCCAGGTATAGGTGCCCGCGCCGTCGCGGAGATTTTCCCGGAAAAACCCTTCGTAGGTGTCGCCGTTTGACCAGGTGAACGTGCCGGCGCCGCTGCGGAGGTCGTTTTCGAACGCGCCCTCGTAGACGTCGCCGTTTGCGTACTGCATCCGGCCGATGCCCTCGCGCTTGCCGTCGACGACGCTGCCGCAGTAGATGCTGTTGTCCTCGTAGACGATCGCCGCGTCCTCGTCCGTCAGCACGCCGTCCGTCAGCTTTCCGGTGTAGGTGCCGAAGCCGGGCAGCGTCAGCGAGCCCTCGTCGCCGCGCTCGTCCTCGGCCCACAGACCGTCGAACACGACGCCGTCGGGATAGGTCATCTTCCCTTCGCCGTCGCGGAGCCCGGCGAGAAATTCCCCTTCATAGACGGAGCCGTCGGGGTAGGTCATCCTGCCGACGCCGCTGATGACGCCGGAGACCCATTCGCCCTCATAAACGGAGCCGTCGGGATAGGTCATCTCGCCGTAGCCGTTGATCCGGTCGTTTTTCCACGCGCCGGAGTATTCGCGGCCGTCGTGGAAGACGAAATGTCCCATGCCCTCGCGCTGTCCGTCGACGTAATCGCCGCTGTAGGTGCCGTCGGGATAGGGCTGCTCGTCAAACGTGCCCTGACGCAGCGTCGTCGTGACCTCGGTCGTGGTCGTCGTGGCGGCGGTAGTCGCGGCGGTCGTCGCCGCCGTCGTGGTCGTCGTCGCGATGGTCTGCGCGGGCGAGGTGGAGACGGCGGGGGAGCCCTGATTTTCGGACGCCGGGGTATCGGAGGAGGAGCGGGCGAGCCAGATGAAAAAGCCGATCAGAAAGACGAGGATGAGGCCGAGAATTACGGCGATGACGGCGGACAATACGCCGCGCCGGGGACTGCGGGGCTCCCCGTGCGGGGCGTTTGCGTTGGACCCCGCGCCGGTGGAATAGCCGCAGGACGGGCAGAAAACGGTGTTATCCGGAATGTTTTTGCCGCAATTTCTGCAATACATGAAAAGCCTCCTTGCTGTAAAAGCGAGATATGCGTGCGGAAGGTTCGGGGAGAAAACCTGTCAAAACGCCGCGCCGTTTTTATGTATGCGCGTTCTGCGCGTTGAATGCGGCGAACAGGCGGCGCTTGTTGTCGGCGACGGCGGCGGGGGTATAATAGGCGCGCACCTCGTACATAAAGGGCCCCGCGTATCCGACGCGCTCCAGCGCGCCGAGGATGGCGTTCCAGTCGTTTTTGCCCTCGCCGGGGAGCCAGTGGCGCTCGTCGAGGAAGTCGTAGTCGGAGATATGCACGGTCAGGATGCGGGAGCCGAGCCGGGCGATGGCGTCCTCGGCGCGCTCGCGCATGAAATGGTTCATGTCGACGCAGAAGCCGACGTTGTCCAGTCCCTCGGCGAGGACGAGCAGCTCCTCCGAGCTGCCGCCGATGCGGGGGATCTTCAGATCCTCGAGCGCGACGGGCACGCCGGTCTCGCGGGCGATCGCCGCGGCGTTTTCGCGGATGTGGGCGATACGCACGGCGTCCTCGGACTCCGGGATCGGCCAGTAGCAGGGGTGGAGGACGAAACGGGCGGGACGCGCCGGGAGGAAGGCTTCCGCGACGGCGAGCTGACGGCGCAGCAGGAACTGATGCTGCCCCGGCGTGACGGCGGAGGCGTCCCAGTCCCAGCCGAACGGCAGATGCACCGACTGCACGGTCACGCCGTGCGCGCGGAGGATGCCGATGCGCCGGACGACCTCCCCGAGATCGGCGGGGCCGAAGGTCGGCAGGATGCCGCCGGGGGAGATCTCCACGTTCCGGATGCCCGCGTCCACATAGGAGGCGACGAGCTCGTCGGTGATGCTGCCGAAGGAGATGTTGCGCGCAAGCGTCAGATCGTACATACGCTGTGAAGCTCCTTTTCATGATTTTTTTGCGGCTTTTATCGCCGCGGCGTGTCCCGGGATGCCCTTGCATGGGAAAAAACGCTTGCAAAGGGCAAAGAAGTATGGTACACTGGCTGCACGAGAACGAAAAAAGGGGGAAATGCGAATGTTTATCGACTTTCACGCCCACGCGTACCGCAAACCGGTGCCGTTTGTCACGCGGTTTTACTCCATCGAGGAGCTTCTCGCGCGCGACGCCGAGCTCGGCATCGACCGCACCGTCCTGCTGCCCGTCGTAAGCCCCGAGATCTACTTCCCGCAGGCCAACGAGGACATCCTCGACATGCGCGACGCCTACCCCGACCGCGTGATCGCGTTCTGCAACGTCGACCCGCGCGCGCTGTCGAATTCCGCGCATGCGAAGCTCGACGAGGTGTTCGCCTACTACAAGGAGCGCGGCTGCCGGGGCATCGGCGAGGTCATGCCGAACCTCGAGCTGCAGGACCCGCGGGTGCAGAACCTCTTTGCCTGCGCCGAAAAGGTGGGGCTGCCGGTCATTTTTGACGGCTCGGACGTCAAAACCGGGGATTTCGGTCTCTACGACGACCCGGGACTTCCCCAGCTCGAGCATACGCTGCAGAAATTCCCGCGTCTGACACTCTTCGGGCACGGTCCGGTCTTCTGGTCGGAGATCGCCCGGCTCGAGACGCCCGGCTCGCGCGGCTTTGTCTTCCGGCGCGACGGAGAGCAGGTCGGACGGCTGCCGCAGGGAAAGGTCACGGAGGAGGGCGTCGTCCCGAAGCTCCTGCGCGCGTATCCGAATCTCATGGGAGACCTCTCGGACTTCACGGCCTACAACGCCTTCGCCCGCGACGAGGACTACGGCGCGCGCTTCATGACGGAGTTTTCCGACCGGCTCTTTTTCGGCACCGACCTGTGCTCGGTCGGCATGCCCGTGCCGCTGCCGGAGCTGCTGCTGCGCTGGCGCCGGGAGGGGCGCATCTCGGAGGAGGTATTCTATAAGGTTTCGCGCGGCAACGCCGAGCGGCTGTTAGGGCTGGAGGGCTGAGAGCGCCGAGGGACGCCCGAGAGACGCGTAATACGCCGCCAGACGCTCGCGGATGACGAGCCAGGCCTGCTCGGGCTGGAAGTCGCCGTGATGCCAGCGCACGGGGCGCTTCCAGACGGGACGGAAGCCGAACTGCAGATACAGGCCGATGGCGGGATAGCTCGGGGACTGCGTGGTCAGATAGATCCGGTCCCCGAGCTTTTCCGCCGCGGCGACGTCGAAGAGCGCGGTCAGAAGCGCCTTGCACAGGCCGAGTCCGTCATAGGCGGGATCGGTCGCGACGTAGTGGACGCGCGGGAGCACGTCTCCCATCGTGTCGCCCGGCCAGAGCGATGCCGTCGCAACGGGAACGCCCGAGGCGTTCAGCGCGAACAGACAGCGCGTGCGGCGCAGGTCTTCGTCCGGGAACTCGCGGCGGAAGATGCCGAGCGCGTAATCGATCGAGCGCATCCCCTCGGCGGCGCATTCGATGCGCGCCCAGTCGTGCTCGAAGCCCTCGCGCCAGCCGGAGATCGTAAAGCCCGCGGGAACGGCAAACCGGGGATAGCGCCCCGCGTCAAAGGTCTCCATCACGGCATCGTAATAGGGTACGGTCAGGTCCATCATAGGCGGTTTCACTCCTTGCGAAGCTCAGAATGTCAGTCCGGTCTGGCGCCGCGCTTCATCCATGACGGCGACGACGGCGCGGGAGGCGTCGAGCCAGCGCGCGTCCGCGCCGCAGTCGAGCTGGCGGACAAATTCCGCGAGCTCGTAGGCCATCGGATGCCGCGCGGGCGTGACGTCCAGCGTGCGGGGGCCGCCTCCCGCGGCTTCGACGCGCACGCCGTCGCTGCGCCGTCCGTCGCGGGGCAGCAGCCGCCATGCCTTCGGCCGCGTGATGCTGTCGATGAGCAGGCTGCCGCGCTCGCCCTGGATCTCGCAGGGATTCGTCCCCTGCGAGATTTTCGAATACTGGATATCCGCGATCGCGCCGCCCTGCGTGAGCGGGTCGTCGTGGGCGTAGGTCAGCGTCACGGAGCCCGCGCCGTCGATGCTGTCCGGCAGGCGGAGCATCGACGCGCGGACGGCGTCGGGCGCGCCGAAGATCATCTGGGCGGCGGCGAGCGTATAGACGCCGAGGTCCATCAGCGCGCCGTTGCAGAGCTTCGGATTAAAGGCGTTTTCGACGACGCCGGCCTTGAACTTGTCGTAGCGGGAGGAATACTGGCAGAACGACAGCGACGCGCGGCGGATGGGCGCGATCTCCGCGAGCGTCTCGCGGATCGAGAGCCAGCAGGGCAGATGGGCGCAGACCATGGCCTCCATCAGCACGCGTCCGTTCTTCTGCGCGGCGTCCCGCATGGCGTCAAAGGACGCAAGATCCGGCGCGATGGGCTTTTCGCAGAGGACGTGCTTGCCCGCGTCCAGCAGACGGATCGCCTGCGGCGCGTGGCAGAGATTCGGCGAGGCGATGTAGACGAAATCGATGTCCGGATCGGCGGCCAGCGCGTCGAGCGAGGTAAAGACGCGGGGAATACCGTGGCGGGCGGCGTATTCCTGTCCGCGCGCCTCGGTGCGGGAGTAAACGGCGGCAAGCTCGACGTTTTCCACCTCGCGGGAGGCTTCGATCAGCCAATCCGTGACAAAATTCGACCCGATAACGGCAAAACGGTGCATAAAAGCGTACACTCCTTACTCAGCGGCGGTAATGGGGGAGAGAACGGCGGCATTTCCGCCGTCGTCCGTGGCGGAATAGTAGAAGATCTCGCGGCCCCGGACGGCGAGAACGGAGCCGTCGGAGCCGAACAGGACTTCGTCCGCGTTCCAGAGCGCGGCGTCGCCTTCGCAGACGTCGGCGGACTTCGCCATCAGCGCGCGCACCTTCGACAAAAGCAGGCGGCGCATCGGCGAAAACGGGACGGAGAAATATTCGTTTTTAGCCGTTGCCCCCGATTCGGCGGTTTCGGTGTAGACAAAGTGCGCGGGAACGGCGGGACTGACGGTTTCGCGGTAATAGGACTCCTTGAGCGGGGAGTCCGAAACGGCGTCGAGCGTCAGCACGGCGGTCATGTCGGCGGGCGCGTCCGCCGCGGCGGGCGTCCAGTGCTGCATGGCGAACATGCCGACGCCGCAGACGGCGATGACGCAGACCAGCAGGACGCGGCGCGTGCGGGTGCCGGCCATCTTCTGCAGGAGCAGCACCGCGCCGCAGGCGAGCGCGAGCGGGATGATCGTCATCAGATAGCTCATATAGCCGAAAACCGCGTCGAAAAGGAAGATCAGAAAGATGTAAGCCGCGGCGGCAAACAGGAACCAGTACATCGGCATATAGCGGCGCTTCGCTTCCTGAACGGTCGGGACGGGCAGCGTTTCGCCGCGTTTTAAGTACGCGCTCTGGCGCCGGACGCTGCGGATGAGCAGGAAGCCGATGATGCAGACGGGCAGGGTGAAAAGCGGCAGGATGGACAGGGAGCCGACGCCGGTAAACGTCAGGAAATCGGTGTAGGAGCACTTCAGGATGGCGACGAGCCCCAGCACCAGCATGACGAGCGCGATGCCCAGCGCGCTGAGCTCGCGGCTCCAGACCATCTTCTGCATGAGGTTGTGCTCCTGCTCGAAGGTGGGCGGGGCAAACGGCGCGTCCTCCGGCGCATACCAGATATAGAAGAAATCGAGGTCCCCGACAAACTTCCAGCCGTTTTTCTCGCGGGATTTTTTATAGGAGGCGAGCTTTTTCTCGTTGTCGGTCTCATACGCGCCGGTAAAGACCTCGATATGGGCGCGGAGCCCCGTCATGTCGGCGCGCTTGTAGGTCAAAAAGAAGCGCCCGACGGAAACGAGCCGCCAGCCCTTTGCCGCGTGGTCGTTGATGTCCTGCTCGAGGGCCTTGTAGTCGTAAGGAAAGAAGCCGTTGAAGATACGCAGGGTTTGGGAGGATTCCATAGTACAGTTCCTCGGATCGTTAAGAGTGTGAGGCGCGGCGGGACGGCCGTCTTCAGGAAGGATTATACCACAATTCAAGGGGGGAGTAAACTGTTTTCGTAAAAAATGAGCATTGCGTTTTTGTGAAGAAATCGCTATACTCTTAAAGTGGTAATTTAGTATTTCGTCCGTGCGGGATAAAAAACGCAGGGGGAAGGGAGGCACGGGTCATGCCGATCAAGATTCCGGATAAGCTGCCCGCGTACGCGGTGCTCGAGAGCGAGAACATCTTCGTGATGTCGGACGAACGCGCGACGTCGCAGGATATCCGTCCGCTGAAAATTCTGATTCTGAACCTGATGCCGACGAAAATCGCGACGGAAACGCAGCTTCTGCGCCGTCTTTCGAATACGCCGCTGCAGATCGAGATCGAGCTGATGCAGACCTCGACCTACCGCGGGAAGAACACCGCGTCCGAGCATCTCGACACCTTCTATACGACCTTCGATCAGGTGCGGGAGCATCGCTTCGACGGCATGATCATCACCGGCGCGCCCGTCGAGGATATGCCGTTCGAGGACGTGCTGTACTGGGACGAGCTGTGCGAGATCCTCGAATGGACGAAAACGCATGTCTATTCGGTGCTGCATATCTGCTGGGCGTCGCAGGCGGGGCTCTACTACCATTACGGCATCCCGAAGCATCCGCTGAAGGAAAAAATGTTCGGCGTATTCGAGCACCGCGTGCTCGAGCCGTTCAATCCGCTGTTCCGCGGCTTCAACGACACCTTCGACGCGCCGCATTCGCGCCATACCGAGGTGCGCCGCGAGGACATCGAGCGGGTGCCCGGGCTTTCGATCCTCGCCGAGAGCGACGAGGCGGGCGTCTACCTCGTTTCGGACAAAGAAGGGCGCCGCATCTTCGTGACGGGTCACTCCGAATACGACGCCGATACGCTGGCACTGGAATATTTCCGGGATCAGTCGAAGGGACTGCCGATCGAGGTGCCGAAGCACTACTTCCCCGGCGACGACCCGGCGAAGCGCCCCCGCGTGACATGGCGCGCGCACAGCACGCTGCTGTTTACGAACTGGCTGAATTATTATGTCTACCAGTCCACGCCCTACGACCTCGAAAAGCTGTCCGAGCTGCGCTAAGAGTACAGTTTCCCGATCAGGAAGGCGACGAGCCGCGTCGGGAGAATGCGGTTTAAGACGATAAACATCCGATAGCTGCCCCCGACCGTTGTCACCGGCCGGGGGTTTTTTGCCGCTGCATGGCGCAGGATGACGCGGGCGACGGCGTCCGGGGACATGCCGCGGCGCTCATCGCGCTCCATCGCGGCGACGGAGCGCGCGATGCGGTCGCCGTAGAGAGACTGCCCGGCGTCGCTTTTGACGCGGGCGTCCGTAAAGCCCGTGCGGACGTCGCCGGGGCTGACCGCCGAGACGCGGATGCCGGCGGGAGCGAGCTCCGTGCGCAGCGCGAGGGTATACGACTGCAGCGCCGCCTTGGTCGCGGAGTAATAGGCCTGGAACGGGATGGGGAAGACCGCGGCGGCGGAGGTGACGATCACGATATGCGCGCCGCGCGGCAAAAAGGGGAACGCTTCGCGCACGCAGCGGAAGACGCCGAAGCAGTTGACCGAGAAGATGCGCCCGATATCCTCCTCCGAGGCGAACGCTGCCGCGCCGGAGATGCCCATGCCGGCGTTGCAGACGAGCACGGCGATGTGCCCGTACTCCCGGGAGACCGCCGCGAACGCCGCGCGGACGGAGGCCTCGTCCGCGACGTCGCAGGGGAGGTGGCGCACGCGCGCGTCGGGGCCGGGACGGCGGGAGAGATTGCAGACGGCATAGCCCGCGCCGAGGAAGCGGGCCGCCGCCGCCGCGCCGATGCCGCCGGACGCGCCCGTGATGACGGCGGTCTTACGGCTCACGGAGCACGTCCCGGATGATGTCCATCGCCTCGTCGAGCAGCGCCTCGGTATGCGTCGCCATCAGGCTCGTCCGCAGCAGGCATTCTCCCTCGGGCGCCGCGGGCGGAAGGACGGGATTGACGTAGACGCCGGCCTCGTAGAGCTTTTTGGCGGCCGTGAGCGTCGGGATCAGGTCGTAGGTATAGAAGGGCACGATCGGGGTATCCGCGCCGCCGTTGTCCTTGACGGCGACGCCGCGTGCGGAAAGGCCCGCGCGCATGTAGCGCGACAGCGCCGCGAGGCGTTCGACGCGCTCCGGCTCGCGCTCGATGACGTGCAGCGCGGCGAGCGCGGCGGCGGCCATCGCGGGGGGAATGGACGCGGAGAAGATGAACGGGCGCGAGGTGTGGCGGACGTAGTCGACGATCTCGCTGCGTGCGGCCATGAAGCCGCCGAGGGACGCAAGAGACTTCGAGAAGGTGCTCATCGTGATGTCGACCTCGTGCTCGAGGCCAAAGTAGCTCGCGGTACCGCGTCCGCCGGGGCCGACGACGCCGAAGCCGTGCGCGTCGTCCACCATGACGGCGGCGTTGTAGCGGCGGGCGAGCCGGACGATGTCCGGCAGGCGGGCGATGTCGCCGCTCATGCTGAAGACGCCGTCGGTGACGATCAGCTTGCCGGAGTCGAGGGGGAGCTTTGCAAGCGCGCGCTCGAGGTCGTCCATGTCGGAGTGGCGGTAGCGGTACATCCGGGCATAGCTCAAGCGGCAGGCGTCGTAGATGGACGCGTGGTTTTCGCGGTCGCAGAGGATGGCGTCGTTGCGGCCGCACAGGGAGCTGATGATGGCGAGGTTGGACTGGAAGCCGGTGGAGAAGGTCAGCGCGGCCTCGGCGCCGAGGAAGGAGGCGAGCTCGTCCTCGAGCCGGATGTGCAGGTCGAGGGTGCCGTTGAGGAACCGGGAGCCGGAGCAGCCGGTGCCGTAGCGCTCCGTCGCCTCGATTGCCGCGGCGACGACCTCGGGGTGGACGGTCAGGCCGAGGTAGTTGTTGGAGCCGAGCATGATGCGGCGGCGTCCCTCCATGATGACCTCGGTGTCCTGACGGGATTCGAGATGGTGGAAATACGGGTAGAGTCCTGCGTCACGGATTTGCTGTGCAGCCGTAAACTCGGCGCATTTGGTGAAAAGATTCATGTCTTTTCCTCCGTTTTTCGCGGCGCGGCGCGTTTTTTGACCGCGCCTGACTGGTTGGTGGGGCGGGATGAAGGTCAAAGCCATTCAAAAACCCATAAGCTGCCCTCCGATTCTGCATTATACAGGATGGAACGGCGAATTGCAACGGGTTTTAAGAAAAAAACCAGCGGAGAACGGCGCATACGGCGTCCGCATGGCGGGTCACTGAAAAATTACAAAAGTGTAAGGCAAAAAGAGGCCGGAATTTGCCATTCGTTCATATCACGTTCATAATTAAAGAATATACTGAACAAAACACGCGAAAACGTATAGGAAAAGCGAGGGGCATAAAATGGATAATATCAGAGAAGTCAAGGCGCCGTGGCTTGCGCAGTACGGTGACATACCGGCGACGCTCGAATACCCCGCGCTGACAATGGTACAGATGGTGGAGCGGATGTGCGAGCAGTATCCGGATAACGTCGCGTACGAGTTTGTCGGCAGGAAAGTGAAATACCGCACGCTGCGGCAGGAGATCCTGCAGACGGCGAAGGCGCTGTACGCGCTTGGCGTGCGTTCGGGGGACCGCGTGACGATCTGCATGCCCAACACGCCGCAGGCGCTGGCGATGTTCTACGCCATCAACAAGATCGGCGCGGTCGCAAATATGACGCATCCGCTGTCCGCGCCGGGCGAGATCGAGTTCTATCTGAAGGACTCCGACAGCCATACGATCCTGACGCTCGACCAGTTTGCGCCGAAGGTGCTGGAGGCGGCGGCCAAGGTGCCGTATCCGGTGACGGTGATCGTGACGAAGGTGCAGGACGCGCTGTCGCTGCCGGTCAAAATCGGCTACCAGCTCACGCAGAAGAAGTACGAGATCCCGGAAAAGCCCGTCGCCGAAAAGGATAAGATCGTGCTGTGGAGCCGCTTCCTGCGCGACTCCAAGAACGTGACGGAGGACGTCGAGGACCATACGAAGACCGCCGCCGACGCGGGCGCGATCCTCTACAGCGGCGGCACGACGGGGACGACGAAGGGCATCCTGCTGTCCAACCTGAACTTCAACGCGCTCGGACTGCAGACGGCGGCGGCGTCCGGCTACAAGTCGCTTGCCGGGATGAAGATGCTCGCGGTGATGCCGATCTTCCACGGCTTCGGACTCGGCGTGTGCATCCATACGGCGCTCATCAGCGGCATGGACTGCATCCTCGTGCCGAAGTTCAACGTGGACAGCTACACGGAGCTTCTGAAGGAGAAGAAGCCCAACTTCATCGCGGGCGTTCCGACGCTGTACGAGGCGCTGCTGCGCAACAAGAACCTCGAGGGCGTGGATCTGTCGTACCTGCGCGGCGTCTTCTCCGGCGGCGACTCGCTGTCGATCGAGCTGAAAAAGAAGGTCGACGCGTTCTTAAAAGCGCACAACGCGCCGGTGCAGATCCGCGAGGGCTACGGCACGACCGAATGCGTGACGGCGAGCTGCCTGACGCCCAAGGATACTTACAAGGAAGGCAGCATCGGCGTGCCGTTCCCGGATACGTTCTACAAGATCGTGCGCGTCGGCACAACGGAGGAGGTACCCTACGGCGAGGAGGGCGAGATCTGCGTCTCCGGCCCGTCGGTCATGCTCGGCTACAACAACAATCCCGCCGAGACGGCGAACACCCTGCGCACGCACGACGACGGCCGCGTCTGGCTGCATACGGGCGACCTCGGCATGATGGACGAGGAGGGCTTCGTCTACTTCCGCCAGCGCATCAAGCGCATGATCATCACGTCCGGCTACAACGTCTACCCGTCGCAGGTGGAGAACATCATCGACGCGCATCCGTCGGTGCTGATGTCCTGCGTCATCGGCGTGCGCGACCCGTATAAGATGGAGAAGATCAAGGCGTTCGTCGTGCTGCGTCCGGGCATTGAGAAGACGCCGGCGGTCAAAAAGGAGATCCTCGATTACTGCCGCGGCCATATCGCCAAATACGCGCTGCCGTACGCCATCGAGTTCCGCGACGAGCTGCCGAAGACCCTCGTCGGCAAGGTCGCCTACCGCAAGCTCGAGGAAGAGGAAGCGAATAAGCCCGCAAGAGCCGCGAAAAAGGACGAATAAGCGAAAAACAAGGCGCTCTCCGCACGCAAAAAGGGGTTCCGGCAGGAATCCGGGGCGGAGAGCGCCGCTTTTTTATGAAAAATACCGCTTGCATCCGCGGGCGGACGGGTGTATAATAAAAACACAACCAAATCCAGGGGAGCTTGAATAAAGCAGGCTGAGAGGAAGTTCTCAAACTTCGACCCTTACACCTGATGCGGATAATGCCGCCGTAGGAAGTCACGAACATGATGAGCATATACGGGAGGCGTCCGGGAAAAAGGCGGGGCGGCTCCTGTTTTTGTGTCCTTTTTTGAGGAAGGAGGAGGAAAAAAAGACGGCGTCCGCGGCCGTGACTGCCGCGGCGGATCGGGAGGGAGCGCTCTTCGATCTTGTAATAACAGCGATGGGAAGCCGTGTTCCGGCGTGAGAGGAGGCCAGGAAGCCTCGACCGACCTTCCGTGCAGCGTTTTTCCCCGAAAACGGGGGACTGCACGTCCATTTTATGGAAGGAAGCGCCGCTGTTATGACCGCCGTTTCCTCCAGAATCAAAAAAGGAGAGTCCCGCATATGAAAAAGACCAATGTGAAGAAGCTCGCCGCCGCCGGTATCCTCTGCGCGGTCGCGGTCGTGGGCAGCCTGTTTTCGTTCCCCGTCTTCGGCAGCAAATGCGCGCCGGTGCAGCATATGGTGAACATCCTCTGCGCCGTATTCCTCGGCCCCGGCTACGCGATCGGCGCGGCGTTCGTCGCGTCCCTCCTGCGCAACATCCTCGGGCTCGGCAGCCTGATGGCCTTCCCGGGCAGCATGTTCGGCGCGCTGCTTGCCGGGCTGTGCTATAAGAAGAACGGGAACCTCCCCCTGACGCTGCTCGGCGAGGTGTTCGGCACGTCCGTGCTGGGCGGACTCTGCGCCTATCCCGTCGCGATCTTCCTGATGGGCAAGAGCGCCGCGGAGATCGCGTTCTACGCCTATATCGTGCCGTTCCTGATCTCCACCGCCGCGGGCGCGATCGTGTCCGGCATCCTGATCTATGCCCTGAAGCGCTTCGGCGTGCTGAAAAACCTTCAGGACAGTCTGAACCGCTAAAAAGGAGAGTACAATGCTCGGTTCCATCCTTGAAAACGTGCGCCGCACCCGTCCGCTGGTCCACTGCATCAACAACTATGTGACGGCGAACGACTGCGCGATGATCGTCCTCGCCTGCGGGGCGTCGCCGATCATGGCGGACGAGCCGGAGGAGGCGGAGGAGATCACCGCGCGCTGCCGCGGACTTTGCCTCAACACCGGCACGCCGGATGCCCGGAGGGCCGCGTCGATGCTCGCCGCGGGAAAGCGTGCGAACGCCCTCGGGCTTCCCGTCGTGCTCGACCCCGTGGGCGCGGGCGCATCGCGTTTCCGGACGGAGCTTGTGCGCACGCTGCTCGGCGGGGTGCGGTTCGCCGTCATCCGCGGCAACGTGTCCGAGATCCGCGTGCTGGCGGCCGGTACGGACGCCGCCGGCGGGGTGGATGCCGACGCCGCGGTCACGGAGGGCAACCTTGCGTCCCTGACGGCGTTTGCGATGGAGTTTGCCCGCCGGACGGGCGCCGTCGCCGCGATGACCGGGGCGATCGACGTCGTCACGGACGGCAAGACCGCGTATCTCGTGCGAAACGGGCATCCTGAAATGCGGTATGTCACCGGCGCCGGCTGTCAGCTTTCCGCGCTGACGGCCGCGTTCGCCGCGGCAAATCCGGAAAGGCCGCTGGAAGCCGCCGCCGCCGCCGTCTGCACGATGGGGCTGGCGGGGGAGCTCGCGTACCGCCGGATGAAGCCGGAGGACGGCAGCGCGTCGTACCGGAACTACATCATCGACGCCGTCCGGAACATGACGCCGGAGAGACTCGAGGAGGGAGCAGACTATGAAATGCGATAAGCGGATGATGCGGCTCTACGCCATTACCGACCGCGCCTGGGTCGGACGGCAGACGCTTGCCGAGCAGGTCGAAGCCGCCATCCGGGGCGGGGCGACCTGCGTGCAGCTCCGGGAAAAGCAGCTTCCGGAGGCGGAGCTATTAGACGAGGCGCGGGAGATCGCCGCCCTCTGCCGCCGGTACGGCGTGCCGTTCTTCGTCAACGACAACGTAGATGTCGCGATCGCCTGCGGCGCGGACGGCGTACACGTCGGTCAGGACGACATGGCGGCGTCCGACGTGCGCCGCAGAGTCGGAGACCGCATGATGATCGGCGTCTCCGCGCACAGCGTGGAGGAAGCCGTGACCGCGGTGAAAAACGGCGCGGACTGCCTCGGCGTCGGCGCGGTGTTTGCGACCTCCACCAAGACGAACGTCTCCGCGATGCCGCGCGAGACGCTGCGCGCGATCTGCCGGGCGGTCGACGTCCCCGTCGTCGCGATCGGCGGCATCAGCCGGGCGAATCTCCCGCTGCTCGCGGGCACCGGCGTGGACGGCGTCGCGCTCGTCAGCGCCATCTTCTCCGCGCCGGACATCGAGGCGGAATGCCGCGTGCTGCGGGCGATGTCGGAGGAAATGGTCCGCGCGGACGCGTCATAAAGAGTGGTCTGTTCCCCGGGGGAGACGGCGGATAAAACCGGCATTTCCCCGGGGAACCTTCCATAAAAAAACGCGGCAGACCGGGGGCACCACTCTCTGTCGCGCAACAAAAATCATGCACAAAAAGGAGAAATGAGCATGAAAACCGCTTTAACGATCGCGGGAAGCGACTGCAGCGGAGGCGCCGGCATTCAGGCCGATCTGAAGACGATGACCATGAACGGCGTATACGCCATGAGTGCGGTCACCGCGCTGACAGCCCAGAACACGACCGGCGTCACGGGGATTTTCGAGGTAACGCCCGATTTCCTCCGGCAGCAGCTCGACATGATCTTCACGGACATCCGTCCGGACGCCGTGAAGATCGGGATGGTATCGAATTCCGCGCTGATCGAGGTCATCGCGGAGCGCCTTTCGTTCTACGGCGCGCAGAACGTCGTGGTCGACCCCGTGATGGTGGCGACCTCGGGCTCGAGCCTGCTGGAGACGGAGGCCGTGTCGACGCTCAAGGCCAGCCTTCTGCCCCTCGCTGCGCTTGTGACGCCGAACATCCCGGAGGCGGAGGTGCTTTCCGGGCTCACGATCCGCGGTGAGGCGGATATGTGCGAGGCGGCAAAGCGCATCGGAGAGGAGCGGGGCTGCGCGGTGCTCGTCAAGGGCGGACACAGCGTCAGCGACGCAAACGATCTGCTGTACGCAGACGGCGAGGTACGGTGGTTCCGCGGACGCCGGATCGACAACCCGAACACCCACGGCACCGGCTGCACGCTGTCGAGCGCCATCGCGTCGAATCTCGCGAAGGGCTTTTCGCTGGACGAGTCCGTGCGCCGCGCCAAGGAGTACATCTCCGGCGCGCTGGCGGCGATGCTCGATCTCGGACGCGGCAGGGGCCCGATGAACCACGCGTTTGATCTTCGCGGTGAATTTTCGAAGGAGGCCTGACGATAAAATGGAAGAAAGACGTACTTCCCTGTTTGAAAACGGTCTGATCTGGTTCGGCGCGGGCGTATCGATCGCCGAGATCCTGACCGGCACCTATTTTGCCTCGATGGGCCTCGCGCGCGGCCTCTCGGCGATCCTTGTCGGCCACGTCATCGGCTGCTTTTTGCTGTTCCTCGCCGGTCTGATCGGCGGCAAGGTGCGCAAGAGCGCGATGGAGACCGTCAAAATGAGCTTCGGACAGAAGGGCAGCCTGCTGTTCTCCCTTCTGAACATCCTCCAGCTCGTCGGCTGGACGGCGATCATGATCTACGACGGCGCGCTTGCCGCGAACAGCATCCTCGACGCCGGCAGCTGGGTCTGGGCGCTCGTCATCGGCGCGCTGATCGTCCTCTGGATCCTGATCGGCATCAAAAGCCTCGGGAAAGTCAACACCGTCGCGATGGTCGCCCTGTTCGGGCTGACGGTCGTGCTGTGCGTCGTCATCTTCCGCGACGGCGCGGCGGCGGTCCTCTCCGGCGAGAGCATGTCCTTCGGCGCGGCGGTGGAGCTGTCGGTCGCGATGCCGCTGTCGTGGCTGCCGCTGATCAGCGACTACACGAGAGAGGCGAAGTCCCCGGTGAAGGCGACCGCCGTGAGCGCCGTGACGTACGGCGTCGTGAGCTGCTGGATGTACGGCATCGGTATGTGCGCCGCGATGTTCACGGGCGAGTCCGACATCGCGCAGATCATGCTCCGCGCGGGACTGGGCATCGCGGGTCTTGTCATCATCCTGTTCTCGACGATCACGACGACGTTCCTCGACGCGTACTCGGCGGGCGTCTCGAGCGAGTCCGTCAGCGCGAAGCTGAACGGCAAATGGGTGGCGGTGATCGTCACCGTCATCGGCGTCCTCTGCGCGATCCTGTTCCCGATCACGGACATCACGGACTTCCTGTACCTGATCGGCTCCGTTTTCGCGCCGATGATCGCCGTACAGATCGCGGACTTCTTCCTGCTGCACCGCTCCTGCGAGGAGACGGCGTTCGGCGTCTTGCGATCTGGCTCGTGGGATTTGTGCTCTACCGCCTGCTGATGCACGTCGACTTCATCCTCGGCAGCACCCTGCCCGACATGGTGCTCACGATCCTGATCTGCGTCGCCGTCGACCGGCTGACGGCGCGGAAAAAGGCGTAAAAAGATCGAAAAACATACGAAAATCCCCGGTACATGGGTTGTACCGGGGATTTTCTGCGCCGTTATGCCGGTGCACGGGGATCTACTGCAGATTCAGCTCCGCATAGGCGAGCATGTTCCGGCAGGCAAAGACGGTCACGGCGGCGACGGCGAGGTTTGCGGCGGCAAGCGATAAAAACGCGGTGAACGGAACGGAGATCAGGATGAGTCCCGAGCCGCAGAGCAGGAACGCGACGGCGGCGCCCGGGATGCCGAGCACGAGGATCGCGGCGAAGAAGACGAGCATCGACAGCACCTTCGACGTCATCGAGGAAAAGAGGCGCTCGATGAGGACGTAGGACGCGAGGAACAGGCAGTCGAACGCAAAGCCCGCGAGCGCGCAGGCGGCTGTTTCGGCGGGGGAGAGGCCGCAGATCAGCGCGACGGGGACGTACATCAGCACCGCATTGAGCGCAAACTTCGGCAGCGCCTCGGCAAGCGCCCAGAAGAGCTTCCGGAACGGCGGCTCGGGGATGAGGTAGATATAGGGCAGCACCAGCTCGCGCTGGAGCCGGCCGAGCATCGCGCCGAAGATGCGCATATAGACGGCAAACGCAAAGCCCGCGACGATGCCGCCCTCCGTGCGCATCAGGAACGCAAAGCCGACGGAGGCGGCGATGAAAATGTACGAGGACGGCTCGAGCACCAGCGGATTTGCGCGGCGGTTTTCAAGGCAGTGCTTATAAAAGAGCACGCTTGCGCCCCGGCCGCGGTCGAGCGTCGCGCTGCCGCGGCGCATTTTGGAGGGAGCGGCCTGACGCCCGGATTTTGCGGCCTCCCGGGTGCGGAAATTCTGCTCGGTGATGCCGTAGACATCCTCGTAATAGTCGTCGTCGCTGCGCGCGATCCACAGGACAAGCAGCGCGACATAGACGGCGGCGGCGGCGAGTCCCGAGAGGATCGGCGCGGCGCTGCCGGAGAGCATCCCGCCGACCGCGGCGGAGAGCCAGCCGGAGACGGGGAAGAACTTCAGCACGCCCGAGGCAAGCGCGACCGCGGTCCCGAGCAGCGCGTCACGGTTTGCGGCGAGGACGGAGAAGACGGCGGCTGCCGCGACGGCGAGGACCGCAAAGAAGACGATGCGCGCGGTCCTGCGGCGGCGAGCGGAGAGGGCGGTTTTCGTGTAGATCACCATCGCGGTGAGCTGTCCGCAGAAGACGGACAGGCTGTAGCCCGCGAGGAGCCAGATCAGCCCCGAGTAGCCGATGCCGTAGGTGGTGTGGAGCATCGTATACTGGAACAGCAGAAAGACGCCGACGAGCAGGGAGGAGCCGAGCTGCTGGATCAGCCCGTAAAACAGCACAGACTGGCGCGAAAACGGGCCCGCGAACAGAAAATTGACGTCGGGCATCGCAAAGAGCGTCGCGCCCTTGGAAAAGCCGTTGTAGGAGATCGTGAGAAAGACGAAGGTGTAAAAGACGAACGCGATGGCGCAAAGCTCGCGCAGATCGCGGTAGTCGGGGAATTCCGGGGTATCCGCGTTGCCCGCGAAGACGGTGAAGCCGATCAGCGCGAGGAAAACGACCGCCAGGATCAGCCGCGAGGGCTTGCGGAAAAAGCGCAGGACGCCGTTTTTCAGGCGCGTCCAGAGAAGATAGGTCAGCGCGCCGTTCATGCGTCGTGTCCCTCCTCCGTGCCGCCTTCGCCGGTGATCGAGAAGAACAGCTCCTCGAGAGTCTGCTCGTGCGTCTCGTCGGGACGGTTGCGGCGCGTCGCGGCAAATTCGCCGCGGTTCATGATGTGCACGACGTCCCAGTAGTCCTCGACGCTGTCGATCATGTGCGTGGAGATGAGGACGGCGGCGCCCTCCTCCTTCAGCTCGCGGAACAGCAGCTTGATCTCCTTGATGGCGTACGGGTCGAGTCCCACCATCGGCTCGTCGAAGATGACGAGCTTCGGACGGTGGATCAGCGCGCAGACGACGGAGAGCTTCTGCTGCATCCCCTTGGACAGCTCGCCTGCCAGCGCGCTGCGCTTTTCGTAGAGCGCAAAGCGCTCGAGCAGCCGGTCGCGGTACGCGGGATCGTCGGGCGTGCCCCACGCGCGGCGCACGAACTCGAGATGCTCCGAGACGGTGAGCGCCTCGTACAGCGCGGGCATCTCCGGCACATAGCCGAGCAGGCGCTTGGCGTCCGTCGACTTGTTCGGATAGCCGCCGATGGTGATCTGTCCGTCGAAGCGCAGGAGTCCCGCGATGCACTTGATGATGGTGGACTTTCCCGCGCCGTTCGGGCCCATCAGAATGGCGATCTGCCCCGGCTCCACCGCGAAGCTGATGTCGCGGTTGGCCGTGACCTTGCCGTAGCGCTTGGTGACGTGCTGGATGTCGAGCATATTCATGGTTTCCCCTTGCCTTCCCGGTATTTTTGAGGTACAATGAAAGAAAAAACGTAAGGGAGCTTTGCGACTATGGAAATTCGCGACCGGATCATCCGCGACCTCCGTGCGCTGGGCGTGCGCGAGGGCGATACCGTTTTAATGCACTCGTCGATGAAGTCGCTCGGAACGGACAGGACGCCCGCCTATGTGCTCGACGCGATCCAGGACGCCGTCGGAGAGCGCGGCACACTGCTGCTTCCCGCGCTGTCCTATGCGACCGTCAAATTCGACCAGCCGAACTGGAGCTACCACGACACGCCGGTCTGCGTCGGACTGCTGCCGGAGACGTTCCGCCATCTGCCGGGCGTCGTGCGCAGCCTGCATCCGACGCATTCCGTCTGCGCCAGAGGCGCCCGGGCGGCGGAGCTGACGGCGGGGCACGAAAACGACCATACGCCCGTCGGCGAGAACTCGCCGTACCGGAGACTGCCGGGCGTCGGCGGGAAGATCCTGATGCTCGGCTGCGGCATGGGGCCGATGACGTTCATGCACGGCGTCGAGGAATACGCGCACGCGCCGTATGTGCTGCTGCCGGAGCCGTGGGTCTACCACATGGAGGACGCTTCCCGCCGCCGGTTCGATATGTCCGTGCACCGTCACGGCATCAACCGCTTCGGCGACCAGGCATACGCGCGCATCGAGGGGCTGCTCGGAACAGGCGAGCTCGCGCGGGGCAGGGTGCTCGGGGCGGACGCCTATCTCGTCGATACGAACGCGATGCTGCGCCGCGGCGCGGAGAAGATCGCGCAGGACCCCTACTATTTCCTGAAGCTGCACATCGACGCGCCGGTGCCGGGCGCCGTCTGCTGAGGCTTCCTTTGCATTAGACGCGCGTCATTCCACGATTCTTCCCTTCAAAACGACTTTTTTCACGTTGAAGTCCCCGTCCGCAAGCACAAGGTCGGCGTCCGCGCCGGGAGCGAGTCTCCCCACGCGCGTCTCGGCGCCGAGCATGCGGGCGGGGTTTTCGCTCGCCATGCGCCAGACCTCGGCGACGCCCAGCCCCGTGTGGCGGCGCATGTTGAAGCAGGCCTTCGCCATGTCGAGCTCGCTGCCGTCGAGGGAGCCGTTGACCCAGTGGATGTCGCAGTCGTCCGCGCTGTGCGGCCGCGCGGGGTCGTCGGACGCGCGCGCGAGCGACAGGTCGATCTCATCGTCCTCGTTCCAGACGGAGGGCACCGCGTCGGTGATGACGATGACGCGCGAGAGCCCCTTGCAGCGGATGCACAGGCGGATGCGCTCGGGCGCGACGTGGCAGCCGAGGTGGTCGGGGATGATCTCGGCGTAGACCGCGTCGTCGAGGTCGACGAGCTCGTCAAGTCCAACCTTCCGCACGCCGGACTGCTCGCGGTAGTCGCCGGAGGCGTCGTAATGGTGCGTCGCGTCGACGAGCCCGTAGCGCCGCAGCAGCGCGTACTGCTCCCGCGTGCAGTTTCCGTGTCCCGCGGCGAGCCGGATGCCGCGGGCGCGGGTCAGCTCGAGGATGGGCTCGATGCCGGGCGCATCGGGGGAGACCATCATCAGCCGCGCGGCGCCTCCGCAGGCGTCGAAGAGCCGCTCGGCGTACTCGACGGAGACGGGCGTCTGGTATTTCCCGGGAAAGCCGAAGTCGGGATTCTTGAACGGCCCCTCGAGGTGGATGCCGAGGATGGACGGGCAGGCGGGCATCGCCTCGCGGATGCGGCGCGCGAGGGCAAGGCGGTGCTCCGGCTCCTCGCCGTAGCCGAGCGTCGCGAGGACGGAGGTCGTGCCGCGCAGGAGATGGTAGCGCGCAAAGCCCGCGGGGTCCTCTCCGGCGGCCCAGAGACCGCCGCCGTGGCAGTGGACGTCGACGAAACCGGGCCCCGCATAAAGGCCGCCGGCGTCGAGGATGTCCGCGCCGTCGGGAACGGCTGTCGGGGGTCCCGCGTACAGGATCTTGCCCTCCCGGCACAGGAGCATGCCGTCGGGGAGGACGCGGTCGGGGAGAATGAGCGCGGCGTGCAGGACTGCAAGCATGTTTATGCCTCCTTATCGGTCGGATTGACACAATTTTAACGCATTCGGGGCATTCTGTCAACAAAAAAAGCAAAAATACCAAAAATACGGCGCAAAATACTTGCTTTTTGCGAAAGGGGATGGTACAATACGAAAGGAACTTCGCGAGATCACACCAAAGGAGTATGAAAAATGAGCACATTGAATCAGGCGCTTCTGAAGGATTCCTCGTTCTGGGAGGGCAAGGGCGCGCTTCTGCCGAAGTATGACCGTGAGAAACTGCCGGTGACGGCGATCTGCTTTTCGATGGGACGCATGGGATTCGGCCACTTTGCCGACATCATGCAGGATCTTCTGGAATGCGGCGCGGCGTCGGGCGTCATCGCCGGCGTCGAGACCTTCTCCCGTGCGTATTACGACAGCCTGAAGGCTTCCGATATGCTCGTGACCCAGATCATCTACGGCAACAAGAAGGGCGAGGCCACGCCGAAGATCCAGGGCGCGATCACCCGCGCGCTGTTCCTCGAGGAGACGACCGAGTCCGAGGACTGGCAGGAGCTTCTGTCCTATGCCCGTGACGAGCGCGTGCAGTTTGCGACGATCAACGCGCCGGAGATCGTGTACGGCATGACCTACTCCGGCGGCGACTTCGCGACGCCGACCGCGCCGAAGGTCATCGCCGACATGGAAAACGGCACCTATACCTCCGACCCCGGTAAGTGGGCGCGCTTCCTGCTCGAGCGCTACAACGCGGGACTGAAGTTCGCGGTCGTGAGCTGCACGAACTTCTCGAGAAACGGCTTCTTCACCGGCGCGGTGCTGCGCACGATGGCGCGCGCGTGGGAGGAAAAGGGCTATGCGCCCAAAGGCTTCCTTGCCTACCTCTCCGACCCGTCGCAGGTCGGCTTCCCGAACACGATGATCGACCGCATCGCCGTCTCTCCCGACGACGTCGTCCGTGCGCGCATGGCGGAGATGGATCTCGAAAGCTCCGTCGTCGTCACCGAGGAGAACCGCTACTGGGCGATCGAGGACGTCTTCCCCGGCGGCCGTCCCGCGTTTGACCGCGCGAAGGGCGTGTTCATGTGCCCGAACTTCGCCGACGTCAAGAAGTACGAGGATATGAAGCTGCGCGTGCTGAACATGAGCCACACGACGTTTGCCTCCCTCGGCGTGCTGCTCGGCAACCGCGGCGCGTACGGCATCTACAAGTGCATGCAGGACAAGACCCTCGTGGACATCATCACGAAGATCATGGACATCGTGCGCGGCGTCATCGAGCGCCCGGCGGCGATCGACCCGGCCGACTTCATCGCGGATACCTTCGACCGCCTGAACAACCCCAACATCCCGGACGACCCGATGCGCATCGCGCTGAACGCTTCGACGAAGATCACGCCCCGCCTGATGGAGACCTATTGGGAAGCGCGGGAGCGCGGCGTCTGCCCCTGCAAGCTCTCCGTCATCTTAAAGCCGGTCGCGGGCTTCCTGCGCTACTGCGCGGGCGTCGACGATGCGGGCGTCGAGTACAAGCTCGAGGACGACCCGATCCGCGACACGCTCGTCGCGTGCGGCGAGGCGGCGAAGTCCGGCGTGAAGGCCGAGGAAGCCTTCCGTCCGCTGCTTTCGAACGCGTCCGTCTTCGGCCGTGACCTCTACACGGAGCCCGAGGTGCTCTCCGAGCTCTGCCGTCTGACCGACGCGATGTTCGCAGGCCCCGGCGCCGTCCGCGCGGCGATCGACGCGTAAACCATCAAAATGTTTCGCTCCTTCCGGGAATCCCTTTTGACGGCGGCTTCCGGGGAGGAGCGTTTTACAAAAAAAGAGGAGGGTTTTTTCAGATTATGAGCATTCAGACGGGCTTCTGCGCCTCTCCCGCGCAGGCATCGCTGCTCGCCGAGGCGGGCATTCCGTATCTCGAGACGAGCGTCGGCGCGATCTGCGGCTGGACGGACGACGAGCTGCGGGAAAACCTCGCGCGGCTTGCGGACGCGGGCGTGAAGATGGAGACCTGCAACTGCCTGATCGGCGGCTTTTCGCTGTTTGACGACCCGGATTTTGCAAGGACGAACGAATATTTCGACCGCGTACTGCCGCGGCTGTCGGCTGCGGGGATGCGGATCCTCGTCTTCGGCTCCGGCGGCTACCGCCGCGTGCCGGAGGGCGTCGAGCCTGCCGCCGCGCGGGCGCGCATCATCGATTTTCTGCGGCTGCTGTCGCAGCGGATCGAGCCGTACGGCTTCACGGTCGTGGTCGAGCCGCTGAATCCGTCCGAATGCAACATCCTGACGACCTCCTCGGAGGCGGCGGGCTATGTGCGGGAATGCGGCCGCCCGAATATCCGGCTGCTCGTGGATTACTACCACTTCCTGCTGTCCGGCGAGCGCCTGTCGGCGATCGCGGACTACCGGGGACTGCTCGCGCATACGCATATCGCGCATCCGGTCGGCCGCCGCACGCCCGCACC
>JAEDGJ010000012.1 GCA_016297585.1 Clostridiaceae bacterium
GCAGCTCAACTTCAAAAAGAACCTCCGGACGGTGCTGGAGGCCGTCTCGCTGCTGCGGGGAGAGGGCGTGCGCTGTACGCTGGCGCTGGCGGGACAGGGTCCGGACCGGGACGCTTTAAGGGAGCTTGCGCATACGCTCGGGCTGGAGCAAAACGTCCTTTTTACGGGGCATATCACGGACGCGGCGCTGCTGAGAGGCCTATACCGCGCGGCGTCGCTGTTTGTGTTCCCGTCGCTGTACGATACGGCGGGACTCGTCGTGCGGGAGGCGGCGGTGATGGAGACGCCGTCCGTCGTGGTGCGCGGTTCCGCGCCGGCGGAGGTCGTCGAGGACGGAAAAAACGGCTACTTATGCGAAAATACGGCGGAGAGCCTCGCTTATGTGATCGCGCACGCTTTGGCGCATCCGGAGGAGCGGCGGATGGCCGGACGCGCGGCGCGGGAGACGATCCCGGTGCCGTGGGACGAGGTCATCGACCGCGCCGAGGCGCGCTATGAGGAACTGATTTGCGAAAAAGGAGAGACACGGCATGGTAATGAATAACCGGATTCCGGTGCATACGGAAAAGCGCGGGCTCGGCGTATCGCTGAAGACGGTGCGGCTGATCCAGGGCGCGGTGGAGGCGGCGCTGCTGTGCGAGGGCATGACGCTGCCGTGCGAGGTCGATGTGACGCTGACCGACGACGAGGGCATCCGCCGCGTCAACCGCGAGCAGCGCGGCATCGACGCGGCGACGGACGTTTTAAGCTTCCCCGCGCTGTCGTTTCACGACGGGGAGGGAGAGCCGCAGGCGACGGACTTCGACCCGGAGACCGGCAGGCTGTTTCTGGGCGACGTGGTCATCAGCGTGGAGCGTGCCCGCGCGCAGGCGGAGGAATACGGCCACGGTATGCGCCGGGAATGCGGCTTCCTGACCGTGCATTCGGTGCTGCATCTGCTGGGATACGACCATGTGGACGATGAGGAAAGACGCCGTCTGATGCGTGCGCATGAGGAGCAGATCCTCGCCGCGATGGGGCTTGGGCGCGAGGTCGTGCAGGATTCCTGGCCCGGACTTGCAAAAACGCCCTGCCGCCCGGCGTCCTGCGAAGAGGAAAGGAACGACTGAGGGGATGCTGTACCGAACGAATATGCCGCCGCGGTGCGCGACCTGCGCACGGGCGACAAGACTGGGCGAGCATGACATGCTGTGCCGCCGGTACGGCGTGGTATACGAAGAATACAAGTGCAAAAGGTATGTTTACGACCCGCTGAAGCGTATTCCGCCGCGTACGCCGCCCATTCCGGCCGGAAAAACGTATTCTCTCGATTAAATGACGCAAATACCGCCCGAATGGACAAAATAATCATCGGCGCCGCGTCTTTTTCAGTCAGAATTGTGTTGACAATCCCCCCGCTATTTGGTACAATGAAACCAGTAGCTCTTAAGTTTTGCCACAGGAGGAACAAAAGTTTATGACCAAGAATCAGGCCGTTCTTTCATGGGTCAAGGAAATGACGGACATGACGAAGCCCGACCGCATCGTGTGGATCGACGGCAGCGAGGAGCAGCTCGAGGCTCTGCGCGCCGAAGCGTGCTCCACCGGCGAGATCGTGAAGCTGAATCAGGAACTGCTGCCCGGCTGCTACTATCACCGTACCGCCGTCAACGACGTTGCGCGTGTGGAAGGACGTACCTTTATCTGCACCCCGACGAAGGAAGAAGCCGGCCCCACCAACAACTGGATGGCGCCCGACGAGATGTATGACAAGCTCTGGAAGCTCTACACCGGCTGCATGATGGGCCGCACCTGCTATGTGCTGCCGTACTCCATGGGCCCCGTCGGCTCCCCGTTTGCCAAGTACGGCATCGAGCTGACCGACTCCATCTATGTCGTTCTGAACATGAACATCATGACCCGCATCGGTCAGAAGGTTCTCGACGCGATGGGCGATGACCCCGGTTTCATCAAGGGTCTGCACGCCAAGGCCGACCTCGACGAGGAAAACCGCTATATCGTCCACTTCCCGCAGGACAACACCATCTGCTCCATCAACTCCGGTTACGGCGGCAACGTGCTGCTCGGTAAGAAGTGCTTCGCGCTGCGCATCGCGTCCTACCTCGGCCGCAACGAGGGCTGGATGGCTGAGCATATGCTGATCCTCGGCATCGAGTATCCGGACGGCGACATCAAGTATATCACCGCGGCGTTCCCGTCTGCCTGCGGCAAGACGAACCTCGCCATGCTCATCCCGCCGGAGTACCTCCGCAAGAAGGGCTACAAGGTCTGGACCGTCGGCGACGACATCGCCTGGATCCGTGTCGGCGAGGACGGCCGTCTGTACGCGGTCAACCCCGAGAACGGCTTCTTCGGCGTCGCGCCCGGCACGAACGCGAAGTCCAACCCCAACGCGCTGGCTTCTACCCGCAAGGACACCATCTTCACCAACGTCGTCATGACGAAGGAAGGCGGCGTCTGGTGGGAGGGTCTCGATAAGAACCCGCCGCACGGCGTCAACAACTGGAAGGGCGAGCCCTGGGATCCGGACGACGGCTCCAAGGGTGCGCATCCGAACTCCCGCTTCACCGCCCCGGCGGTCAACTGCCCCTGCCTGTCCTCCGAATTCGAGAATCCGAAGGGCGTGCCGATCTCCGCGATCGTCTTCGGCGGCCGCCGCGCCAAGACCGCTCCGCTGGTCTATCAGGCCCGCGACTGGAACCACGGCGTGTTCGTCGGCTCCATCATGGCGTCCGAGACGACCGCTGCCGCTTCCGGCGCCGTCGGCGTTGTCCGCCGCGACCCGATGGCCATGCTGCCGTTCTGCGGCTACAACATGGGCGATTACTGGCAGCACTGGATCGACATGGGCAAGAAGATCAGCCAGCAGCCGAAGATCTTCAACGTCAACTGGTTCCGTCTTAACGAGAACGGCAAGTTCATGTGGCCGGGCTTCGGCGACAACATGCGCGTTCTGCTCTGGATTCTTGACCGCTGCGCGGGC
This sequence comes from Clostridiaceae bacterium, assembly GCA_016297585.1. GTDB lineage: Bacteria > Bacillota > Clostridia > Oscillospirales > QAMX01 > JAAZKA01. Next base: position 2,984 of record JAEDGJ010000012.1, read on the forward strand.
AAGGTCGACGCCGTTGAGACCGAGATCGGCTATGTGCCGAAGGCCGAGGACATCGACCTCGAGGGTCTCGATTACACGATCGAGGGCGACCAGAAGTTCGACATCGACGCTCTGAAGAGCATCCTGACCGTCGAGAAGGACTGGTGGAAGGAAGACCTCGAGAGCATCAAGGCGTTCTACGGCAAGTTCGATCCGAAGAAGATCCCGCAGGAGCTGTGGGACGAACTCGCGAAGCTCGAGAAGAATCTGGCATAAAAGCGATAAAATGGGCGGCGTATGCGAATACGCCGCCTTTTTTCGCGATATAAATGCAAATGCATAGTTAAAAATGTGAACGCGCCCGAGAGATTATGAATTTTGACACTTGTTTCCCGACCGATTTCCATGTATACTAAGATAAAATGACATAGGTGTTTATCAGTGGTTCCGTGCGTATCAAAATATGGGGGTGCGTTGCACAGTGTTTTCCAAATCTGTAGTCGTCGCGGGTCAGGTTGGCCTGTATGCGAAAGCTGCCACGTCGTTCGTTCAGAAGGCCAACGAATTCAAGAGCACGATCTGGATTGAGAAGGACGAGCGTCGTGTCAATGCCAAGAGCCTTCTCGGCATCCTTTCCATGGGTCTCGGCCGCAATACGGAGATGACCATCATTGCGGAGGGAAAGGACGAGCAGGAAGCGGTGGTCGCGCTCAGCGAGCTTGTCTCCGCGGGAGAATAAGCCCGTTTTTCGCGGGTTATTTGACCTGCGGAATGCAAAAATGAAGAATCCCCGGGAATGTGCAGGCATTCCCGGGGATTTTTCTCTTTATAGCGGACAAAGACCGGCTTAAAAGCACTCTTCACAGATCTCGTCGAGCGACCAGCGGTTCCGGGGCGCGGGTTCGCGGCGCACCCATTTGCCGCAGGTGAAATCGGGGAAGGGGATGGGCATCGAGCCCGTCGCGATCGACTGCTCGGACAGGCAGGTGACGGCCATCCACGCGGCGACGTCGTACACGTCGATCGGCGTGTTCTCACCCGCGCGGACGGCGTCGAGGAACGCCTGAATGGCCAGCGAATCGATGCCGTCGTGCCCGCCGATGGGGTTGTCGCGGTAGGCCTGCCAGATCGGATGGTCGTATTTTTCGTAGTAGTCCTCGACCTTGTCCCAGTAGTGGACGTCGTAGGGGTTGCCGGCGGGGTCGATCTTGACCTCGTCGCGGGACATGCCCTCGATGTAGATGCCGTTCGCGTTTTCGAGCCAGATGCCGTGCGTGCCCTGTACGCGGCCGTTGCGGGAGTAGGGGCGGGGCAGCGAGATGCTGTGCGTCAGCGTGACGGTCTCGCCGTTGGCGCATTTGATGACCGTGGTGATGACATCGCCCTGATTGAAGACGACGTCGGCCATGGGCTCGCCCGCGGCGGTCATTCTGCGGCGCTGCTCGGGCACGGAGCGGGACTTCGTGGCGGTGGACGTCAGCGAGACGAAGCGGTTGCCGCGGTTGATGCGGAGGATCTTCGCGATGGGGCCGAGCTCGTGCGTCGGATACAGCTCGCCGTTGCGGTGCAGGTTGTGATAGGCGCGCTCCTCGCCGGTGGACTCGAAGATCGCGAGGCGGTCGCGCAGGTTGTGCTCATAGCCGCCCTCGCAGTAGATGAGCTCGCCGAAGAGCCCCTTGCGCACCAGGTTGAGCACCAGCATCTCGTTGCGGGCATAGCAGCAGTTCTCGAGCATCATGCAGGGCTTCTTCGTGCGCTCGTAGGCGTGGATCAGCTGCCACAGCTCCTCGATCGCCGCGGCGCCGCCGACTTCGATCGCGACGTACTTGCCCGCTTCCATGCAGTCGGCGGCGATCGTCAGATGCGAGTTCCACGAGGTCGGCGCGAAGACGGCCTCCAGCTCGTCCATCGCGAGCATGTCGTGGTAATCGGTAAAGGCACGCGGCGCGGGGCGTCCGTTTTTCTCGAAAATGCCGAGGATCTTTTTGATCGGCTCCTCGTAAAGATCGCAGACGGCGATGACCTCGACGTCCTTGAGCGCGAAGAACGAGGCAAGCAGCACCTCCGCGCGGGGCCCGAGGCCGATAATGCCGACTTTTACAGTTCTGCTCATGAGCGGTTCCATCCTTTTTTCGTTTGTTCACAGCGTCCGGCGTCTTGCAGACCCCGGAAAAGCAAAGGATAACCACACGGCGCCGCGCGGTTATCCCGGATATGTTATTCTTCCCAGTTGTGCCAGATGTTCTGGACGTCGTCGTTGTCCTCGAGCAGCTCGATCATCTTCTCCATCTTCTGGACGTCCTCCTCGCTGTCGAGGTGCACCGTGTTCTGCGGCACCATGGCGACTTCGGCGGAGATGAAGGAGTAGCCAAGGCCCTCGAGCGCTTCCAGAACGGCGGAGAAATCGTCGGGGGCGGTGTAGATGTCGAAGACGTCGTCCTCGGCGACGAAGTCCTCGGCGCCGGCGTCGACGGCCTGCATCATCAGCTCGTCCTCGTCGACAGGCCCTTCGTTTAAGCCCTCGGCGCGGTCGACGATCAGCACGCCCTGCTCCTTGAACTGCCAGGAGACGCAGCCGTTGGCGCCCATGCCGCGGCCGTACTTATCGAAGGCGTGACGGACGTCGGCGGCGGTGCGGTTCTTGTTGTCGGTCAGCGTCTCGACGATGACGGCGATGCCGGCGGGGCCGTAGCCCTCGTAGTTCATCGCGACGTAATCCTCGGCGCCCGCGCCCTCGGCCTTTGCGAGCATCCGGTTGATGTTGTCGTTGGGGACGTTGTTGGCCTTCGCCTTGGCGATGATGTCACGCAGCTTGGTATTGGAAACGGGGTTCGCGCCGCCGTTCTTTACCGCAAGAGCGATCTCGCGTCCGATTTTGGTAAAGATCTTTGCACGCTTGGCGTCGGTGCCTTCCTTTTTGCGCTTGATGTTATTCCATTTGGAATGTCCGGACATTAGAAAAAACTCCTTTTCGCATATCTCAACCCGAAACGCGGGCGCTTACACAGACTGGTTTTATTGTAACACAGAGAAAACGGGGCTGTCAAGTCTCAAGACGGACTAAATAAACGGCAGATGGGGATTCGGAGCGTACAAAACCGCCAAAAACGTGTTTTCCGCTCTCTTTTGCCGGGGAAAACGGCGAAAAAACGTTACCGCGCGTCCTCCGCCGCATCGGGCAGCCCGAGGCCGCCCATAAACTCGCGCAGGATGGACGACGCGGGCACGCAGGACGGCGAAAGCGGCGCAAAGAGCGACATCGCGTCGGGAAGCCGCGCCATGCGGAGCTCGCCCAGTGCGGTGCGGTCGAGCGAAGAGACCGCCTCCTGCATCAGCGGCGCGAGGAGATTGACCTCGTAGTCGAAGGCCGTGTCGATCATGATCTGCGCGCGGGTCTTGAAGGGCATGATATACGCCTTCTCGCCGCGCCGGACGTCCGGCCAGCGCGCCAGCGGATGGGAGAGCGTGGTGTTGCGGAACAGGCTGTCGCGAAGCCCGCGCCGCAGAAAGCGGATCCAGTCCGGACGGAAGATGACGTGCGTCTCGTCGCGGATGCGCATCCGGGCGCTGATGTAGATCGTGATGGGATGACAGGAGGTCTTCGTATAGATCGCGCTGTTGAGCGCGTGGATGCCCTCGAAGATCACGACCTCGTCGCGCCCTAAGCGGATGGACTTTTCCGAGGGAAGGCGCGTGCCCGTCTTGAAGTCGAAGCGGGGCAGCTCGATCTCCTCGCCGCGTCCGAGCGCGTCGAGATGCGCCGACAGCAGCGGCAGGTCGACGCGGTCCGGGGACTCCCAGTCGATCGAAAGGTCGGAGCGGTCGAGCGGCAGGAAGTAGTCGTCCAGCTCGACGGTGTGCGTCTCGACGCCGTCGCGCTCCATCGCCTCGGCGAGCCGCTTGGCGGTGGTGGTCTTGCCGGAGCCGGAGGGGCCCGCGAGCAGGACGACGGAACGGGTCGTCGTCAGGATATGCCGGGCGACGTCGTCGATGGTATGATTATACAGCGCCTCGCAATGCTCGACAAAGCCCGCCGGATCCGTGCGGACCTGAGCGTTGATCTCGTTTAAGGATTGGAAATTGCGGTAGGAGCTGGTGTTGGCAATACGGTTTTGCATGGCGAATCCCTTTCGGAAAATGAGTTATTCTGCAGAATCGGAGGCGTAAAGCGCGTCCAATGCGGTTTTTCTGGCAAGATGGGCGTCGAAATCGCGGAGATATTCCCGCGCGTATTTCGGGTTCGGGAGGCGTTCGATGCGGCCGGGCGCGACGAACTTTGTGACGGCGCCGGCGCCGAACGCGAGCACGGTGGAGATCTCCTCCATCATCGCGATGTTGTAATCGCAGCGGTGCCCGGGCAGCGTCCAGCCGATGTTTTCGAAGCTGCCGCCGATGTATTTCTGCCGGTACAGGTAATAGGGCCGGTAGCGGGGAGAGAGCAGGCGCTCCGCGTCAAGCAGCATGGCGCCAAGCGCGGCCGAGGGGATGGACGGCGCGTCAAAGAGCGCCGCACCCTTCTTGTGCGCGAAGGTGTGGACGGTGATGTTTTCGGGAGCAAGGGACAGGATGCGCAGAAGCGTTTCCCGGAAGCTTTCGGCGGTGTCGCCGGGCAGCCCCGCGATCAGATCCATGTTGACGCAGGCAAATCCCGCGCCGCGCACCTGTTCCATCGCGCGGAGGACGTCCTCCGCCGTGTGCCGCCGCCCGATCGTGCGCAGGACGGCGTCGTTCATCGTCTGCGGGTTGACGCTGACGCGTTCGATGCCGTGCGCGCGGAGAACGGCGAGCTTTTCGGGCGTGATGGTGTCGGGACGGCCGGCCTCCACGGTCCGCTCGTCCGGGAGTCCCAGCGCCTCGGCCGCGGTCAGAACGCGGTCGAGCTGCTCGGGGGAGAGCGTCGTCGGGGTGCCGCCGCCCATGTAGAACGACCGCACGCGCAGGGACAGACGGCGTACCCGTTCCGCCCCGTCGGCCAGCTCGCGGCAGAGCGCGTCGACGTACGGCCCGACCAGCGCGCCCTCGGAGGCGGTGGCGGAGGAGACGAACGAGCAGTAGGCGCAGCGGGTGGGGCAGAAGGGGATGCCGACATAGACCTCGACGTCGCGGGACAAGCGTGCGCCGAGCAGATCCACCGCTTCCTCCGCGCAGCGCACCGTCAGCTCGGCCTTATCGCGGCGCAGGAAGTCGTTTTTCTCCAGCGCACGAACCGCGCGCGCGGGAGAGCCGGTCTCCGCGATCAGCGCACGCCCGAGCTTTGCCGGACGGACGCCGGAGAGCGCGCCCCACGGCGGAGGCTCCGGCAGATGGGGCAGCGCCGCGCGGTAGAAGGCGCGCCGGAGGATGTAGCGGATCAGCGCGCCGTCGCGGTAGGAGTCCGCGTCCGGCGCGGTATACGCGATGCCGCGCGAGGGTTTCCCGCCGCGGGTGATCGTGACCGACGCCGTGTGCCGGTGCGCGCCGGTCGTGACGCGGCAGACGGCGGTATCCGGCATCGGCGCGTCCCAGGAATGGCGCTCGTCGGGAAAGAGGGTGATGGCGATCTGCTCGACCGTATAGCGGCAGTCGGCGCCGGAAAGCGTCAGCTTCATCGGCCGAAGGGGTGGAGCATGGGGTTTTCGGCGCGCGCCGAGCCGAGCGTGAACGCGCGGTCGTGGCCGGGATAGCAGGCGCGATCCCCCGGAAGCGCGGAAAGACGCGCAAGGGAGGCCTGCATGGCGGCAGGATCGCCGCCGTCGAAGTCCACGCGGCCGCAGGAGACGGCAAAGAGCGTGTCGCCGGTAAAGAGCACCTCGCCGCTGTCAAAGCAGCAGGAGCCGGGGGTATGGCCGGGCGTATGCAGCACCGTAAACGTCGTTCCGGCGGCCAGGATGCGGTCTCCCTCGCCAAAGAGGAAGTCAGGGGACATCGGGATAAAGCCGCTGCCGCCGCAGAAGCGCGCGTACAGGGAGCCGGTGATGCTGTTCAGGTTTTCTGCATCAAGCGCGTGGATGCCGATCTGCGCGCCGGTGGCCTTTTTGACCTCCGGCAGTGCCAGTATATGATCAAAATGCCCGTGTGTGAGCAGAATATGCGTAATATGCAGCGAATTTTTGCGGACGGCGTCGAGGATGACCGCCGCGTCGTCGCCGGGATCGACGAGAAAGCCCTCGCGGGTGCTCTCGTCGAAGGCGATGTAGCAGTTCGTCCGCACCGGACCGACGGTCAGGGAGAGGACCTTCATGCTTTGCACCTCATTTCCGCGGAATCGAGAATCAGCGTTACGGGGCCGTCGTTGACGAGGTCGAGCTTCATATCGGCGCCGAAAACGCCGGTGGAGACCGCAAGACCGTGCGCCGCCACATCGGATACGAACTGCTCGAACAGGGGAAGCGCGGTTTCCGGACGCGCGGCGTCGGAGAAGCTCGGACGGCGGCCGTGCGTGCAGTCGGCGCAGAGGGTGAAATTCGACACGGCGAGCACCGCGCCGCCGACATCCGCGAGCGACCGGTTCATTTTCCCCGCGTCGTCCTCAAAGACGCGCAGTCCCGCGCATTTGTCCGCGAGCACGCGGGCGTCCGCTTCCGTATCGCCGTTCCGGACGCCGACCAGAACGAGAAAACCCCGGTCAATGGAGGAGATCAGCGCTCCGTCGACCGTAACCGACGCACGGGCGACGCGCTGGATGACAAGCTTCATAATGTATCGTACACTTCCAATCGATTGATGAGAGCGTCCGCCGGAACAAAGTCAGCGGATCACGCGTTCCACGTCGGTGACGCCGGCGATGTTTTTCAGCCGGACGGCGATCTGGCCGAGCTGATCGGCGCTGCGGAGGATGACGACGGCGTCGATCTGCGCCTGCGTCTTCTGCAGCTCGTGCGCGGAGATGCTGGAGACGTCGATGTGCATATCGGAGAGCGCCATCGCGATGTCGGCGAGCAGCCCGCGGCGGTTTTTGCCGCGAATCTGCAGCGCCGTCTGATACTGTTCGTTCGGCGCGGAGACCCAGTGGACGCGCAGGATGCGCTCGGCGTTCTCCGGCGTGTTGAGCGCCTGAAAATTCGGACAGTCCGCGCGGTGGATGGAGACGCCGAAGCCCTTCGTGATGAAGCCGACGATCTCGTCGCCGGGAATCGGCGTACAGCAGCGCGCAAATTTGACAAGACAGTTGTCGACGCCCTCGACGACGATGCCGCTCGAGGGGCGGGTCTTGATCGTCTTCGTGGCGGGGATCGAGCGCTCCGGCTTCGGCGCAAGCTCCGCGACGCGGCTTGCAACCTTGCGCGCCGTGATGCCGCCGTAGCCGATGGCGGCATACAGGTCGTCGACGGAGTGGAAGCTCAGGCGCTGGCAGACGGTGTCGCGGATGGCGGGATCCTCGAAGGCGGAGGTCAGCAGCTCACGGCGGAGCTCCTCGTCGAGCGCGGCACGTCCGCGTTCGATGTTTTCCTCGCGGCGCTCCTTTTTGAACCACATCTTGATCTTGTTGCGCGCCTCGCCGGTTTTGGCGATGTTCAGCCAGTCGCGCGAGGGGCCGCGTCCCGCGTTCGACGTCAGGATCTCGACGATGTCACCGTTTTCGAGCGGGGTGTCCAGCGGCACGATCTTGCCGCCGACCTTGGCGCCGGTCATCCGGTTGCCGACGGCGGAGTGGATCGCATAGGCGAAGTCGATCGGCGTCGCGCCGAGGGGGAGGTTGATGACGTCGCCCTTGGGGGTGAAGACATAGACCTCGTCCGCGAACAGCTCGGTGCGCAGGGAGTTGATGAAATCCTCCGGATCGGTGTCCTGCTGGGATTCCAGCAGCTTCCGGACCCAGGCGAAGCGCTCCTCGTCGCCGTGCTGGCGGACGCCGTCCTTGTACTTCCAGTGCGCGGCGACGCCGTATTCGGCGGTGTTGTGCATGTCCCAGGTGCGGATCTGCACCTCGAAGGGACGTCCCTCGCGGCCGATGACGGTCGTGTGCAGCGACTGGTAGAGGTTGGGCTTCGGGGTGCTGATGTAGTCCTTGAAGCGGCCGGGCATCGGCTTGTAGAGGTCGTGGACGACGCCGAGGACGTTGTAGCAGTCGTTGACCGTCTGGACGATGACGCGCACGGCGTAGATGTCGTAGACCTCCGAGATGTCGTGGTTCTGCATATAGACTTTGCGGTAGATGCCGTAGATGTGCTTGACGCGTCCCTCGACGGCGCAGTCGATGTGCTCGGCGGCAAGGCGTTCGCGCAGCCGGTCGATGATGGAGTTGAGGAAATTCGTGCGCTCCTCCGCGCTGCTGTCGAGGTAATTCAGGATCTCCTTGTAGCCGACGGGGTCGAGGAAGTAGAGGGAGCGGTCCTCCAGCTCGTTTTTGAGGTTGTTCATGCCGAGCCGGTGCGCGATCGGCGCGTAGATCAGCATGGTCTCGAACGCGATCTCCTTCTGCTTGCGCTCACTGCGGTACTGGAGCGTGCGGACGTTGTGCAGCCGGTCGAAGAGCTTGATGATGATGACGCGGATGTCCTTGGCCGTCGCGATAAAGAGCTTGCGGAGGTTTTCGTACTCCTCCTCCTCGCGCGTGGTATAGGGCATTCTCGTCAGCTTGGTCACGCCCTCCGCGAGATCGGCGACCTCCGCGCCGAACTGCGCCTTTAAGTCCTCATAGGTGACGGGCGTGTCCTCGATGACGTCGTGCAGCAGCGCCGCCATGACCGACGCGGGGTCGAGTCCCATGTCGGCGAGCATGTCCGCAACGGCAAGCGGGTGCGTGATGTACGGATCGCCGTTTTTGCGCAGCTGGCCCTCGTGCGCGTTTTTCGCGCAGATGTATGCACGGCGGATCCGCTCGGCGTCCGCATCGCTGCAGCCGAGTTTCCGGATAATCCTTTCGATCATTTCATCCATCTGCGAAAACACCTTCCTTATATGTCTTTGCCAAGTTTCCCCGTTTCGGGGCGGGTTTATAACGGTACGCGAAGAAAGCGTGTCAGCGGAGGGACGCCAGGATCGCGGAATTGTTGAGATCGGCCTTCGGCGCGCCGGGGATCAGCGCGATGCGCAGCCGGTCGCCGTCCGGCTCAACGGCGAGCAGCCCGAGCTCCGAGAAGACGTCGAGGCTGAGCAGCAGCTTCCCCAGCGACAGCGGATAGCGCGAGACGCGCCGCAGCTCGCGGTAGAGCCATACGGGGTCGACGGTCAGCGGCTGTCCGCCCGACTGGGACGCGAGATAGCGCCAGATGGCGACGAGCTCCGGCCGGTTCGGGCAGAGCATACGGCGTTCGTCGGCGGTCAGCGGGTCCCCGGCGTGAAAGCGGCTGTAGAGCGCGCGGGAATCCGCGTCCCGGAGCCGTTCGACGGCGGAAAGCCGCGCTTCACGCAGCACGAGCTGGACATTGCGGCCGCGGAAGTCGTTGATCTGCGCGTTGGCGGCGATATCGACGCTGTCGCCCTCGCCGAGCCCGAGCTCCGCGGGATTTTTGCCGAAATAGACGCAGGAGAGCGTGCATCCCGCGCGTTCGAGCTTCATCCGCGTGTGCCGGTTGTTGCCGATCGGCGAAATGGAGCGGATGACGAGCTGGCGGAGGAAGAAAACCGGCTCGGGGTTGCCCATACCGGTCGGTTCGAGCAGCGAAAGTCCCTGCACGGCGTCGAGCGTCAGCTCGTCGGGCTCGATCTCGCAGTCCACGTCGAGGCAGGGCACGCAGTCCTCCTCCGTCAGGCGGGAACCGGCGTAGTCGCGGAAGTCGCGGCGGAAGTCGTCGAGGCTGGCCGTGTCGATGGTGAGCCCCGCGGCGAGCTCATGGCCGCCGAACTGCTTCGGACGCGTCGGCAGCGCGGCGAGCGCGTCGTAGAGATTGAAGCCGCGGATGCTGCGTCCCGAGCCCTTGGCGGTGTCGCCGTCGACGGAGAGCAGGATGACGGGGCGCGCGTAGCGGTCGGTCAGCCGGGACGCGACGATGCCGAGGATGCCGTGGTGCCACTCCTTGTGCCAGAGCACGAAGGCGCGGTCGCGGACGGGGTCGCAGGCGGCGTTCAGCTCGTCGATCGCCTCGCCGAGCATCTGGTTTTCGCTGCCCTGACGGCGGCGGTTCAGCGCGGTCAGCTCCGCGGCGATCTCCCGCGCACAGGTCTCGTCCTGCGTCAGAAAGAGCTCGGCGGCGCGTCCGGCAAGACCGAAGCGTCCGGCGGCGTTGATGCGGGGCGCGAGGGCAAACGACAGGGAGGACGCGGAGATGGGCTTGCCGGTGTTGAGCCCCGCTTCCCGGCAGAGCGCCGCGAGTCCCGCGTTGCGCGTCGTCGGAATGCGGCGCAGGCCGTAGTTGACGATGACGCGGTTTTTCTACCGCAGCGGCATGACATCCGCGACGGTGCCGAGGCAGACGAGCTCCGCATAGCGGTCAAGCGCTTTGTGGACGTCGCCGAGCAGCGCGCAGACGAGCTTGAACGCGACGCCGACGCCCGCGAGATCGCGGAAGGCGTAGGTGCAGGCGGGATTTTTGGGGTTGACGACCGCGTCCGCGTCGGGAAGCGTCTCGGGGCATTCGTGATGGTCGGTGATGATGACGCGCATGCCGGACGCGTGGATATGGGCGACCTCCTCGACGGCGGTCGTGCCGGTATCGACGGTGACGAGCAGGCGCACGCCCTTCTCACGGAGCTGGTCGACGGCGGGAATGTGCAGGCCGTAGCCCTCCGTCAGGCGGTCGGGGATATAATAAAGGCAGTCCGCGCCCAGAGAGCGCAGCGCGTCGGTCAGGACAACGGTGGCGGTCACGCCGTCGACGTCGTAGTCGCCGTAAACGGCGATGCGTTCGCCCTTTGCGATGGCATCGCGGAGGATCGAGACGGCTTCCGGCAGATCGCGCAGCGTTCCGGGATCGAGCAGACGGTCCACGGAGGTGTCGAGGTATGCGGAAGCGTCTTTTGCGGTCCGGATGCCGCGGGCGTCCAGAACCGCGCACAAAAGCGGGGACAATCCGGTGCTCTGTGCGAGCGCCCGGCTGCGCTTCCGGTCGCTTTCGGCTATCAAAAGTCGTTTTTCCTTCATTTTTATGTAAATCCCAATCGAATTGATACCTTTCATTATAGCAAATTGCGGCAGTAAATACAAGGGTAAAACCAACAATTTCGCATAAGGTTTTGCCGCCCCGTATCTGTCTGCGTGAAAAAGCAGATACGGGGCGGCAAAAACGGCAAACGGGCTCAGACGGGCAGGCGATGGCGGCGGCGCACCGCGACGAGCGCGGCAAAAACGACGAGCGCCGCGCCGGAGACGATGGCGCCGGGGATCAGTCCGGGCGGGCAGTAGCGCATCTCGACGGTATGCGTGCCCGCGGTGATGTTGAACGCGATGACGGCGTTCGCGGCGCAGAAGACCTCCACCGGCTCGCCGTCGACCCTGACGGTCCAGCCGCCCTCGTAGGGGATGGAGGTATAGACGCAGGCGCGCTCGTCCGCGACGTTCATCGTGCCGTAAAGGTACGTTTCGGTGCGGTTTTCGATCTGCAGGCCGCCCGCAGAGAGCGTTTCGTATGCCGCTTCGAAGGCATCCATGTCGAGGACGTAAAAATAGTTCGACGCGCTGCGCAGATAGGTCTCGGCGACGGTCGTCGTCAGCGTGACGGTGACGGTGTCGCCCTCCTCGAAGGTGCCGAGCGGGAAGACGGAGGTGGTCTCGTGGCCGAGGATCTCGCCGCGGGACTCCCCGTTGACGGAGAGGGTGCAGGCGTTGGTATAGTCGGAGGTCATGCAGGTGTAAAGGGCGCCGGACGAGGGCATCGTGAACGTGAAGGTGATCTTGCCGGAGGAGCCGGTGGCGGTGAATTTCCGGTGCGTGCCGTAGGAGGACTCGTCCAGTCCGCTCGTTTCCCGGTTGACGGTGGTGATGGGGGAGAAATATTCGGTATACTCCTCGCCCGCGAGGGCGCTTAACAGCTGGTTCTGATAGGAAATCGCGTTGGAGGAGGAGACGACGGCGTCGGCGAATCGTTCGTTGGCGGCAAAGACGATGGGGAGGCTGTAGGGGTTGCGGTACACGGTGATGTCGCCCATCGTCATGACCTCCTCATAGCAGTCGTTTGCGAGCGGGGTCTTGGAGAGAATGTACTTGAATCCCAGAAGGGAGTCGGCGACGACGGAGTTTTCGACGTAGCGGGACCAGTGCTCGCGCTGGGAGTAGCCGAGGCTGCGGATAAACGACAGGGCTTTGGCGTTCAGCGTCGACGTCGAGTGGGAAAGCCCCGCGAATCCGAGCGCCATCGGGTCGTTGACCGTGCGGTGGTAGGTCTTCTCCATGCGGTAGAAGCCGTCGTCCAGCTCCTGGACGGCTTCCACGACGGGACGGCTCTCGGCCATGAAATCCGTATAGGAGGAGCGGCTGGAGTAGTAGACCTCCTCGTGGATGCTCTGCAGCGTCAGCGCGGTGTTCAGGGTCAGCTCGGCGACCATGACGAAGGCGACGGCGCGCAGCATCGTCTCGCGCTTTGCCGGGTTCAGGGAAATGCCGAACAGCAGCGCGTAGACCGACAAAAAGAGGATGGAGAGCCAGATGCAGGTGAAGTTGTCGATATAGGAGAGCTGGGAGAGCTGGATCAGGACGATGAGGAACAGCTCGGCGAGATAGGTTTTGATGAGCTTGTCCCGCGGCAGGTCGTCGAGGTGCTGCAGCGCCTCCGCGACGGCCATCAGCAGGATGAAGGAGAAGAAGAACGCGTAGCGGCAGTTGAGCCAGTTCGGAATGCGGAACAGATGCAGCGCGATGTCGAGGATGGAGATATTCATGATCGCGAAGACGGCGAGATACAGGCCGCCGGTCGCGACTTTTTTGCGGATGGGGATGGAGGGAGACAGGAAGAAGCAGGGCAGCAGCAGCAGGGACGCAAGGCCGCAGTAGACCATCGGCAGCCCCTGCACGTTGACGGAGTCGTAGGAGTCCATCAGGAGCTTCGGCAGCAGGTTAAAGAGCGGATAGCGCAGCGACAGCGAGTAGTCCGGCCGCGTGAACTCGTATTTGCCGAGCATCAGGGAATGGTAGATCGGCAGCAGGATGACCATGGACGCCGCGGCGCACAGGATGCCGACACCGGCAAAGCGCAGCGCGGACAGGGCGAACGCGCGGAAGCCGCCCTCGCGGGGGAGCGCGAAATAGTAGTAGAGGAAGAAGAAAATGCTCAGGATGCAGAGCATGTAGCCGATGTAGTAGTTGACGAGCAGCGCCAGCGTGAGCGTGACGAACATCAGGACGAAACGGCGTTCGTCGACGAGCCGCATGATGCCGAGCGCAATGAGCGGCAGCAGGATGACGGCGTCGATCCACATCGGATTCATCGCGTGGACGACGGCATAGGCGCAGAGCGCGTAGAAGGAGGAGACGATCAGGAGCTTCATGCCCTCAAGCCGGAAGCTCTTGCGGGCAAAGACGGCGAAGGTGACGCCGAGAGTCCCCGCTTTCAGGATCGTGACGACGAGCAGCGCCTCGACGATGGCCTCCTTCGGGAAAAGGAGGTAGATCACCATGAACGGGCTTGCGAGATAGTAGCCGAAAATGCCGATCATCTCGCCGGAAAGGCTCTGACTCCAGGAATACAGGAGGCTTTTCCCCTCGAGAATGGCCTGACGGAACGCCTCGTAGTAGTAGATGTACTGGGCGTTGAGGTCGAGGACCAGCGCGGAGTGGTCGCCGATGGGATAGACGCCGCGTCCGAAGTAGACGGCGAGCATGATGAATGCGGGGAGCCCGAAGCAGGCAAAATAGATCGCATTGCGTTCCCAAAAGCGCCGGAGCGGAGAAAGCGAGAGCTTACGCATAATAGAGCCTCCCGAAATAGGTGAGATTTAGTAGAGCAGACGGCGGTGGAGCTCCTCCTGGAAGCGTTTGTGGCGGGACAGAAGAATGCTGACGGCGGCGAGAGCGGCGAGCGGCAGAAACGCGTAGATCGACCAGGACGGCGCCCAGGAGCCGGATACGGCGTGGGAGACGACCATGTTGATCCAGACGGTCGCCAGTCCCAGCGCCAGCTGCACGCATGCGGCACGCACCCCGCCGGAGATCCTCCGGTGGTTGCGCAGCACGAGTGCGCAGAGCAGAAACAGGATGCTGACCCCCACGGTGATGGGCATCGCGACGGGCAGAAACCACGAGCCGCGCACGCTGTACTCGATGAGCTTCAGATATGCCAGCGCCGCGGCACAGTCCAGCGTGAGCAGGCGCAGCAGATAGTAGCGTTTGCAGTACAGCGGCAGCAGGAACCAGACAAACAGCAGTGCCGCGGCTCCCGCGACAAGCCCCGACCAGGTCAGCTCGCCGTCGGAGAACAGGTCGGACAGCAGCGTGACCGCGACGGGCACGCACAGCAGCAGCGACGCGATCGACGCGAAGAACACGCGGTCGGCGCGACGGAGCACGGGCTCGAGCCGGTGCGGATAGGGGGGATCCTCCGGCTCCTTCCAGGGCTTTCTCGGATTTATGACCTCGGTGCCGCACAGCGGACAGCTCTTTTCGCTGTCCGCGAGCTCGACGCCGCAGTTGACGCAGTAGGACATCAGGCTAGCCTCCGAAACTGGATTGGACGGGAGGGGTTTTTTCAGGAAAGCCGGTTGCTTTCCAGCCGGACGTGCAGGCCGTCACGGACCAGAAAGCGGAAAAAACCACGTTCCACGTCGGTTTCTCGAATCGTACGGGTGAAGTTGAGGTAGAGCGTATCCCGGTAGGAAAGCGCGGCGCAGACGACGCGGTTGCGGGAAAGAGGCCCGAGGATAAAGTCGAAGCGGCGGATGTACGCCTCCATTTCGGGCGGCACGCGGACGACGCCGAGGTTGGAGATGGAGGAGGAGGTTTTGCGGTCGCCGACGAGATGGAAGGAGAGCTTCATGACGGCGTTTTTCAGAAAAAGAGGCGCCGCGCGCAGCAGACGGTTCTGCTCGGTGCGGACGTTGGTCGCGATGCGGGCGTTTAAGAGCTTTTCGTCGACCTCGGTGCCCATATGGTGGTGGACGGCGCGCAGGATCTCGTCGAAGGTGTACTCGCCGAGGCGCGGATCGATGCCGGGATTGACGTACAGGGCGAAATTGCGCATCGTATGCGAGGGGTAAAAGCGGCGCAGGTTGATCGGGACGTTGATCTTGACAGGCTTTCTCCGGCGGCGCGGCAGTCCCGTGCGGGTCTGCAGGTCGTTGATCGAGAGGATGAGCGCGGCGGTGAGGTATTCGGTCAGCGTCGCGCCGCGGGACCTGGCGCGCGCGAGGACGTCCTGCACCGGCAGCATGCCGGTGATGATGCAGACGCGGTCGCCGGTGTCGGTGCCGCGGACATAGTAGGCGTCGGCTTCGGCGCGCGAGCGGGTGATGTCGCCGGCGTATTTGAGATAGGCGTCCTCCGTCTCGTCGGGACGGGGCGCCTCGTCGCAGTCGAGGATCTCGCGGTCGCGGGGGATTTTCACGCCGTATTTCAGCGTCAGATACTCCGCGACGAGGGTTTTTAAGAAGCACATGCCGCCGGTGCCGTCGGCGAGGACGTGATAGACCTCGAGCGCGATGCGGCAGCGGTAATAGCGGACGCGGAACATGAAGCCGCGGTTGGTTTTCGGGTCGAGGCGCACACAGGGATTGGCGACGTCCTCGGTGATCTCGGGCGCGCCCTCGTTGTGCTCGAGATAGTACCAGAAAAGCCCCTTTTTCAGGCGCAGAGCAAAGCTCGGGAAGCGCGCGAGAGTACGCGCCTGCGCACGCTCCAGAATTTTGACGTCCACAGGCTCGCAGAGTTCCGCCGAAACGCGGAAAAGCGCCATCCAGTTGCGGCGCCGCGCGGCGGGATAGATTTTCGCGGCATTGTCAAGCCGCATGAAGCGGGGAGCGGCGTCGGGCAAGGGTACATTACCGTCCTTCCGGAGCAGCGGCGTTTCCGAGAAGAAACCCGCGGATTTGGTGGAGCGCGGCGCGCGCTTCGGGAACGCCGAAGAGCACATACGCGTGCCAGAGTCCGGGTTCGATGTGCAGCGAGGAGACGCAGCCGGCGGCAAGCAGCCGCTCGTGCAGCATCACGGCGTCGTCGCGGAGAATTTCGTCTCCGCCGGCATAGATCTGCGACGGCGGAAGCCCCTCAAGATCGCCGAACACGGGGGAAACGAGGGGATTGCGGACATCGTCCAGCGCGTAGGCGCAGGCGTAATACCGCAGGGACTCCTCGGACAGCGAAGGGTCGCGGCGGGCGTTTTCGGCATAGGAATGGCCGGAGAAGGTCAGATCCACCCACGGGGATAGCGCGGCGAGCCGTCCGGGAAGGGGAAGCCCGCGGTCTTTGAGCCAGAGACACAGCGCAAAAAGCAGTCCGCCGCCGGCGGATTCGCCGACAAAGGAGATATTTTCGGGAGAAAGCCCCGCGGAAAGCAGGCATTCGTAGGCGCGCGCGGCATCTTCGAGCGCGGCGGGAAAGGGATGCTCGGGCGCGAGACGGTAGGCGGGGCACAGCACGGGCAGGCCGCAGTGGACAGCGAGCACGCTGCCGAAGCCGAGCGCGTAGGAAAGGCTGCCCGCCGTATAGCCACCGCCGTGAAGATACAGGATCACCCGGTCGCTTTCGGCACAGTCGGAGGGAACGACGGCAGCCGCCTCGAAATCGGAGAAGGGGACGGGCTCTATGGTGGTTTTGGATGCGGCGGCACGCGCGCCGAGTTCACCGAGCTTATCCTGTGCGGCGCGGCAGGCGTCGAGGCCGGAATGCGTGATGATGGGCTTTAGCAGGCGGAGCTGTTCGCGCAGCCACAGGGTAATAAAAGACGCCAAGGGTCGTCACCTCCGTTTTCCCTATTGTATCACATCCCACAGCGTCATGCAACCCCCCAAAACCCCGCGGCATCGCCGCATTTCCGGGCATATTCCGCGGAAAAGCCGCATAGACTGTACGGCAAAGGAGGGGACGCCGTATGGGGAGGGATTCCTGCCGGGTTGCGGGGCTGCAGTGCAAGGAGGTCATCAACACCTGCGACGGCGCGCGGCTCGGCTTTGTCGGGGACGTGGAGATCGACGTCGAGGGGGGGAAGGTGGTCGCGCTGGTCATCCCGCCGCCGTGGAGCCTGCGCTGCCTGTTCCGTCCGGGGGACGAACAGGTCGTGCTCTGGGAGGACGTCGAGCGGGTGGGCGACGATATTATTCTGGTGCGCCGCACGAAGCCGCGTCCGAAGCCGCGCCGGAATCTGTTCGGGTAAAAAACAGGGCAGTCCGTAGTATGGACGGACTGCCCTGCACTTATAAGCGGGTGGATTACTTCTTGTGGATGTAGAGGAACGAGCGCTGAAGGGTATCCTCCGATACGGCGCCGGCGGACGGGAAGAGGCGCGAGACAAGCGGCGTGACGATCAGCGAGACGGCCATCGCGGCAACGCCGAGGATGGGAGCCGCGGACTTCGCGGCGGCAAAGCCGGAAACGATCGAAATGACGATGATGGCGCCGCCCACGACGACGATGCCGGAGAGCAGACCGGACCACGCACCCGCGCGGTTGATCTTCTTGGAGTAAAGACCCCAGACATACGGCCCAAGGAAGGAGCCCGCAACGATGCCCCAGGAGAAGGACATGAGGTTGACGATGAAGCTGATGTTCGCGCAGGCGAACGCAAAGCTCAATGCGACGAACAGGACGCACAGCGAACGCATGGTGATCATCTGGCGCTTTTCGGAGATGTCGGGGCGGAGGGTCTTGAGGATGTCAACGGAGATCGACGAGCTGGAGGTCAGCACGATGGCGGACAGCGTGGACATCGACGCCGAAAGGAGCAGGAGCAGGATGACGCTGAGGACGATGTTCGAGACGACGGAGCCGGAGAAGACCTTCATCAGCAGCGTCGGCATGACGGCGTCGTAGGAGCCGGGGATGTCGGGCGTACCGGAAGCGGTCGCGGTGAGGAACAGGCGGGACAGGCTTCCGATGAAGTACGCGCCGCAGCCGATAACGGCGCAGAAGATGGTGGAGACGATCGTCGCGTGGCGGATGCTGTGCTCGTCGCGGATGGCGTAGAACTTATGCACCATCTGCGGCAGCCCCCAGGTGCCGACGCTCGTCAGGAGAATGTTGAAGAGGAGGAACTGGAACGAAGAGCCGCCGAGAGGATCGACCAGCGTCGGGTTGACCTCACGCAGCTTCGAAACAATCGAGGTGAATCCGCCGACCTCGGGACGGGTGGCGAACGCGACGACCATGACGATGACGCCCGCGATCATGATGAAGCCCTGGATGAGGTCGGTCATCGTGGAGGAGACGTAGCCGCCGAGCGTCAGGCAGATGGCGGTCAGCAGCGCGACAAGCGCCATGCAGACCCAGTCCGGCGTGCCGGGGAAGACGGCGGAGAAGAGCATGCCGAGGCCCTTGTAGACGGACGCGGCATAGGGAACGAGGAAGATGAAGATGATGCACGCGGCGAAGAGCTTCATGCCGCGGTTTTCATAACGGCTGGCGAAGAACTCGGGCATCGTGCGCGCCTCGAGGTTGTGCGTCATCTGACGGGTGCGGACGGCGAGGAGCTTCCAGGCCATATAGCAGCCGATCAGCGCGTTGCCGACGCCGATCCACATGGACGCAAGGCCGATGTTCCAGCCGTGCATACCCGCGTAACCAACAAAAACAACGGCCGAGAAATAGGCGGTTCCGTAGGAAAAAGCGGAGAGCCACGGGCCTATTTTTCTGCCGCCGAGCAGGAAGTTATTGACGGTGCGGGTACGGCGCGTGCCGTAGATGCCGATGCCGATCATGCAAACGGCAAAAATGGACAGAGCGATGCCAGCGATGGTGGTAGTCATTGTGTTTTCCAATCCTTCCGTTCTACAAAATAGTGCGTGCGCAAAGGGGAACCATACTACACAAGGCGCATTCCCCCTCCGGACTCGCGCCGGCGGGAATACACCCTAAGCTACAAAGCCGATTATACAGGAGGGAAAGGCGGTTTGTCAAGGACAACTTGTGAAAAAGTGAAAAAAGTGTGAAAAAAGGGGACACGGCTTTTCGTTGACAAGCGGGGAAACGCGTGATATACTGATACGGTAAAGATAACGGAGGCTGAAAAAATGAAGAAAAAGGGCGTATTCTGGCTGATTCTTGTCGTTTTCCTCGGGATCTGCGCGGGTGTGCTGCGCGGGATCGAGGTTTCCGCGCATTTTGACTGGAACACGGCGCTGTACGAGCCGTTTGCGACCGCCTGGGTGCTGCCGGTCTACGCCGCGCTGTCCGCCGCGCTGATCGGAGCGGTGTCACTGGCGGGAAAAGGCCGCCTGACGGATTTCTGCGCGAGCTATCCGATCGGCGGCAAAAACGGGCTCTTTCTGGCGGCACTGGCGTCGCTTGGACTCTGCGCCGCGGGGCTCTGGAAGCTTTTCGAGGCGATGACGGCGCTCCGGGCGGCGAACATCGTCTTCGGACTGCTGACGGTGCTCGCGGGTGCGGTGCTGCTGGCGCTGGCAAAGGCAAGGCTCGACGGAAAAGTGCCGGACTATACGCGGTTTATCTCGTCTCTTTCCGTCTTCTGGGGCTGCTTTCTGCTGGTGATTACCTATATGGAGCATCCCGTCGAGCCGGTGATCCGCGTCTTTGCCTATGACATCCTCGCGTCGAGCTTCATCGTACTGGCGCTGTTCTATATGGTCGCGCCGCTGTTCCGCACGCCGCGCCGTTCCGCCGCGCTGTTTTTCACGCTCGGCGCGGTCTATCTGATCCTGCTGACGATCGTCGGGCGCGCCGTCGCGTTTGCGATGTCCGGGGATCTGCGCAATCTGGTCGACGCGCCGTTCCGCATGATCGTCTTTGCCTGCATGGGCGTACTGCTTCTCCAGAACGCCGCAGGGCTTCTCGGGCGGGAGGATTAACGCCTCCCCTTGTATTTCAGATAGAGCGTCGTCAGCGGCGGGATGTCCAGCGTCAGCGTCTGATCGGTCAGCATCCGGCCCTGCGTGCGGTACTCGGCGTCCGTCTCCGGGGTTTTGCCGCCGAAGCGCTCCCAGTCGGTGTTGAACGCGACGCGCCAGACGCCCATGCGCAGTCCGTGCAGCGGATAGGCGGGGAGCGCCGCGCCGGAGAAGTTCGTCACGGCGACGAGCGAGCGGCCGTTCAAGGCGATGCGGCGGAAGGAGACGGCGTTGTGATCGGCATCGTCGGCGTTCAGCCAGCGGAAGCCGTTCCAGGTGAAGTCGTCCTCCCACAGCTCGGGGCTGTCGAGGTAGAAGCGGTTTAATTCGGCGGTGAAGCGGTGCAGCGCGTCGTGCGACGGATAGCGCAGGAGGAACCATTCGAGCGCGTTTTCGTAGTCCCATTCGCGGAACTGCCCGAATTCGCTGCCCATGAATAAGAGCTTCTTTCCCGGATGCGCCATGACGAAGCCCAGGAAGGCGCGGATCCCCGCGAATTTCTGCTCGTAGCTGCCGAACATCTTGTCGATCAGCGATTTTTTGCCGTGTACGACCTCGTCGTGCGAGACGGGCAGGATATAGTGCTCGTTGAAGGCGTACATCATGGAAAAATTCAGCGCGCGGTGCTTCGACTTCCGGTAGAGCGGGTCGGTCTGCACATAGTCGAACATGTCGTTGGCAAAGCCCATGTCCCACTTCAGGTCAAAACCGAGTCCGCCGTCCGCGATGGGCTTCGTCACGCCCGGATAGGAGGACGACTCCTCCGCGATCGTCAGCACGCCGGGATCGGCCTCGTGCACGGCGGCGTTGAGCTTTTTGAGAAAGGCCTCCGCTTCCAGATTGATGTTCGTGCCGAAGCGGTTGGGCACCCAGTCGCCCGGCGCGCGGTCGTAGTCGAGATAGAGCATGCTCGCAACGGCGTCGCAGCGCAGGCCGTCGATGTGGTACTGCGTGACCCAGTAGACGGCGCTCGAGATGAGGAAGGACTCGACCTCGTTTCTCCCGACGTCGAAGAAGCGCGTGCCCCAGCCGGCGTGCTCCATGCGGTCGCGTCCCTGATATTCGTACAGCGGACGGCCGTCGAACTCGTACAGGCCGTGCGCGTCCTTCGGAAAATGCGCCGGCACCCAGTCGAGCAGGACGCCGATGCCCTCCTCATGCAGGCGGTTGACGAAATAGGCGAAGTCCTCGGGCGTGCCGTAGCGCGCGGTGGGGGCGAAGTAGGAGCAGACCTGGTATCCCCACGAGCCGTCGTAGGGATACTCCGTGACGGGCATGATCTCGGCGTGGGTATAGCCCATCTCGCGCAGATAGGGCGCGAGGCGGTCGGCGATCTCGCGGTAGTTGAGGTAGGCGTCGCCCTTTTCGGTGGAGCCGTCGTCCCGCGTGTGCCAGGAGCCGAGGTGCAGCTCGTAGATGTTCATCGGGCAGGGCAGCGTCCGGCCGCGGCGGGAGCGCATGACCTTCGCGCGCCGGGTATACCAGGCGTCGTCGGAGAAGGACAGCCGGGGCTCATACAGGATGGACGCGGTTTTCTGCAGCGTCTCCCCGTAAAAGGCATAGGGGTCGGCCTTCAGGCGCCCGTCGAGGCAGTATTTGTAGCGGCGGCGATCCGGCTCGAAGCGCGAAAGCGCCGTGCGCAGCTCCCAGAGGCCGCCCTCCGTGACGCGCGTCATCGGGTCGCTTTCCCGGTTCCAGTCGTTGAAGTCGCCGGTGACGGTGACGACCGCCGCATTCGGCGCCCAGACGCGGAAAACAACGGTTTGATCCTCGATATGCGCGCCCATCAGCTCCCAGGCGCGGTAATTGGTTCCCTGATGGAACAGATAGACGGGAAGGTTGTCCGTCATGCGATAATCGCCCCTTTCTTTTCCCCATTATATCATTTTCGGTCAAGCTCTGTCAAGCATACACTGCCAAACTCTGGAAAGGAATACCGGTTATGTCAGAAAGAAACTTCCCCGCCGCCGCCGTCACCGCGAAAGCGGAGCGTTCGATCCTCGCGGGGCATCCGTGGATCTACGATACGGAGGTCACAGCCGCTCCGTCCGGCGCGCTCCCGGGCGCGCTGGTGGACGTGCGTTCGCCGAAGGGCGCGTATCTCGGCACGGGGTTTTACAGTCCCTCGTCGAAGATCCGCATCCGGCTTCTGTCGCGCAACGCCAACGACCGCTTTGACGAGGCGTTTTTCCGCCGCCGCATCCGCTATGCGTGGGACTACCGCCGCACGGTGATGCGGGAGGATACGCAGGCCTGCCGCCTGATCTTCGGGGAAGCCGACCAGTTCCCCGGACTGACGGTGGACCGCTACGGGGACCTCCTCGTTGCGCAGACGCTGTCGGTGGGCATCGAGCGGCTAAAGCCGATGCTGTTCCCGCTTTTATGCGAGGTGCTTGCAGAGGACGGCGTGCAGATCTCCGGCATTTTCGAGCGCAACGACGTCGCGATCCGGAAGCTCGAGGGGCTTTCCGAGAGCAAGGGCTGGTATCCGCTGACGGGCACCCCCGCGTCGGCGGTGACGGAGATCACCGAAAACGGCATCCGCTACCTCGTCGACGTCGAAAACGGACAGAAAACGGGCTTTTTCCTCGATCAGAAATATAACCGCCGTGCCGCGGCGGGACTTGCGCACGGTCGGCGGGTGCTCGACTGCTTTACGCACACCGGCACGTTTGCCCTGAATGCCGCGCGGGCCGGGGCGCAGAGCGTGACGGCGGTCGACATCTCGGAGGAAGCGGTCGCGATGGCGGGGGAGAACGCAAAGCGCAACGGCATCGAAATGGAGACGCTCTGCGCGAACGTCTTTGACCTGCTGCCGGAGCTGGTGCGCGCGGGAAAGCACCCCTACGACTTCATCATCCTCGACCCGCCGGCCTTCACAAAGTCGCGGCGCACGGCGGACGACGCGGAGAGAGGCTACCGGGAGATCAACTACCGCGCGATGAAGCTTTTGCCCAGAGGCGGGTATCTTGCGACCTGCTCCTGCTCGCATTTCATGGAAAAGGAGCGCTTTGCACGCGTCATCGCGGCGGCGGCGCGGGATGCGGAGGTCTCCTTAAAGCTCATCGAGGCGAGAGGCGCGTCTCCCGACCATCCGGTGCTCGTCGGCGTGCCGGAGACGGAGTATCTGAAATTCAACCTGTATCAGGTGATATGACCGGACGAAAAAAGGCGGGCATCCTCTTTTTTGAGGATGTCCGCCTTCAAAAATGCCGTTATTCGCCCACATACACGTCCCCGACGTCCGCGCCAAGGTCGCAGGTGTACAGAAATTCGATCGTGTCCCCCGGCTGCACGAGGCATTCCGAGCAGCCGCGGCTTATAAACTCCCCATTGATGCGGTAGGTCCAGCCGGACAGCTCGCCGCAGTCGAATTCGTAGAGGTTGCCGATGCCTTCGATATAGGTCGTGCCGTAGGCGGGCGTCGCGACGTATTCAAAGTGGATTTT
>JAEDGJ010000013.1 GCA_016297585.1 Clostridiaceae bacterium
CGCCGCCTCCCAGACCGCGCGCGGCAGCTCCGGACGCGTCACGTCGACCGGAGAGAGCATCACGTACCCGAGCTCCGGACGCCGCAGCAGCGCGCCGAGCCGCACGCCCGTCGAAACCGGCGCGCTCCCGTGCGACGCGAGAAGCTCCGCCAGCGTCTCCGACGGCGGAATCGTCGTCTCCTCGATGCGCCGGATCTCTTCGTCCACGCGCGCGTACTTTGCCATCACCCGGTCGTACCGCGCGCGCGTAATGAGCCCCACGCGCAGGCCGTATTTCGACAGCCGCAGGTCGGCGTTGTCCTGGCGCAGCAGCAGCCGGTATTCCGAGCGCGAGGTCATCATCCGGTAAGGCTCGTTTGTGCCCTTCGTGACGAGGTCGTCGATCAGCGTGCCGATGTAGGCGTCCGAGCGGTCGAGCACAAGCGGCTCCTCTCCCTGGAGCTTCAGCGCCGCGTTGATGCCCGCCATCAGCCCCTGCGCCGCGGCCTCCTCATAGCCGGACGTGCCGTTGAACTGACCGGCGCCGTAAAGCCCCGGCACCTTCCTGCATTCGAGCGTCGCCTCCAGCTCCAGCGGGTCGACGCAGTCGTATTCGATGGCATACGCCGGACGCATCGCCTCGGCGTGCTCCAGCCCCGGCACGGTATGCAGCATCGCGATCTGCACGTCCTCCGGCATCGACGACGAGAACCCCTGGATGTACAGTTCCTCGGTATCGAGCCCCATCGGCTCGATAAACAGCGTATGCCGCTCCTTGTCGGCAAAGCGCACCACCTTATCCTCGATGGACGGGCAGTAGCGCGGGCCGACGCCGCGGATGTTGCCGGAAAACAGCGGCGAACGCGAGAGGTTTTCGCGGATGACGGCATGGGTCTCGGGCGTCGTATGCGTCATATGGCAGACGGCGCGGTTTTCGGGCGGCGTTTCCGTCTCGAAGGAGAACGGCTCGATCTCCTCGTCGCCGGGCTGCACCTCGAGACCGGAAAAATCGACGGTACGGCGGTTGACGCGCGGCGGCGTGCCGGTCTTGAAGCGCCGCATGGAAAGCCCGAGCGCGCGCAGGGAATCGGTCAGCGCCGTTGCCGCGTGCATCCCGTCCGGGCCGCTCTCATAGGAGACGTCCCCGATGATGACGCGGCCGGAAAGGAAGGTGCCGGTGCAGACGATCGCGGCGCGCACCCGGAAAACGGCGCCCGTGCGCGTCACGACGCCCGAAACGCGGCCGTCTTCGGTCAGGATCTCCACGACCTCGGCCTGCTTGAGCGTCAGATTCTCCTGCCGTTCGAGCGTATGCTTCATATAGAGCCGGTATGCCGCGCGGTCGGCCTGCGCGCGCAGGCTGTGCACCGCCGGTCCCTTGCCGCGGTTGAGCATCCGGTACTGGATGCAGGTCGCGTCCGCCGCGCGGCCCATCTCGCCGCCCAGCGCGTCGATCTCACGCACCAGATGTCCCTTCGCGGTGCCGCCGATCGCGGGATTGCAGGGCATATTCCCCACCGCATCGAGGTTGATCGTAAAGCAGACGACGCGCATCCCCAGCCGCGCCGCCGCGAGTGCCGCCTCGATGCCGGCATGTCCCGCGCCGATGACGGCGATATCGTATTCTCCCGCGTCGTAACGCATGGTATTCCTCCCTTTTTTGGCGCCTGTGTTACTTTCCCACGCAGAAGCGGGAAAAAATCGCGGACAGGATGTCCTCCGACGCGTGCTCGCCCGTGATCTCACCGAGGATCTCCGCCGCCTCCTCGACCTCCGTCATCACGGCGTCCGGCGTCACGCCGCGGGAAAGCGCCTCCGCCGCGCCGCGCACCCGCTCCTGCGCCCGGGCCAGGGCGCTTGCCTGCCGCGGATTCGTCACGGCCGTGCCGTCGGAGACGACGTCCGTCAGCCGCAGGGCGCGGATCATCGCGCGCTTCAGGTCGGAAAGCCCCTCGCCGGTCTTCGCGCTGACGCGCACGACCGCGTCATACGGCGGCGCGGGCAGCCGCGGCGCAAGGTCGCATTTGCTGACGACCGCGATCACCGGCACGCCGTCGGGGATGCGCAGCGGCTCGGCGCGCTCCTGCGAGCCGTCGAATACCGCCAGCACCAGATCCGCGTCCCGGATGGCGCGTTCCGTCCGCGCGACGCCCTCCCGCTCGATGGGATCGGCGCTCTCCCGCAGGCCCGCGGTATCGGTCAGGCGCACCGCGATGCCCTCCCAGACGACGCGCGACTCGATCACATCCCGCGTCGTACCCGGCACCGGTGTCACGATCGCGCGGTCCTCGCCCGACAGCGCGTTCAAAAGCGACGATTTTCCGGCATTCGGCGCCCCCGCCAGCACGCAGACCGCCCCGTCCCGCAGCAGCGCGCCGTCCCGGACGCTCTCGAGCAGCTTTCCGAGCGCCGCATCCGCGTCCCGCAGCGTTTTCTGCGCGTCCTCCGCGAAAAATTCCGGCACGTCGTCGTCCGGATAGTCGATGACGGCCGAAAAATGCGCCGCCAGCCCGACAAGGCTGTCCCGGACGGGCGAGAGCTTCTTCCCGAGCGCGCCCGAGAGCTGCGCCGCCGCGTTTTTCGCCGCCGCGCGCGTTTCGCTGTCGATCAGGTCGATGACGGCCTCCGCCTGTGCCAGGTCGAGCTTTCCGTTCTCAAACGCGCGCCTTGTAAACTCGCCGGGAGCCGCCGGACGCGCGCCCGCGCGGTACAGCGCGTCGAGCAGCACGGCGATGAGCCCGGGAGAGCCGTGGCAGTACAGCTCCACGGTATCCTCCCCCGTATACGACGCGGGCCCCGGCATATAGGCAAACAGACCCTCGTCGACCTTCTCGCCGTCCACGCGGAAGCTGCCGAAGCAGAGCTTTCTGGGCTCGGTGCGGCGTCCGCGGAACACGGCGCGCGAAACGGCGAGCGCGTCGGGGCCGCTGACGCGCAGGATGCCGACGGCGGCGCGGACGGCGCCCGTCGCACACGCGGCGATCGTATCGTTTGCCATGTCAGTCGCTCCTTTTTTGAAGAAGAAAGGCGGACGCCGTATCGAAAAAACGACAACGGCGCTCCGCCCTTACGTCTGGATTCAGAATCAATCGGTGACGGCGTCGATCTTCGTCTCCGTAACGCCCGAGCGCGGCGCGCCGGTGCGGCGGGGAGGACGGGAACCGTTTGCCAGCGCGATGACCACGCGGCGATTCGGCTCGCTGCCCGTCGAGAAGGTGGTAACGCCGCGGGTATTCTGCAGCGTGGAATGGATGATGCGGCGCTCGTAGGCCGACATCGGCTCCAGCGTCACGCTCTTTTTATACTTCAGCACGCGTCCGGCGACCTTGTTTGCCAGCGCCGCGAGCGATTCCTCGCGCTTGGCGCGGTAATTCTCGGTGTCGATCGTGACCTTGATGTGCTCCTCCGAGCCGCGGTTGACGACGATGGAGGTGATATACTGCAGCGCGTCCAGCGTGTCGCCGCGACGCCCGATGACGACGCCCATATTGTCTCCGCGGATGTCCAGCGCGATGCCGTCCTCGCATTCGACCTCGACGATCTCGGCGTCGACGCCCATGCGCTCGAGAAGCCCCGCCAGGAACGTGCGGGCGACCTCGACGGGCTTAACCTTATAGGTGACCGCGACCTTCGCCTCTACCGCGCCGATGCCGAAAAATCCGGAACGCGGTTTGACCAGTTCTTCGATTTCAACGTCCTCGCGCCTGCAGCCCAGCTCCGCCAGCGCAGCGCGGATTGCATCCTCAGTGCTTTTTCCGCTGGCTTCGACTCTTTTGACCATTGGTCTTTTTATCCTCCTTTGGGAGTTTCGTAGGATCCGGTGCTTTCAATTTCTGTTTCTCAAAATAGACATACAGGAACCACTCCTGCAGTGCCGACGTGATGTTCTGGGCAATCCAGTAGACGCCCAGTCCCGCCGGAAGCGTAAAGCCGAACCAGACGGACACCAGCGGCATCATATACATCATCGTGCTGTTCTGTCCTTGCGGCATCGTGCCGGTGCTCTTGAACTGCAGCCAGTTGGTCAGCTTCGTCAGCGCAAAGGACGTCACGCCGGAGACGATCGGGATCAGGAAGAGCAGATTGATCGTCTTCCAGTCCGGAACCTGCCCGAGGTTCATCCCGAGGAAGGTGAAGTCCATCCGGATGATGTTGGGCGAGATGTGCTTGACAAGATCGAAGTTTTCAAACACCTGCTGCGCAAGCGTCATTTCCGACACATAGGCATCCGCCGCGTAGGAAAGTGCAGCCTTGATCTCGTTGATCTGCGCCGCCGTCAGATTCATCAGATACGTCAGCGGCTGGCTGATCGGCCAGTACAGACCGATCATAATCGGGAAGGTCAGCAGGGTCGGCAGGCATCCGGCCATCGGGCTGATGCCCTCCGCCTGATACAGCTTCGTCATTTCCTGCTGATACTTGTTTTTGTCGTTTTTATAGCGTTTTTCCAGTTCCTGGAGCTTGGGCTGGATCCGCTGCGTATCCATCATGCCCTTCTTGCCCTTGATGGACAGCGGCAGGACGATGATCTTGGCAAGCAGCGAAAAGATGATGATGGACCATCCGTAGGAGCCGATCAGATCGTAGATCTTGCGCAGGATCCACGCGAACGGCCGGACGATCAGCAGAACAAAAATGTTCACGCGCGTGCCGTCGGCCATCGTAACGCAGCCCGTCAGTGTCAGCGCGAGCATCGCGGCAAGAACGGCGACAATCAGCAGCCGCGACATCCGCGAGCGGGTTCGTTCGTCTCGGAACATAGGCGTTCCACGAAGGAGCAGTCGATTTTTGCCCTTCGTTCTCCTTTCCGTAGGGGGGATTCATATACTCCGTGCGGTCATTTCAATCAAAAAAACAATCCCGCTACAGCACCATCGACTACGGTACGGGATCATAACCGCCGGGATGGAAGGGGTGACATCGCAGCACACGGCAGATCGCGAGCCGCGTTCCCTTCCACGCGCCGTATTTTTCAATCGCCAGCAGCGCGTACTCCGAACATGTGGGGATGAACCGGCAGGTGGGGGTTTTCTTCAGCGGCGACAGCTGCCGGCGGTAGAACCGGATCAGCGCAAGCAGAATCCGTTTCATACGCCGGAAATACCCAGCTTCCCCATCGCTTTCAAAAGGCTCTGCCGCAGACGCGCATAGCTTGCGTCCGCAGCGCTTTTACGGGCTACGACCACGATGTCGTATCCCATCCGCAGGTTCGGCTCCTCCAGACGATACGCTTCCCGTATGCGGCGGCGAACCCGGTTGCGCACGACCGCGCCCCCGAGCTTCGTTCCCACCGTAATGCCGAGGCGAGTGCAGCCCACACGGTTTTTCCGCGCGTAAACGGCCAGAAGACCGTCCACCGACGTCTTTCCCGTGGCATACAGCCGCCGGAAATCCCGGTTCTCTTTCATTGAAACCGTAAAACGCATCCTGTTTCCCTTTTGCAGCCTTGCAGGCCCTGTGTTTTGCGCCGCCCGGCCTGTCCGATCGGCCTTTGCCAAAGCGACAAAAAGCCCGCAATCCTCAATTTCCCTGCAATCAGGGAAACCGGCCGCGGGCTTTTATATGCCAGGCGTCCGCAATGTCCCTGGGAGCCGACCTTTTTTCTTAGTACGTCAGCTGGTATCTGCCCTTCGCGCGGCGGCGGGCTAAAACCTTTCTTCCGTTGGCCGTGGCCATTCTCTTGCGGAAGCCGTGCTCACGGGAGCGCTGACGCTTCTTCGGCTGGTAAGTGCGAAGCATGTGTTGACACCTCCTGCTCATGCTGAATGGATCCCCGCGCCCGCAGCCATACACGGGCAGCGTGAAACATCCTATATTATATCGGCTTTTTTGATGCGTGTCAACTCTTTTTTTGCGGTTTAGGCGAAAAAAATTGCCCGCTCCCGCCGGAAAGGAGGCGGGAACGGGCACATATTGCGTAAAACCTTCCGGAGCGCGCGAGGTTATCTCGCGGCGTCCGCCTTGCCGGCGCAGCCGAGAACGTCGACGAGCTTGTGCTTGACGATCTTCTTGATGTTCTCGCGGGCGGGCTTGAGGTACTGACGGGGATCGAAGTGATCCGGATACTCGGCAAAGTGCTCGCGGATGGAAGCGGTCATCGCAAGGCGCAGGTCGGAGTCGATGTTGATCTTGCAGACGGCCATACGGGCAGCCTCACGGAGCTGGGCTTCCGGTACGCCGACCGCGTCGGGCATCTTGCCGCCGTTGGCGTTGATGATGTTGACGAACTCCTGCGGGACGGAAGAAGCGCCGTGCAGAACGATCGGGAAGCCGGGCAGACGGCGGGAGACTTCCTCGAGGATGTCGAAGCGGAGGGGCGGGGGAACGAGGACGCCGCGCTCGTCGCGGGTGCACTGATCGGGCGTGAACTTGTACGCGCCGTGGGAGGTGCCGATGGCGATGGCGAGGGAGTCGACGCCGGTCTTCGTGACGAACTCTTCGACCTCGGCCGGATCGGTGTAGGAAGAATCCTCGGCGGAGACGTTGACCGCATCCTCGATGCCGGCCAGTCTGCCGAGCTCGCCTTCGACGACGACGCCGTGGGCGTGCGCGTAGTCGACGACCTGCTTGGTCAGCGCGATGTTGTCCTGGAAGCTGTGCTTGGAGCCGTCGATCATGACGCTGTCGAAGCCGCCGTCGATGCAGGACTTGCACAGTTCGAAGGTATCGCCGTGGTCGAGATGGACGCAGATCGGGAGATTGGTCTCGATGATGGCCGCCTCGACGAGCTTCATCAGATAGGTGTGGTTGGCATACTTGCGGGCGCCGGCGGAGACCTGCAGGATCAGGGGAGCGTTCTCCTCCTTGGCGGCCTCGGTGATGCCCTGGATGATTTCCATGTTGTTGACGTTGAACGCGCCGATGGCGTAGCCGTTCTTATAAGCGTCGGCGAACATTTTCGCAGAAGTTACATGAGCCATGTTTTGATATCCTCCTCGCAGATTATCTGCCGGTATTGTATCACGTTTTTCTCCGAAAATCAAGGGAAAACCCAAAACATTTCCCCATTTCCTCACTTTGTACAAAGCGCCCGCCGCGCCGCGCGGTTTTTTGCGGAACATGCGTCAAACGGCCGGCCGCGGCGGTCAAAAACGGCGCCGCGCGGCAAAAAAGTCCCGCTTTTCCGCCGTCCCGCGTCCCCCGCGCCGGAGCCCGCCCCGATTTTTCCCCAAAATGCCCGTCTTTTCCCGCTTTGGACGCGGATTCTTTACAGATTGAGAGTTGATTTTTTACGGATTTCGTGGTATGCTTAAAGCCGTAAACTCATTCCACACTTACGGGAGGAAAACTCTTATGTCTGAAATCTTAAAGGGCGCCGCCATCATCGGCCAGTCCGGCGGTCCGTCCTCCGTCATCAACGCTTCCGCGTACGGCGCGATCAAGACCGCGCTCGAAAACGAGAACATCACCCGCGTTCTCGGCGCCCTGAACGGCATCAAAGGCATCCTCGACGACAACATCATCGATATGGGCAAGGAAGACCCCGCGGAGCTTGCGCATATGAAGTATACCCCCTCCTCCGCCCTCGGCTCCTGCCGCTATAAGCTCAAGTCCGCCGAAGAGGACGAGACCGATTACAAGCGCATCCTCGAGATCTTCAAGAAGTACAACATCCGCTACTTCTTCTACAACGGCGGCAACGACTCGATGGATACCTGCAACAAGGTTTCGAAGTACCTGCTCGCGCACGACTATCCCTGCCGCGTGATGGGCATCCCGAAGACCATCGACAACGACCTCGCCGGCACCGACCACTGCCCGGGCTACGGCTCCGCCGCGAAGTACATCGCGACCTCCGTCATGGAGATCTACCACGACGCGCACGTCTATGACACCGGCATGGTCACCATCATCGAGTGCATGGGCCGCCACGCCGGCTGGCTGACGGCCGCTGCGGCGCTTGCCAACACGAAGGGCTGCGGCGCGGATCTGATCTATCTGCCGGAAGTCGACTTCGACATGGATTCCTTCCTCGCGTCCGTCAAGGACATCTACGCGAAGACGAAGAAGTGCATCGTCGTCGTCTCCGAGGGCATCCACGACAAGGACGGCCGCTTCATCACCGAGTACGGCTCCGACCTCGCCCAGACGAAGGACAGCTTCGGCCATGCCCAGCTCGGCGGCCTCGCCTCCTTCCTCGCGAACGTCGTCAAGAAGGAAACCGGCGCGAAGGTCCGCGGCATCGAGCTTTCCCTGCTCCAGCGCTGCGCCGCGCACTGCGCGTCCCAGACGGATATCGAAGAGAGCTTCTCCGCCGGCGCCGCCGCCGTCACGAACGCGGTCGCGGGCGTCACCGATAAGATGGTCGGCTTCGAGCGCGCCTATGTGGACGGCAAGTACGTCTGCAACATCAAGCTCTTCAACCTGGATATCGTTGCGAACACCGAGAAGAAGGTTCCGCGCGAGTGGATCAATGCCGCGGGCAACGGTATCGAGCAGGGCTTCATCGATTACGCGCTGCCCTTGATCCAGGGCGAGACGAAGCTCGAGAAGGAAGACAGCCTCCCGAGATTCGTGCATCTTGCGAAGGTTCGCGCCTAAAGATACGGCTAAACAAAAGCAGGGACGCGGAGTCGATCCGTGTCCCTGCTGATTTTCCCCCCGGAATTGCGAGTTTCAGATGGCGCAAGCGCCAAATGGCGCGGGCCAGATCCGGCGCGAGCGCCATATTTGGCGCGGGTCAGAGTACGCGGTAGTCCGTCGTCTCGATCGTATTCTTCAGAATACGGGACGCCCGGATCACGACGACGATGTTGGAGACACCCTCGACGATCAGGGCGACGCCCGAAACGATGGTGGCGACCGCCGCGCTCGCGATGGGGTCAAAGATCAGGAAAATGCCCGCCGCGAGCATCACAAGAGAGGACACCAGCCCGAACAGCCAGGAGCCGCCCAGACGCTTGATGTCGATCGCGAGCTGGAGCCGTACGATGCTTTCGATGATGATGGAGATGGCAACGACGAGTCCGAAGAGCCCCACGATGGTGTCGGCGCGGACGAAAAAGAGCACGGCCGCGATGATCGCGAGGATGCCGCCGGAAAGGCTGAAGCGGAAGCCGGGCTGTCCCGACTTTGCAAAGTACAGGATCACGCGGATGACGCCGAATACCGCCAGCACGGCGCCGCAGAAATAGACGACGATCTGCCGGTAGGTCAGCGGCCACAGAATCAGAACCACGCCCAGCAGGCAGAGCACGGCCGAAACGCCGATCAGCAGGTTGCGCATTGTCTTTGACATAAAAGCCTCTCCTCTTCCGTTACAGTTTCTCAAATAACCTTCTTTATTATACCACCGTATATCCGAATATTCAACGGACATTTTCCCCTTCGCGTCCTACTTTTGCCCAAGCGGGGAAAAATGTCCGAAAACGCAACATTTCCGCCCGTTTGTCCGGATTTTTGACGCTTTTCCCGGATTGTGAAATGACATTCTCCGGTTTTTGGTGTATGCTTTTCCCATCCCAAAAACAAAGGAGAGCTGTTTTGCATGCCGGAAAAAACCATTCGTGAGAACGTGAAGACCTTTGCGCTGAACCGGGTGCTGTCCTATGTCGACTCCGATCCGGAAACCAATGTCCCGAAGCTCTTAGACTGGCTGGAGCGCCACGACACGTCGCATACGCTGGAAAGCCAGATCGCCGCGGTGCGTCCCGTGCTGGAAGACCGGGACAACAACTGGAACCGGCTTATCCGCTCGTTCTGGACGGAAATCGATGACGGCGTGCGCCGGAAGCTTCTGGAAACCGTCTTCATCAACGGCAGTCTGATCGGCCTCGAGCGCGAAAAGAAGCTTGCGGCGGAGCACGGCTGCAACGTTCCGTGGGCGATTCTGATGGATCCGACGTCGGCGTGCAATCTGCACTGCACCGGCTGCTGGGCCGCGGAATACGGGCACCGGCTGAATATGTCCTACGAGACCCTCGACGACATCATCCGTCAGGGCCGCGAGCTGGGCGTCTACGTCTACATCTATTCCGGCGGCGAGCCGCTGGTGCGCAAAAACGACCTCATCCGCCTGTGCGAGGCGCATCCGGACTGCGCCTTCCTGGCCTTCACGAACGGCACCCTGATCGACGAGGCCTTCGCCGACGAGATGCTGCGCGTGAAGAACTTCACCCCCGCCATCAGCATCGAGGGCTTCGAGGATGCGACGGACGACCGCCGCGGACACGGCACGTTTGAAGCCGTCATGCGCGCGATGAAGATCCTCCGGGAGCGCCGGCTGCTGTTCGGCGTGAGCTGCTGCTATACGAGCCGCAATACGGAGGTCATCGGCAGCGAAGCGTATATCGACGCGCTGATCGGATGGGGCGCGAAATTTGCGTGGTTCTTCACCTATATGCCGGTCGGAAAGGACGCGGTGCCGGAGCTGATGGTGACGCCGGAGCAGCGGGAGTTCATGTATCATCAGCTGCGCGCGTTCCGTCAGACGAAGCCGCTGTTCACGCTGGACTTCTGGAACGACGGCGAATACCCGCGCGGCTGCATCGCGGGCGGCAAACACTATCTGCACATCAACGCGAACGGCGACATCGAGCCCTGCGCGTTCGTCCACTATTCGGACTCCTCGGTCTATCACAAGACGCTGCTGGAAGCGCTCAAGTCTCCGCTGTTCATGGCCTATCACGACAACCAGCCCTTCAACGGGAATATGCTGCGTCCCTGCCCGGTGCTCGATAACCCCGACCGGATCGTCGAAATGGTCGGCAGGAGCGGCGCGCACTCGACGGACATGATCGCGCCCGAGGAAGCGTCGGAATACGCGGCCAAATGCCGTACCCGCGCCGGAGAATGGCAGCCGGTCGCGGAGCGTCTCTGGGCCCAGTCCCCGAATAATCCCGCCAATCAGGGCTGCACCGGCAGCTGCGCCGCCTGCGCCGCCTGCGTCGCACAGGGGGAGCATACGAAACCATAGGATTCACAAGCGAGGAAATACCATATGGAATACATAACCTTGGAAAACGTCTGTAAATACTACAAAATGGGCGATCAGAAGATCGTCGCCGCCGACCATGTGTCGTTTGAGGTCAAAAAGGGAGAATTCTGCGTCGTTGTGG
This sequence comes from Clostridiaceae bacterium, assembly GCA_016297585.1. Classification (GTDB taxonomy): domain Bacteria; phylum Bacillota; class Clostridia; order Oscillospirales; family QAMX01; genus JAAZKA01. Next base: position 11,037 of record JAEDGJ010000013.1, read on the forward strand.
GGCCCTCCGGCGCGGGAAAGACCACGCTTCTGAACATTCTCGGCGGCATGGACACCTGCGACGAGGGGAACGTCTTCCTCGACGGCGCGGAGATCAGCCGGTACGACAAAAGGCAGCTGACGGACTACCGGCGCTACGACGTGGGGTTTGTATTCCAGTTTTACAATCTCGTGCAGAACCTGACGGCGCTCGAAAACGTCGAGCTGGCGTCGGAGATCTGCCGGGAGCCGCTGGACGCCGCGGAGGTGCTGCGCGAGGTCGGGCTTTCCGGCCGCGCGCAGAATTTCCCCGCGCAGCTTTCCGGCGGCGAGCAGCAGCGCGTCTCCATCGCGCGCGCCATCGCGAAAAACCCGAAGATCCTGCTCTGCGACGAGCCGACGGGCGCGCTGGACTACAACACGGGCAAGACCGTGCTGGCGCTCCTGCAGGATACCTGCCGCGAGCGCGGCAAGACCGTGCTCGTCATCACGCACAACGCCGCGCTGACAAGGATGGCCGACCGCGTCATCCGGGTCAAAAACGGCGGCATCGAAAGCGTGGAATGCTGTGCGCATCCCGTGCCGGTTTCGGAGATCGAGTGGTAACGGGCGATGAAAACCTACAGCAAGCTGCTGCGGCGCAGCATTTACGCAACGCGCACGCGTTTTTTCTCGATTCTCGCCATCGTAGCGGTCGGCTGCGGCTTTCTCGCGGGTCTGCTCGCGACGACGCCGGATATGCAGGACACGGCCGACGCCTATTACGATGAAAACCGGCTGTTCGATCTCGACATCCGCTCCACCCTCGGCATGACGGCGGACGACGCGGAGGCCATCCGCGCGCTGGACGCCGTCGACCGGGTCATGCCCGCGTATGTGCAGGACATGGAGCTGATGTGCGGGGGAGAAAGCTATGTCACCCGCGTATACGGCGTGCCGCTCGAGCGGCACGGCACGGAGGATTTCCTCAACGATTTCGTGCTGACGGAGGGGCGGATGCCGGAAAACGCCTCGGAATGCCTGCTTGCGTCGCCGAACGGCTATGCCGGCGGCCACGCGCCGGGCGAGGTCTATACGCTGTCGGATGACAACAAAAACCTCGAAGATCTGCAGGAGACCTGCACGTTCGACTCCCTGACGGTGGTCGGACTGGTGCAGTCCCCTTATTATATCAGCATCGAAAGCGAACCCTCGACGGTAGGAACGGGCAAGGTCAGTCTTGTCATGTTCGTACCGTCCGACGCGTTTGACGCGGATTACTATACGGACGTCTTCGTCTCCGTCACGGGCGCGGCGGCGCTGGATACGTTCTCGGACGACTATTTCGCGCAGATCGACGACGCGGCGGACGGGCTGGAAACGCTGGGCGTCGACCGCTGCGAGATCCGGTATACGCAGGTGAAGGACGACGCGGAAGCCGAGCTCGCCGACGCGGAAGCCGAATATGCCGACAAGAAGGCAGAGGCGGATGACGAGCTCGCCGACGCCCGTGCCGAGCTGGACGACGCGAAGGAGGAGCTTGCGGACGCCGAACAGGCGCTTGCCGACGCGGAAGCCGAGCTGGATGACACGCTCGCCGACGCCCGCAGCGACGCCGAAGCCGAGCTGGAAGCGGAGCTTGCGGACCGGCGCGAGGACGCCGTGCGCCGGATCGAGGAAGCGCGCGCGGATGCCGAAGCCGAGATCGCGGACGCCCGCGCCCAGATCGAGGACGGCTATGCCCAGCTTGCGGACGCCGAAGCCGAGCTTGCGGAAAAGCTGCCGGAGCTGGAGGATGCCGAAGCGCAGCTTCGGGAGCTCGACGACGCGGCGGCCGCGGTCACGGACGCGCAGCGTGCGGAGCTCCGGGCCGCCCGGGAGGCGTTCGACGACGGCGTGCGTCAGATCGAAGAGGGTCGCAGCGAGATCGCCGCCCAGGCCGCCCAGTTGGAAGGTCCCGCCGCGCAGCTCCGGGAAGCAAAGAAGACGCTGGAAGCCCAGCGCACCGCGCTTGAGGAAGCGGAAGCGGCCATCGAAGCGGCCGACGCGATGGGCTATCCGGTGCCGGAAGAGCAGCGCGAAGCCGTCCGCGCCGCCCGCGCCGCCTTTGACGCGGCCGAGCAGGAGCTTCTTGCGCAGTCCGAGGCGCTCGACGCCGCATGGGCGCAGCTCGACGCCGCGCGCACCGAGCTGGACAACGCGCAGCTGCGGCTGGACGAGCAGGAGCCGGCGCTGCTGGAAGCCGAGGAGCAGCTGGAAAAGCTCGATCAGGCGCTGGCCGAGGTCACGCCGGCGGACCGTGCGGAGCTCGCGCAGGCACGCGCCGACTATGACGCGGCGGTGCAGGAGGTGGCGGACAAGCGCGCGGAGCTGGACGACGCGGCGGAGGAGCTTGCCCGGACGGAAGCGGAGCTGCCGGACACCTTTGCGGAGCAGTACGACGAGCTTGACCGGGCGCTCGCCGACGCGCGTGAGGAAGCGCTGGCGGAAATCGCCTCGCAGCTCGCCGACGCCGAAAAGGAAGCGCGTGAGGAGCTCGAGGAAAAGCGCCGCGAGTATGACGACGCGTACGCCGAATACCTCGACGGCGAGGCGGAATACGCCGACGGGCGCGCGGAAGCGGACGAAAAGCTCGGCGACGCGCGCAAAAAGCTGGACGACGCGCGCGAGGAGCTCGATGCGCTCGAATATCCGGAGTGGTACGTCACCGACCGCCGGGATACGGTCAGCTTTGCAAGCTACCGGTCCAATTCCGAGAAAATCGGCGCGATCGCGCGCGTATTCCCGATTTTCTTCTTCTTTGTCGCCGCGCTCGTCGCCCTGACGACGATGACGCGCATGGTCGAGGAGGAACGCGGGCAGATCGGCGCCCTGAAGTCCCTCGGCTACTCGGACGGCGCCATCATGGGCTACTACATCGGCTACAGCCTGCTTGCAAGCCTCATCGGCGCGGTGCTCGGCATGGTCTTCGGCTTCAAGCTGCTGCCGCTCGTCATCTCCAACGCCTACGGCATGATGTATACGCTGCCGCGTGTCGCAACGCCGTTCCGCTGGGATTACGCCCTGATCATCGCGCCGGTCGCGGTGGTCTGCACGACGCTGGCAACGCTCGCGGCCTGTCTCGGACAGCTTTCGGAAAAGACCGCGACGCTGCTGCGCCCGCGTGCGCCGAAGGAAGGCCGCCGGATCTTCCTGGAGCACATCCCCTTTCTCTGGAAGCACATGGCGTTCACGCACAAGGTCACGGCGCGCAACATCTTCCGCTACCGCAAGCGGCTCTACATGACGGTTTTCGGCATCGCGGGCTGCACGGCGCTGCTCGTCACGGGCTTCGGCGTGCGCAGCTCGATCCACGACATCGTCGACGTCCAGTGCGGCGAGATCTATCGGTTCAACCTGTCGGTCTACCTGAAGGACGGCGGCGAGCTGGCGGGAGACGAGGTTCTGAATGACTTCCTCAGCGACCCGCAGGCGGTCACCTCCTATGCGGCGTTCCACAATGAGACGGCGTATGTGGAGAAAAACGGCGTCTCGGGACAGGTCACGCTGTATGTGCCGGAGCATACGGACGACTTAAAGGACTACTTCACCCTGCGCACGCGGGTCGGACACGAGGACATCCCCTTTGACGATTCCGCCGTCGTGCTGACGGAGAAGCTCTGCGAAACGCTCGGCATCCGCGTGGGCGACACCGTTACGCTGCGCGACGCGGACGGCCGCACGGCGGAGGTGACGGTCACGGCGGTGACGGAGAGCTACATCTCGCCGTCCTGCTACATCAGCGAAGCGGCGTACCGGGATGCCTTCGGGAAAACGCCGTCGTATTCGCTGCTGCAGCTCAAGATTCCCGACGACTCCCCCGCCGCGCGGGACGCGGCGTCGACGCGGATCCTCGCGTCGGACAACATCCTGCTGCTGCAGTACACGCAGACGGTCCGGGAAAGCTTCGGAAACACGGTCAGGAGCATCGACTACATCGTGCTGGTGCTGATAATTTCTGCGGGCGCGCTGGCCGTCATCGTGCTGTACAACCTGACGAACATCAACATCTGCGAGCGCATCAAGGAGCTCGCGACGATCAAGGTGCTGGGCTTCCGCGAAGGCGAAGTGGCGGCATACATCTACCGTGAAACGACGATCCTGTGCCTCATCGGCACCCTCGTCGGGTTCGTCTTCGGCAAATGGCTGCATTCGTTCGTCATCCGCACGGCGGAGATGGACGGCATCATGTTCGGCCGTTCGCTGTCCGGCACAAACTACCTGTTCGCGGCGCTCGTTACGCTGGTATTCGCCCTTCTTGTGGACGTGCTGATGCTCGGCAAGCTGCGCCGGATCGACATGGTCGAATCGATGAAGGCCCCCGAATAAACGCTCTCAAAAAAAAATCCCCTTTCCCGCGGCAGTCACGCTGCGGGAAAGGGGATTTTTGCCGTTATAATGCCTTCGCCGCCCGCGTCATGCGTCCGCGGCGATGATTCTTCTCATCGCGCCGACGGCGACGTCGATCGCGTCGTTCATGTCGGGGTGATCGGGCTCCGTCTCCCCGGCTTTTTTGCGCTCCTGGTTCCACAGCACGTTGAACACGGCGGCGCAGCGGACACCGAGGGACGCCGCGGCGGTATAGAGCGCGGCCGTCTCCATCTCCGACGCCAGCACGCCGAGCCGCTTCCACGCCTCCCATTTTGCCAGCAGCTCTCCCGCGACCGGCATCCGCTCGGGGCTGTGCTGACCGTAAAAGGAGTCCTTCGACTGCACGACGCCGGTGTGGCAGCGCAGTCCGCGCGATCTTGCCTCGTCGTCCAGCGCGCGCAGCAGCGAAAAATCCCCCGACGCAGGGTATTCCGCCGGGGCGTATTCCCGGCTCGTACCCTCCTGCCGCACGGCGGAGAGCGCCGCGACGAGATCCCCCGCGCACACCTGCCGGGCGATGCCGCCGCAGGTGCCGACACGGAGAAACGTGTGCGCGCCGAGAGAAACGAGCTCCTCGAGCGCGATGGCGGCGGACGGTCCGCCGATGCCGGTGGACGTCACGGAGACGGGCACGCCGGAAAGGGTGCCCGTATAGGTGGTAAACTCCCGGTTCTGCGCGACCGGGCGCGCGTTTTCGAGCCGCGCGGCGATCAGCGGCACGCGTCCGGGGTCGCCGGGCAGGATGCAGTAGCGTCCGACGCTGCCGGGCGCACAGGCGATATGATACGCTTCGATCATGGCGGAAAACCTCCCTTTTTCGTCAGGAAATCGCAAGCAGCGCCAGTGCGGCCGCGGAAACGGCAATGCCGAGCATCGCGCGGCGGCTGACACGTTCTTTGAGGAAAATGCGGCTGGAAAGCATCACCGCCGCGACGCCGAGGACGCTCATCAGCGGGAAATAGAACGCCGCGTCAAAGGCGGAGGCATACAGCATGAAGATGACGTTCGAAACGTCTGCCGCCGCCGCCGCGCCGAGGGAATAGCCGATCATCGGCCGCGTCAGCGTCAGCTCGTCCCGGCGCCGGAACCAGGCATACACGACAAAGGGCAGGGACAGCACGGCGCCCGTCACATGGAACAAAAAGAGATACTCCTTGATGTAGCCGCCGAACAGATCGCAGTAGCGGCGGGTGCAGACGACGGCAAAGCCGCTGAAAGCCAGTCCCAGCAGCGCAAACAGCACCCATTTGAGCGTGATCGGCTTTTTCGCGTCGGCTTCGGAGTAGCTGCCGGAGTTAAAGAGCAGCAGCGCCGCGCAGAACAGCACGAGTCCCGCGATCTGCCACCAGCGCATCGAATCTCCCCAGAAGAAAAGCCCCGCCAGTACCGGAAAGAGCGGATTGAAGCTGCCGATGATCGTCGTCAGCGACATCGGCCCGATGCGCATCGCCATCACGGTGAAGATCATATAGACCACATAGAAGGTGCCGAACAGCACGGGCAGACCGGTGCGCTCCCAGGTAAAGGACATCGGCGTATACGGCGGCAGCGTGAAGATCAGCACGCCCTGACAGACGCAGAACAGACAGGTAAACAGCATATGCTGGGAAAGACAGGATTTTCCCGTCTGCGCGCGCTTCAGCGTCACGGTATTGACCGCCTTGCAGAGCATAAACACCGCCAAAAGCCCGATTACCTGCATATTCAAAATGCCTCCGTCTCCATAATCCGCGCGGGAAGTACGCGGGCGCCTCACGCCGCTACCCAGTATAGCGTACTTCGGCGAAAAAGTAAAGAGCTTTTTCGCGCCACAAATCCTGCATGACTTTGCTTTACTGATTGAAGTAATTCGTTTTTGCAAAGTTTATCGTAAGATTTGCTATAGACATAGGGGAAAAATCATGTTAATATGGTGGCGTTAACAAAAAAGTGCGTTCCTTCGACGAAGCGCCGCCCGGGCGGTCATTCGGAAAGGGGCGTTTTCAAGGAGGTAAGCTTTGCTATGGCAGCAGCGTATAATCCGTATGAAAACATGCTCAACGTACTGGAAAAGGCAGCCGGCATGCTCGGACTCGCGGAGAGCGATTACGAAGCGCTGAAGTATCCGGAACGCGAGCTGAAGGTCTCGGTGCCGGTTCGGATGGACGACGGCAGCATCCGCGTCTTCGAAGGCTACCGCGTGCAGCATTCCTCGTCGAGAGGCCCGTGCAAGGGCGGTATCCGCTTCCATCCGCAGGTGGACATCGACGAGGTCAAGGCGCTGGCGGCGTGGATGAGCCTCAAGTGCGCGGTCGTGAACATCCCGTACGGCGGTGCGAAGGGCGCCGTCAAGGTCGATCCCCGCTCCGTCTCGAAGGGCGAGCTGGAACGCATCACGCGCCGCTATACGGCGGCGATCCTGCCCCTGATCGGCCCGGATAAGGACATCCCCGCCCCCGACGTCGGCTCGACGCCGGAGATGATGGGCTGGATCATGGACACCTACTCGGTGTTCCAGGGACATACCGTGCCGGGCGTCGTCACGGGCAAGCCGATCGGCGTCGGCGGCTCTCTGGGACGCGGTGAGGCAACGGGACGCGGCGTGCTGTTCACGGCGCGCGAGCTGTTTGCGCGGCTCGGCAAGGATCTCTCCCACGCGCGCGTCGCGGTGCAGGGCATGGGCAACGTCGGCGGCACGACGGCGCGTCTGCTCGCCCGCGAAGGCTGCAAGGTCGTCGCGCTGGCGGATGTGACGGGCGGCGTCATCTGTGAGGACGGCCTGAACGTCGAGGAGATCTATCAGCACTGCTACGTCGACCGCAACTTCCTTGACACCTACAACGCGCCGGGCGTCATCCACTGCACCGGACGTGAGGTTCTGTGCGCGGACGTCGACCTGCTGGTCCCGGCGGCGCTGGAAAATCAGCTCACGGCGGATATCGCGGCGGAAGTCCGCGCTCCCCTGATCGTCGAAGGCGCGAACGGCCCGACGACCGTCGAAGCCGACGAGATCTTCGCGAAGATGGGCAAATACGTCGTGCCGGACATCCTGGCCAACGCCGGCGGCGTCGTCGTCTCCTACTTCGAGTGGGTGCAGAACATCCAGTCGCTGATGTGGGACGAGGAGCAGGTCAACGGCATGCTCGAGAAGGTCATGCGCCGCGCGTTCGCGGAGGTCTGGGACAAGGCGCATGCGCATAACGCGACGCTGCGTCTGGGCGCGAACATGGTCGCGCTGGAGCGCCTCGTCACGGCCAAGAAGATCCGCGGCATCTTCCCGTAAAAGACGGTCCCGGTTTTGCGCACATGAAATCAGCCCCTGCGGCTTTCCTCCGGAAAGAGGAAACGCCGCAGGGGCTTTTTTGGTATCGGCGATTACTCGAAATCGACGCGCGCGCCGGTCTCCGCGGAACGGAAGGCGGCTTCGATGAGCTTCAGCACGCGCATGACCTGCTCGTGCGTCACGAGCTGCGGCTCAAGGCCGTCGATCGCGCGGCAGACGTTGCGGTAGAAGTCATGGACGTCGGACGCCGGACGCTCCAGCTCGTAGGTGTCGGTCGTCACGTCGTCGCGGGGCGCCATGGTCTTCGTAAGACCCGCGGCGGTCTCGACGGGCAGGACGTCGCTCTCGTGCCAGTATTTGCAGCGCACGACCTTCGTCTTTTCGCGCCAGTCGGAGATCAGCGCGGTGCCGGATTTACACTTCATATAGAAGCGGGGCATCGCGATGAAGTTGAGCGTACCGACCTCGACATACGCGGTCTTGCCGGATTCGAAGGTGATCTCCAGACGGAAGCCGTCGTCGACCTCGTCGTTGGTGATGTTTTCCAGGGTGCAGTAGACGTATCGGACCTTCTCGTCGATGAGCTGCAGGATCTGGTCGATCAGATGCACGCCCCAGTCGTAGAGCATGCCGCCGCCGTAGGCCTTTTTGCCTCTCCAGTCGCTCGGGATGCCGCGGGAACCGTGGATGCGGGACTCGACGCGGATCAGCTCGCCGATCTCGCCGGTCTTCATGAGCTGCTTCATCGCGAGGAAGTCGACGTCCCAGCGGCGGTTCTGATGGACGGTAAAGAGCTTGCCCGAGCGGTGCGCGGCGTCGATCATCGTCTGCAGCTCGGCGGACGTGATGGCGACGGGCTTCTCGCAGATCGCGTTCTTGCCGGCCTCGAGCGCGCGGATCACGACCTCGGGATGCGCGTCGTTCGGGATCGCGACGGTGACGAGATCGACCTCCGGATCCGACAGCACGGCGTCGAAGGAATCGTAGGCAAAGATGCCGCGGGACCGCGCGAGCTCCCGGCGCTCGGCCTTGATATCATAGATGCCCCGGAGATTGACGACGTCGCTCTTCAGCGCCTTCTCGGTATGCCAGCCGCCCATGCCGCCGTAACCGATAACAACAAGATTCTTTTTCATAGGACAAAAAGCTCCTTTGTGTTTTGGTGTCTCCATCTGTCGCTGATTATATCATGCTCCCGCTCAAAAAACAAGCTCTTTCTTCGTCAAAAATCCGCCGGAACAACGGCGTTCCTCCCCGGGACAAGCTTTCCCGGATTCCCGCGTCTCTATGCCCGCGTTTTCCTCCGTCGCAAAGAAAACCGGCCCGAACCGCAAACGGGAGACGGGCAAAGCCTCTCGTTTTCGCGGTTCGGGCCGGTGTTTTCCCCTTTTGGGGATAGTTTTTATTCGGCGATGACCTTCAGGAAGTTCTTCTTGCCCTTTTTGAGCATCACAAAGCCGTCGCGGACGTCGTCGGACGTCACTACGCGGGCGATATCCGTCACCTTTTCGCCGTTTACGAGGATGCCGCCCTGCTGGACCATGCGGCGCGCCTCCGACTTCGACGCGATGAGCTTCGTCTCCGCGAGCAGGTCGATGATGCCGATGCCGTCGGCAAAGCGGGACGCGGCCAGCGTCACGGACGGCGCGTTCGCGGCGTCGGCGTTCGCCGAGAAGAGACCGCGCACGGCCTCGACGACCTTGTCGGCTTCCTCCTGGCCGTGGACGAGCTTTGTGATCTCGTAGGCCATCAGGCGCTTCGCGGCGATGATGTCCTCACGGAGCAGGCGGTCGATCTCGTCGAGCGGCACGCGGGTGAACAGGCGGAGCAGGTTCTCGCAGTCCTCGTCGGCGACGTTGTAGAAGTACTGGTAGAAGTCATAGGGCGTGGTGCGGTCGGACGCGACCCAGAGCGCGCCGTTTTCGGTCTTGCCCATCTTCTTGCCTTCCTTCGTCAGCAGGAGGGGGTTCGTCAGACCGAAGATATCCTCGTCGGAGGCCTTGGCGTCGGGATCGATGTGGCGCATCTTGCGGTTCAATTCGGTGCCCGCGATGATGTTGCCCCACTGGTCGGAGCCGCCGATCTCGAGCGTGCAGCCGTAGGTGCGGTTGAGGTAGATGAAGTCATAGGCCTGCATCAGCATATAGCCCATCTCGAGGAAGGTCAGGCCGCCCTGCTTGAGGCGGTTGGCATAGGCGTCGGCGGCGAGCATGACGTTGACGTTGAAGTGGACGCCGACCTCACGCATGAAGTCGATATAGGGGTAATCGCGGAACCACTCGTTGTTGTCGAGGATGATCGCGGGGTTTTCGCCGTCGGTGCGGATGAACTTGGACGCGAGGCGCTTGACCTCGTCGACGTTGTGCTGCACCTGCTCCTTGGTCATCATCTTGCGCATATCGCTCTTGCCGGAGGGGTCTCCGACCTGCGCGGTCGCGCCGCCGATGACGAGGATGCCGCGGTGTCCGGCCTCCTGGAGATAGCGGAAGACCATCAGCGCGAAGAAATGGCCGATGTGGAGGGAGTCGGCGGTGGGGTCGACGCCGAGGTAGAAGGTGATGGGGCCCTTCTTCAGACGCGCTTCCAGCGCATCGAGATTCGTGCACTGATAGACATAGCCGCGTTCCTTCAGCAGATCGAGAACATTCGGGTTGAATTCCATGGTGTACGGTCTCCTTTCATCAAAGAAAAATAAAAAAGCCCCCGCGCCCTGTCGAAAAAGGGCGAGAGGAGCCTCGCGGTACCACCTTTTTTTGCCGTGCGCCGTCCATATGGAAAACGGACTGCGCAAAGCCTTACGGGCGGAGGGTATCGGGTCCGCGCCGAAGCCGTTTTTCACTCGCCGGGCTGTAATTCAAGCGCACGCGCCGCACGGATGTCGCACCATAATGTCATCCGCTCTCTGAAAGACGGCGTCAGGGCTCTGTCCCCGCAAGCACAGCGGAGCGACCCGGGTCTCTGCGAAAAAAGCGATATAATATAATAGAGTATACCCGAAAAATCCCGCGCAATCAAGCAATATTTTTACCAAAAAAGGCCGTCCGCGTCCCTTCCTGCCTATTCCTTTTGCCCCATCCGCGCTTTTTTCGGACAGACCGGCGCCGCGTCGGGAGATAAAAAGAGGCGGGAGCGTGCGTCCCGCCTCCTGTATCGGAAAAGATCGCTTATTTCAGGAACAGCTCGATGACCGGCACGACGCCCGGCTGCTTGATCGGCACCTCCAGCGTCACCGTGCCGAGGCCGCCGTCGTTGGCGGTGTTGACGCCCTGCACGCCGGTGCCCTCGCGGAACTGGATCTCCGACGCGTCGGCGAGGAGCTGGGCATACTCGACCTTTCCGGCAAAGCCGTCGAGGTGGATGTGGCGGAAGGGCCAGGAGAAGACGTGGACATAGAGACGGTTCGTCTCGGGGTTGTAGGTAAAGCGGCAGTCCTCGGGGCAGGAGAACTCGGTCGGCGCGGCGGTGCAGCCGTAGATCGACCGGGAATTGTAATGCATCCATTCGCCCATGCCCGCAAGGCGATCCTTCGCGCGGCTGTCGAATTCGCCGCGTCCGGTCGGCCCGACGTTCAAGAGCAGGTTGCCGCCCTTGGACACGCTGTCGACGAGCATCTTGATGAGCATCTCGACGGACTTCCAGCTCTCCTCGTCGCGGTAATAGCCCCAGGAGCCGGAGAAGGTCTGGCACGCCTCCCATACGACGGGCTTGCCGTCGACCTGCATCCAGCCGCGCGGCTGATACTGCTCGGGGGTCTTGATGTCCTGATCGATCTGGAGGCGGTCGTTGATGAGGATGTCGGGCTGATAGCGGCGGATCATCTTCAAAAGCTCCTCGGAATGCCAGACGTCGCGTCCCTTTCCGGCAAAGCCGCCGGCGGGAGACACGGAAAAGTCGTACCAGAGGATGTCGATCTTGCCGAACTGGGTCAGCAGCTCCTCGGTCTGGTTATAGAGGTACTCGACATAGCGTTCGAGGTTTCTGTCCTTGTCGCGGGCGATATACTCGGCGTTTTCGCGCATGGGGTGGCAGTTGTCGACGGTGTAGTCGGGGTGATGCCAGTCGAGCAGGGAGTGGTAAAAGCCGACCTTCAGGCCCTCCTCGCGGAACGCCTCGACCATCGGGCGCAGCACGTCGCGGCCATAGGGGGTATTCGGCGCCTTGTAGTCGGTGTACTTCGTATCCCAGAGGCAGAAGCCCTCGTGGTGCTTCGTCGTGATGACGAAATACTTCATACCGGCGGCTTTCGCGGCCTTCGCCCATTCGCGGGGATTGTAGAGGTCGGGATCGAAGTGCCGGAAATACTTCTCGTATTCCTCGGTGCTCATCTTCTCTCGGGATTTCATCCATTCATGCCGCGCGGCGAGGGAATAGGTTCCCCAGTGAATGAACATACCGAAGCGATCGTGGACAAACCAGTCGGACTTGCCGGGGGTGGGCTGCGGAACGATCAGACTCATGGATGCGGCCTCCTTATAAAATTAGGTTATTCTCAAGCGGCAGCCGCCCCGTACAAAACGGCGGCAGCCGCAATGCGCACGGTCAGCGGGTCCTTTCGCCGAAGCGGCGCTTCAGCACTTCGAAGATCTCCGCACATTCGAGGGTGTCCTCCGGCGGGATCCGGTCGGAGGTCAGCTTTCCCTCGCGGATGCAGCCGATCATGTGGCGGAGCTCGTACTCAAAACCGGACTCGATCGTCATGCGGTAGCTCTCGACGCACCGGTCGTCCACCCAGAGCTCCGCCGTTTCGGGCGCGTAGAACGCGGGATACAGCCGGATCTTGCCCTCCGAGCCGTAGAGCACGGCGATATTCTCGGTCGGGCAGAGCACGGCGGAGGAAAGGCTCGCGATGCCGCCGCCCTCGAAGTGCAGCAGCATAGCGTTCACGCCGTCGACGCCCGTGGGCGCGAAATCGGCCATGCCCTGGATCCCGTCGGGCTTATGGGGGGCAAAGAAGTCGAGTGCTGCCTCGATAGCGTAGACGCCGACGTCATAGAGCGCGCCGCCGGCCATTTCGGCGCTGAAAATGGGATGCAGCGGCTCCGTCAGCGGCGTATTGTAGCCGAACGCCGCCGTCATATAGCGCAGCGTGCCGATGCGCCCTTCGGCGATCCAGCGCCGGGCAAGCTCGATCGTCGGGATAAAGCGCGTCCACATGGCCTCCATCAGGAACACGCCCTTCTCCCGCGCCGCGGCAAAGACCTCCGCGGCGTCGGCTGCCGTCAGCGCCATCGGCTTTTCACAGAGGACGTGCTTGCCCGCCGCAATGGCGGCCAGCGTGCAGGGCTTGTGCATCGGATGCGGCGTCGCCACATAGACGGCGTCGATGTCGGGGTCTGCGAGCATCGCGTCGTACGAGCCGTAGGCGCGGGGAATGCCGAACTCGCCGGCAAAGCGCCGCGCGGTGTCCTCGCGGCGGGACGCGGCGGCCAGCAGCGTCATTTCCGGGACGAGCGGCGCGGTGCGGGCGAATTTATGGGCGATGCCGCCGGTGCCGATGATGCCGAAACGGATGGGATTCATGGGAAGGGTTCCTCCTTTATGTGTCGCTTAAATCGCAAACTGCGCGTTATAGAGCCCGGCATAGAGCCCGTTTTGCTCCATCAGTTCCCGGTGCGTGCCGCGTTCGAGCACGCCCTCGTCGGTGATGACGATGATCTCGTCCGCGCGGCGCACGGTGGACAGGCGGTGGGCGACGACGATGGTCGTGCGGTCGTGGGAAAGCTCCTCGAGCGACTCCTGAATGAGCGTCTCGGTCGCGTTGTCCAGCGCGGAGGTCGCCTCGTCGAGCACGAGGATGGGCGGGTCCTTGAGGAAGACGCGCGCGATGGAAATGCGCTGCTTCTGACCGCCCGAGAGCTTGACGCCGCGTTCGCCGATGAAGGTCTCGTAGCCGTCGGGAAGCCCCTCGATGAACTCGTCGATGTGCGCGCGCCGGGCGGCACGGACGACCTCCTCGCGCGAGGCGCCGGGCTTGCCGTAGGCGATGTTTTCGTAGATCGTACCGGTAAAGAGAAAGACGTCCTGCTGGACGATGCCGACGGTCTCGCGGAGACTGCGGAGCGTCACGTCGCGGATGTCGCGGCCGTCGATGCGGATGGAGCCGTCCGAAATGTTGTAGAAGCGGGTCAGCAGGTGGCAGAGCGTGGTCTTGCCGCCGCCGGACGGCCCGACGAGCGCGACGGTATGCCCCGGCTCCACGGTAAAGCTGACGTCGTGCAGCACCTCGCGGCCGGTATTGTAAGTAAAGCTGACGTTGTCAAAGCAAATCTCGCCCCGGACGTCCCGCAGATCGGTCGCGCCGGGCGTATCCTCCTCCGCCGCGGTGTCCATGATCTCGGCAAAGCGCCGGAAGCCGGTCATGCCGTCCTGATACTGCTCGATAAACCCGATCAGGCGGCGGATGGGCGTCATGAACATGCCGACATACAGAAGATACGCGGCAAAGTCGCCGAAATTGATCGCGCCGCGCCAGCAGTACCAGCCTCCGGCGAGCAGCACGACGACGTACATCATGTCGAGGATGTAGGTGTTGACGCTGGAGAACTCCGCCATCACGCGGTAAGCGCGGAGCCGCGCCTTCACGAACGCCTGGTTGCGTTCGCCGAAGCGGGCGTTCTCATAATCCTCGTCGGCGAAGCTCTTCGTCACGCGGATGCCGGCGAGCGAGTTTTCCAGCCGCGCGTTGATCTCCGCGACCTCCTCGCGGGTACGGCGGAACGCGGTCTGCATCTTCCGGCGGCATTTCAGCGTGAAAAACGTCAGAACGGGCAGAAACGCGAAGATAATGACCGTCAGCGCGAGGTTGATGCGCGCCAGAATGATAAACGTGCCCACGAGCATCACGACGGAGAGAAACAGGTCCTCCGGTCCGTGATGGGCAAGCTCCGAGACGTCCATCAGGTCGTTGACGATGCGGGACATGATGGAGCCGGTCTTGTTGTCGTCAAAGAAGGAAAACGGCAGCCGTTCGAGCCGCGCAAAGATGTCGCGGCGCATATCGGCCTGCATCCGGACGCCGACCATGTGGCCGTAATAGAGCACGAGATAGGAAAGGACGAGCTTTGCGGTGTAAACGCCGGCAAGCAGCGCGCACTCGATCAGAATGCGGCGCATATTCCCGGCGGGGATGTCGACGTTGATGATGCTGCGCGTAACGGACGGATAGTAGAGGTCGCAGACGGCCATCACGAGGGCGCAGACCATATCAAAGGCAAAAAGCTTCCAATGCGGCTTATAATACCGCGCAAAGCGCCGGATCATCTCCACGGGAGCGGTTCCTCCGTTTCATTTTTTCTTCAAAGCGCGCGCACCACGGCGCAGAGCAGTCGTTCGAAATCCCGTCCGACGCGGGCGGCGGTCTCCTGCACCTCCGCGTGGGACAGCGGAGCGGCGGAGATGCCCGCGGCGAGGTTCGAGATGCAGGAGATGCCCGCGACGCGCAGTCCCATATGCCGCGCCGCGATACATTCGCAGGCCGTGCTCATGCCGACGGCGTCCGCGCCGAGCGTGCGCAGCATCCGGATCTCGGCGGGCGTCTCGTACTGGGGGCCGGGAAGCTGGCAGT
>JAEDGJ010000014.1 GCA_016297585.1 Clostridiaceae bacterium
CGCACAGCCCTCGCCGATCTCAAGCGTGACGTCCGCCGCGCAGCCGGAGAGCGCGTCCGCGTCCGCGAGCACCGTCTCCCCCGCCTGCGTCACCTCCCGCACGCCGAAGCGCCGCCGCACGAGTGATTCCGTCTCCCGCACAGGATACGCGCCGAGCCGGAGCAGCCCGCCCGCGCGCCGCAGCGTCATCTCGCAGGGGATGCCCATCTGCGACCAGAACACGGCGCCGGACGGCACGCTCTTCACCCACGACATCCGGATCCGCCGTCCCGCAGCGCCCGGAAGTCCCGGCGCGGCACCGCCCGGGAAGGTCTGCACCGCGCAGCCCGAGAAGGTCTGCGCTGCATAGGCCGTGCAGTCGCCGAAGCCGCAGCGCAGCGGCTCCTGCGACGGATGGAAGCCCGCCGCGTCGATGCGGCCGACGAGATAGGTGTCATGCGCGCCCGAAAACACCCACCGTACCGTCCCCTCCGCGGGCAGCGGATAGAGATCGGGACACTCGTCGTCCTCTGGCAGCGGTATTTCGGCGAATTTCTCCCAGTGCCGCAGATCGTCCGACGCGAAAACCGCATAGGTATGCCCCTCCAGATAGAGCGCCATCAGGTACCGCCCGAGCTCCGGCGACCACTCGACCTTCGGATCGCGGTTGCCCGGCGCCTGCTGCGGCAGGATGGGGTTATGGTCGTATTTTGTAAACGTCCGCCCGCCGTCGGTCGAAAAGGCAAGGCACTGGGTAAAGGGCTGCCCCGCCGACAGCTCGGAGGTGCCGCCCGCCGCCGTATAAAAGAGCAGGATCGCGTCCTTTCCGAATCCCGCGCGGTTTTCCGTGTCTAGGATCGCGCTGCCGGAATACATCGTGCCCATCCCGTCCGGGAACAGCGCGTCTCCCCACTCCTCCCAGGTCACAAGATCGGACGACACCGCGTGCCCCCAGGTCATATTGCCCCAGTCGGTCCCGTGCGGATTGTGCTGATAGAACAGATGGTATACGCCCCCGGCGTACAAAAGGCCGTTGGGGTCGTTTGTCCAGCCGATCTCGGTCGTAAAATGCACCCGCGGGCGGAAAAGCATGCCGTTTTCCCGCTCGCCGCGCGGCGGGATGCGGGAGGTCTCCGCAAACGTCACGGGAGTCCCCGCGTCGTCCGTCAGCGTCAGCGCGCCGTCCCCGAAGCGCGTCACGTCGATGTATGTCCGCATCGCCGGGGCATCCGGCTCCAGCGCGGCGGTAAAATCGTACAGCAGCCGTCCTTCGCGGGTAAGCCTGTAATGCTTTTTCTCCTTGTTGTCGTCGACCGGCAGGACCAGATAGCGTTTTCCCATATTTCTCCGCTCCTTATCTTATAAAAAGAGGGCGTCTGCAGTCGCAAAAATTCTTTTACGGCCACAGACGCCCATGCGTTTTTTATGCGCGGCTCCCGGGAGGATTACACCTCGGGAACGTTGATCTCGACCTCGCGGCCCAGCTTCGCGGAGCGGTTGATGCCGTCGATGATCGCCTGGTTGTAGATGATCTGGGAGGACGGGACGGGCGCGGGCTTGTTGTAGAGCACCGCGTCGAGGAAGGTGCGGATCTTCTCGTCGAAGAGGCCGCCTTCGAACGTATTCTTGAGGATCGGGATGACGGTCTCGGTCTGCTCGCCCGCAACCTCATGATACAGCGTCATCGGGCCGCCGACGGAGCCGTTCCAGCAGTCGGTGGACGGGATGCGCAGGCCGCCCTTGGTGCCGAGGATGATGGTATCGCCGGGGGTGTTGATGTTCATCGCCCACGCGATGCGGAAGTCGAGGATGATGCCGCCTTCGAGACGGATGAACGCAGCGGCGAAATCGTCGACGCCGAACGCTTCGGCGTACTCCGGATGACCGCGGTCGGCATAGGTAGCGGGGTTCTTGCCGAAGAAGTCGGAGGTGTAGCCGGAGACGGTCAGGGGCTTCGGATAGCCGATGGCGTTGAGGACCATGTCAAGGGAGTAGCAGCCGATGTCGCCGAGCGCGCCGATGCCGCCGGTCTCCTTCGCGATGAAGGAGGTGCCGAAGGGCGTCGGGATACCGCGGCGGCGGCCGCCGCCGGTCTGGATGTAGTAGATCTGACCGAGCTCGCCGGACTCGACGATGCGCTTGATCATCTTCATGTTGGCGTCCATACGGGGCTGGAAGCCGATGGACAGCACCTTGCCGGAGGCCTTTTCCGCCTTGCGGATCGCGACCGCTTCGTCGAGCGTCACGCACATGGGCTTCTCGAGCAGGACGTTCACGCCGTGCTCCAGCGCGTCGATCGTCGGAACCGCGTGCGCCATGTTGTAGGTGCAGACGGAGACGGCGTCGAGTTCTTCGTTCTCGAGCATCGAGTGATGATCCGGATAGCAGCGGACGTTTTCCAGACCGTGCTTTTTGAAGAAGGCTTCCGCCTTACCGGGGATCAGATCCGCGCCCGCGACGATATCCACGTCGGGCTGATTCAGATAGCTCATCATATGGGAATCGGCGATCCAGCCGGTACCGATGATACCGACCTTCAGACGGCGGCCGTTTCCGCAGCACTTGCAGCCGCTCTCGACCGGCGCGTTGATGTTCGTTAAGACGTCGTCCGCTTTTTTCATATGCAAAAATCCTCCTCAATAGAGCTCAGGGTATGTGTGTATTGTAGCATACCTTTTTTCATTTTTCAAGAGCTTTGCCCCAAAGTTTTCTCCCCGCTTTACAGCTCGATGATATGCACCGTCGCGATCCGGTCCGCCGAGCCGACGGCGAGTGTCTTTTCATCGTGGGACAGCACGATGCTCGACAGCACATTCGACTCCGTCGGACGGTAGAAGCCGACGCTGTTGTAGCTTAAAATGCCGAGCTGGCGCAGACCCTCCGTGTCGTCATAGGTAAAGATGTACCCCATATCTTCTTCGTCGCCCGCGACGCCCCAGAGCTTCGTCTTCGCGGCGTTCGTGCACATGCAGCGCACCGGCCCGTACGCCGCGGCGCTGCCGAGGCTGTAGACCTTTCCCTCCGGGCTGACGAGCGCGAGAAACGCGTCCTGCGTGCCGACCACGGTGCGTCCGTCATGCCAGAGCGCCGTCGCCGACGCCTTCGCGCGGTAGCGGCGTCCGGTCGCCTCCGGCAGCCGGATGTTTTCGTCGAACGCCGCGGGCTGCGGCAGGATGTTTTCCCGCAGCCACTCGCGGTACGAAGGCGCGACCGCGGCGAAGTCCTCGCGGGAGACGATTTCGCGCCCTTTGATGCGGAACACATATCGCGCGGCGTCGAAATTGCCCTCCGCGCCGGTCACGACATGCAGCACATCCCCGTCGTCGAACGCCATGCCGATGACCTTCGCGTCCTCGATATGGTCGCAGAGCTCACCCTTCTTGCCGATCTCGCGCCAGATGCGCACGGGATAGACGCGGTCGATCGGGAACGCCTGGAAGGGGTTGTTTTCGGTGTTTTCCTCGCCCGTCGAGTTCTTTTTCGCGCGCGCCTCGGCACGCTTGCGGAGCTCCTCGTCGGAGAGCTTCGTCGGGAAGAAGATCTCATGCGTCGTCACGGGGCCGGGCTCGTACATATGCTGCCGGAAGGTGCCGAGATCGATGCGCACGACATCCGGACCCTCCTCGCCGAAGCCGTGGCCGACGTTGACGATATAGAGGATGTCGCGCAGCCGGTCGCAGGCCATCTCGGTCGAGCGGTTGTGCACATAGCCGGGCGTACCGACCATGCCCAGCAGCTCCGGACGGCCGCCGTGCGTGATGTCCCAGCGGCACAGGTACTGCCCCGGGATGTATTTGACGTCCTCGTCCGTGTCAAACGGCCGCGTCTGCAGCACATACCACAGCACGCCCTCGCCGTCCATCGTCATGCAGTTGTTGCCCGTCGCCGAGCGCGCCGACTGCGGACGCACGAGATCCGTCACCTGCTCCCCGTTCTTATACGGCAGCAGCTTGCCCGCCGACGTGATCTTTTTCGTCGCGAAATCGAGCGAAAACAGGTCGTAGGCATAGGGGTGGAACATATACAGGCTCTTCCCGTCGGCGGAATTTTCCGCCTGACCGAGATAGCGGTACCAGGTGTTGTTGACATAACGCGGATTGCCCTCGGGAGAGTAGTACGCCGGCACCTCCGCGCCGAGATCGACGAGGCAGTTTCTTTCGGTGTCGATCATGAAGGGGAAGCCGGACTTCGTGCAGCCGTAGATGTTGCCGTCCGCGCCGAGCGCGAGCCGGAAGCAGAAGACCTCGGCGGCCTTTCCGAGATCCTTCGTGACGCGGCGGGAGTCGATGTCGAAGCTGTAGACATGGCCGCGCATGAAGCCGATCATATACAGGCGGCGGTGCGCGGGATCGTATTTCGCGCCGTAGATCGACTCATGCGGCACGGGCGTGCCCCAGCTCTCGGCGTGTCCGGTCTTCGGGTCATAGACGAGGATCTGGGAGCCGGGGAAGCCCTCCCAGACGTGGTTCTGGTGGCCAAAGGGCATCCATTCGGCGTGATGCTTCGCGCGGTCGGTCGAATGCGTCGTCGCGATGACGAGATAGTCCTCCGGCGCGGGGCCGGTGGGGATGAAGTTGATGGAGGTATGGAGCTTCGAGTGCGGCAGCTGACGCTCCTGCGGCAGGACGAGGTCGCCCGCGTAGAAGCAGAGCTTTAATTCGTCGGTGTCGCGGTCATAGCGTACGAGCTTGGCGTGGTCGCATTTGCCGGACTCGGAGGAAAGCGTCGTATAGAAGGTGCCGTCGGGCGCGCAGTCGCCGTCCCAGCAGCAGTTGAAGTTCTCGTTGCCCGGGCTCCACGGACGCGCCTGATGGACGCCCGCCTGGTTGATGACACGGTAATAGTCGTCGGAAAACTGTTCAAAATAGTACATCTTCTGACCTCCCTTTCGTCAAAACAGCAGCTTATCCGGAGAAAGCTCCGAAAAATCCCCCTCCCGGAACCCCGCGGCCTCAAGATACGGCACGCCGTCCGCGCGGTGATCGGGATAATCCGGGCTATCTCCCTCCCGGCCGTGGCAGTCGGAGCCGTAGGTCACGGGAATGCCCCGCTCGAACATCCCGCGCAGGAATTCCGCGTACTGGTGCCGGTACTTCTCCGAAAGCCCCGGGTCGTTGAGCATATTGACGTTGCACTCGATGTATTTGCCGTGCTCGAGGAGGTTCGCCCCGAGCTCGTCGTGCATCGAGCGCGGGATGCGGGAGAAGTCGTCCCACCCGCGGCTGCACAGCCAGGGGTGGCCGAGGATCGTCACGCGCGGGTCGGCGGCAAGCCACATCTGCTGCCGGAACCATTCCCGCATCTGCGCGTCGGGGCCGTTGTCGACGGACTTTGGATCCGCGACGTCCGTGCGCCAGTGCGACGCGCCGACGGAATAGCGGATGCCGAGCGCGCGCATCTCGTCGAGCGTCAGCGCGATCTCGATGTCGTAGGGCTTCTCCTGCGGCACGGGCACAAAGCCCTCCCAGTTCCCGTGAACGGCGAGATACTCGTATTCGGGCTTCGCGATGGGCGTAAATTCGACGCCGAGGATCATCTCCGGCGTGGTTTCCGCCACGGCGCGGTAGTTTTCCGCCGAGCGGCGGATGTTTTCCATAAAGCCCGTGTCGTTGAAGTTTGCGTGATCCGTCACGCCGAAGCGCCGGAGTCCCTGCTCCCGCGTCCGCCGGATCAGCGTCTCCAGCGGCAGCTTCGCGTCGTAGGACGCGTCGGTATGGATATGCCAGTCAGAATGAATCATATGCTCCGTCCTATTCTTTGAAAAAAATGGTCGTCATTCCCGCCCCTCCCCAGGGGGAGCGGAATGCCGTCTTGCCTGTCAGAGCGCGTAGCCGCGTTCCGCCATGAACGCTCTGGCACGCCGCCCGTCAAAATCGCGCGGCGCCGTGCCTTCCCGGACGCAGAGCGCCGCCGCATAGCCGCAGGCCTCCCCCGTCGCCGCCATGTTGCCCATCACGCGGTAGGACGCGTGCGGGTAGAAATCGCCGGAAATGCACCGTCCCGCGAGCATCAGATTCCCGCAGCCCTTCGGCACAAGACAGCGATACGGGATGTGATACGGCTTTGTGCGGTAGCCGCGGCCGCAGTCGAGGGTGTCGTCCGCCTTCAGCTTGTGCACGTCCACACCGAACGTCACAAGGCAGATGCCGTCCTCGAATTTCCGGCCCTCCAGAATATCCTCGTCCGTCAGCCGGTATTCGCCGTAGACGCGCCGGCCTTCCCGGATGCCGATGTGGGAGCCGGTGAAAACGGTGTACACCCCTTCACAGCCCGGCACCCGCCGATGTCCCTCCATCGCCTCAAAGACCTCCCGGCGTCCGCCGAGCACAGCGCCGGACAGCGAGCGGATGTCGTCCGGCATCACGCCGTACTCGAAATTCAGCCCGAGGCTCCAGGTGCGCAGCGACGGCAGCTTGATCGCCGTCACCTGCTGGGCGGACACTTCCACGCCGTGCTCCCGCAGCTTTTCGGCATAGGCGGTCTTTTCGTCCCCGCCGGCGACGCCGTCGTAGTCCGGATCCAGCCCCGCGGCGCAGACGGACAGGCTGGCGGGAGACGGGCGCTTCTCCGCGGGATCGCCGCATTCCCATGCGCATCCGGCAAAATCCGCCACGATGCCGCTGCCCGTCGCGTCCACATAGAGCGACGCCCGGAGCGTGTAATTTCCGCATTCCGTGGCAACCAGCGCGCCGGTGATCCTGTCCCCGTCCGTCTCCAACGCGGCGATCTGGCTGTGGAAGAGCACTTCCACGCCCGCCTCCGTGCAGAGCTTGTCGAAGAAGTACTTGACGCCCTCCGTATCCACCAGTTGACCGGTCCGCTTCCGGCCGTTTTCGTCCACTCTCTTTCCGTGCCGCGGACAGCTCATGCCGTGCGCGTCCAGAAACGCAAACATTTCCCGCACGATGCCGCCCTTGTTGTCCCGGTCGAGAATATTGGGCATGAAGCCCTCCGTCAGCGTCCCGCCGAGGCTTCCCGCCTTCTCGACGAGGATCACACGGGCGCCGGTGCGCGCTGCCGAAACCGCCGCGCAGACGCCGGCGATCCCACCGCCGCATACGGCGACATCGTACTGCCCGAGCTCCTTCGTCCGAATCTCAAACATCGTCTTCTCCTTATCCTGCGCCGGCTTTTTTCATTTTCCGGAGGACGCCCGGAAAGGCATCCTCCGGATCGGTGCCTTAGTTACAGCGCAATCAGATGCACCGTGGCGATCCTGTCCGCACCGCCGATCGCGAGGAACTTTTCGTCCGGCGACAGCACGATGCTCGACAGCACGTTCGACGCGGTGGGGCCGTCGAAGAAGCCGTGGGTGTTATAGTTCAGGATGCCGAGCTGGCGCAGACCCTCCTCGTCGTCATAGGCAAAGACATAGCCCATGTCCTCGTCGTCGCCCGCGACGCCCCAGAGCTTCGTCTTCGCGGCGTTCGTGCACATACAGCGCACGGGGCCGTATGCCGCGGCATTGCCGAGGCTGTAGACGCTGCCGTCGGCGCGGACGATGGCGAGCAGCGCGTCCATCGTGCCGACGATCTTCGCGCCGCCGTTCCAGTCCGCGTCGGCGCTCGCCTTCGCGCGGTAGCGGCGTCCGGTCGCCTCCGGCAGCCGGATATTTTCCCCGACCGTCACGGGCTGCGGCAGAATATTGGCCCGCAGCCAATCGCGGTAGCGCTCCCCGATGCAGGCCATCTCGCTGATGCCCTCGACCTCGCCGTGCGAGACGCGCATCACATACTTCGCGCCGTCGAAGCCGCCCTCTTTGCCGCAGACGACGTGCAGCCGGTAGTCGTCATCCGTTCTCCCCGGCTCGAACGCCATGCCGACGACCGCGGATTCCGCGACCTCGGTGCGGGGCAGGCTTCTCCAGATGCGCACGGGCCTGACCTGCGCGGGCGGGAAGGCGGTGTAGGGATTGTGCTCCGTCACCTCTTCGCCGACCTTCTTTTCGGCCTTCGCGCGGCGCTCGGCGAGCTCCTCGGGCGTCAGGCGGCGCGCGATGAGGACCTCGTCGTCCGACACCGGCCCGCGCTCCCGGCATACGGGGCGGAACTTCGAAAGGTCGATCGCCGTCACGCCGGGTCCGTCGGCGCCGAAGCCGCGTCCGACGTTCGCGCAGTACAGGATGTCCCGCTCGGGGTCGTATTCCATCTCCGTGACGCTGTTTTCGACCCGGTGCTCCGTGCCGATGACGCCGCAGCAGAACGGCTCCTCGCCGTTTTCGACGTCCCAGCGCATCAGATAGCACGGGCGCGGATCGGTAAACTCGGTGTCGTTGTGCACGCTCCAGTGGTGGACGCAGAACCAGATCACGCCCTCGCGGTCGAGCACGAAGCTGTGCGGGTTCCAGCTCCCGTCGGCGGCGGGCAGCTCGTAGATGCCGTCTCCCGGCATGATCTTTCCGCCGCGGTACACCTCTCCGGTCGCAAAATCCAGCTTATACAGATACGGCGCGACCGCAAACATCATATACATGAACTTCCCCGACGGATGGTTGCGGGCGTTTTCCATGTACCGGTACCAGGTGTTGTTGACATAATTGTTTTCGAACTCCGGCACGCGGAAGTTCATATGCTCGAGCTCGTTTTTCTCCGTATTGATGCGGAAAAGCTGGCCCGACTTTGTGCAGCCGTAGATGTTGCCGTCCGCGCCGAGCTTGAGACGGTAGCAGTAGAGCTCCGCGACCTTGCCGAGGTCCTTCGTCACGCGGCGGGACGCGACGTCAAAGCAGTAGACATGGCCGCGCATGAAGCCGATCATATAGAGCCGGTTGTGCACGGGGTCGTATTTCGAGCCGTAGATCGACTCGTGCGTCACGGGCGTGCCGAGCGACTGCGCATGGCCGTTTTTGGGGTCATAGACGAGGATCTGGGAGCCGGGAAAGCCCTCCCAGACGTGGTTGTGGTGCCCGAAGGGCATCCATTCGACGTGCTGGCGCGCGCGGTCGGTCGAATGCGTCGTCGCGATGATCAGATAGTCCTTCGGATCGTCGGGCGCGTCCGGATAGAACGCACGGCGCGGCATGAAATTGATCGAGGTATGCAGCTTGGAGTGCGGAAGCTGCCGGTCCTGCGGCAGCACGAGGCTGCCCGCGTAAAAGCATTCCACAATGCGGTTTTCGTCGAAATCGTAGCGGACGAGCTTGGCATGGTCGCATTTTCCGGCTTCGGAGGACAGGGTATAGTAAAAGCTCCCGTCCGGCGCGAGCGCGCCGTCCCAGCAGGCGTTGAAATTCTCGTTGCCCTCGGCGGCGGGAGCGGCCTGACGGACGCCGGTCTGGTTGATGACGCGGCGGGCGTCCTCCGAGAAACGGTCAAAGACGTATTTTTTCATGGGGACCCTCCTTTTATCGCTTCCGTGGATTTGCACATCCAAAATTATAGCAGAGTCCGCCTCATTTTTCAAGGCATTTGCACAAAGTTTCCCGTTTTTTTCGCGCCTTGTCCGTCACCTTTGTTCCCGTCTTGCGCGCAGCGACTTCGCGTACGCCCATTCCTCGCGTTCCTCGTCCGTCTGCGGCCGCAGCTCCGGCACCTGCGTCGGGCGCTCGTTCTCATCGAGCGCGACGAGCGTCAGATACGCCGCGTTGATGAGCTTCCGGCTGCCGTCGAGCGCTTCCACATAGGAGCGCACGCGCACGACCATCGAGGTGCGTCCGGCATAGACGATCTTCCCCTTTAATACGACGGTGCTGTTCGTCGCCGCGGGCTCGCGGAACTCGAGCCGCTCGACGGACGCCGTCGTCACGTTGCGCTCCGAATGCCGCCGTGCGACGACGGCCGCGACAACGTCGATCCACTCCATCAGCCGGCCGCCGAACAGACGGTTCGCGCCGTTCATCGAGCTCAGCGTCAGCACCTGTACCTGCTCCGCGACGGATTCGTCGGGAGTCTTCACCTTCCGGGACGGCTGTTCCATTTTGATCGTTCTTTTCCTTTCGTTTATCCGCATTCCGCGCCGTCTGCCGCGCTTTTTTGCGGGCAGCGCCGGGATCCGCGACTTTTTTTGATGGTATTCTACCATACTTTTCCCCGGTACACAAGGAAAAACCCTCCGCCTTTTTAGCTGTCCCGTGCTTTTCCCGAAAAAAAACCGGGGGAAAACTCTTTTTCATAAAAAGTTTTCCCCCGAAAAGCTCTATTTTATAGTTTGACCTCAACGCACTCGCCAAGCCTGCCCTCGGCCAGCTTCCTGCCGTCGCTGCGGACGACCTTCCAGCCGTCTTTTTCGACGTACACGTCAAAGATGCCGCCGTAGGCGCGGATGCCGGTCAGATAGAGGTGATCGAACGCTGCCGGGAGACTCGGCTTGATCGTGAAGGCGGACAGACCGGTCGGCGTCATGTCCAGAATGCCTTCGGTGATGACCTTGCAGAACAGCGCGGATTCGCCGGACAGATGCCGCTTCCCGCCTTCCGGATAGGCTTCCACCGCATACGGCACGCGTTCACCGAGGAGCCGGTTCGCCGCGTAGGTCAGGAGCACCTCCGCGCCTTTTTCGGTGTCTCCCGCCGCAAAAATGCCGCGCAGCCCGTACAGCGTTGAACGGTCCCAGAGCACCGTGCTGCCTTCCGCCGTCAGCATGCCCTCCGCCCGCATCAGCCATTCGGAGGTGAGTGCCTTCACGGTCTCCGCCGCGCGGTCATAAATGCCGACGCAGAGGGGCATGCAGATCCACGAGCGCAGGACTTCGCATTCCGCGTAGTATTTATAGGTATCCATGCCGTGAAGGGTTGCGCCGAAATAGGCTTCGATCGAGCCGCGCAGCTGCTTCGCGAGCATCTCGTATTCCGCCGCCTTTTCTTCGCTCCCGCCTGCGGCCGAGCGTTCGAGGGACGCCGCGCAGAGGCAGCCGCTGTACGCCAGCGCGGAGGTGCAGAGATTCGCCGTTCCGCTCGGAAAACGTCCTTCGAGCTCGTCGCTGTCGGACGCCACCACGCCGCCCTCGTTGATCCTGCGCCTGCAGTATTCCGCGCACCATTCGATCGCCGGCAGAAGCTCTTCCGCATAGTCGGCGCGTCCGGCGGTCAGCGCGAAACGGGATGCGCCGTAGAGATACATCGCCGCGTCCCCGCGATCCCCCGCGCCGTTCCAGTAGTCCACGCCTTCCGCGATGACGGAGGACGGAATGGGCTCGTAGCGGCTGCTCATGAAGGGCATGTACATACGGTAGGCGTTCATGGCCGCTTCGAGCAGGGCGTCGTCGCCGGTGTAGGCAAAATACGGCCCCGAATACTCGACCTGATCGTTGCACCACGTTGCCGCGTAGTAGCTGAAGCCTCCCGGGCTGTGCACAAGGCCGTACCGGGTGTCGAAAACGGATTCGCCCGCGCGCAGCTTCGCAAAACGGAACATGGTGTCGAGGATCGCGTTTCCGGTATCGAGCTGCATCGGGGTGACGAGACGTTCGATATTGCGGATGCGCGCGCGGTATTCGTCCGCCGGGCAGGCATCCGCGGGCCGTTCGTTCGCGACGCGGCCGGAAATGGTGATATTATAGGTATATTTCCCGCCCGGCGCGAGGGTCGTATCCGCAAAATCGGTGAAAACCTCGGTGATGTTGATGCCCATCGGGCCCATCGTCTGATCCGCCTCGCCGCCGCGTGCGGTCGCGGTAAGCCGGACCGCGGACGCGCCGTTATTCCGGACGGTCACCGTTTCGTAGGCCGCGCGGCATTTCGCGGACGGATAGCAGACATGGACGACCGCCAGCTCTCCGGCGCTGCATTCGAGGCGAAGGGTGCCGTCGATCTCCGCGCGGGTCAGGGTCTCCGCCGCCTTTTCGCCGTTCACGACGAGACGGGGCATCAAGCTGTCCGGAATGTCGAGCTGATAGGTCGCGTGGGTATTGTTCGGGCGGGTGCGCAGACGCGGGAAGACCGGATGGTGCAGCAGAAGGAAGCCTTCCCCGGTCATGCCGTATCTGACGATATCCGCGCAGCCGAAGCCGGCCATTTCCATGTCGTCGGTATGGATGTCGCCGGGCGCGGCGATCCATTCGATCGCTTTCCCTCCACGGATAATGTTCCATCTCATTCTTTTTTCCCTCCGTAACGGCTGTGGAATCTGGCAGTGTCATTATACCATCGCCGTTTCCGCAAGTCAAACGGTATGAAGCAAAAAGGACGGGGCGCTGCGCGCAAATGGTTCGGTTTGAAAATTGGAATTGAAAAATTGAAATTCATCCCCGACTTATTGAAAATACATCTTGTGTTTCGGGGAGAAAAGTGGTAAAATTATTTTTACACTTTATCATCGTAAAGGAGCCAGACATACTCATGGATAAAAATAACATCGGATATGCGGTGCTCGGTCTGGGCATCGGTTCCAGCCATGTCAAGGGTACGGCGGAGCTGCGCGGCGGACGGCTTGTCGCGATCTGCGATCTGAAGACGGACCGGCTCGAGAAGGTTTCCTCCGAGCTCGCCGCCGAAGGCGTCACGGTCAAGACCTACACGAATTACGCCGAAATGCTGCGCGATCCGGAGATCGACGCGGTGTCCATCGCGACGCCGTCCGGCATGCACGCCGAGCATGCGATCATGGCGATGCGCGCCGGCAAGCATGTCCTGATCGAGAAGCCGATCGACGTCAGCGTCGCCCGCGCCGAGGAGATCGTGCGCGTCTGGAAGATGTCGGGCGTGAAGGCCTCCTGCGTCTTCCAGTGCCGCCGCTGGCCGTGCGTCGACGAGATCCGCCGCGTTCTCGCGGAGGGAAAGCTCGGCGACGTCTTCTCCGGCTTCTTCCGCGTCAACTGGAACCGCTCCGACGAGTATTTTGCCGGCGCGACCATCGCCTCGGGAGAAGCGTGGCGCGGCACCTGGGCATGGGACGGCGGCGGCAGCCTGATGAATCAGGGCGTGCACACCGCCGACCTGATGCAGTGGCTGATGGGCGGCGTCGAATCCGTCACCTCCGTGACGAAGATCTTCAATCACAGCATTGAGACCGAGGATTTCACCTCCTCCATCGTGAAGTTCAAGAACGGCGCCATCGGCAACCTCGTTTCGACGACCTGCAACGGCGGCAAGACCTCGACCGACATTCAGATCTTCGGCACGAAGGGCTCCATCGCGATGGATGCCGGCAAGATCACCTCCTGGGTCGTGCCGGGCGAGGACGAAGCGGAGATGATCGCGCGCTATGCCGACGGCGGCGCGGCCGTCACGAAGAACGCGGCTGCCGCGACGGGACACGCCTTCCATATTCAGGACCTCGTCGACGCCATCCGCGAGGACAGAAAGCCTTATATCCAGCCCGACGAGGCGCTGGACGCGCTGAAGGTCGTCTTAGCCGTCTACAAGTCCGCCCGCGAAGGCCGCGAGGTCTTCATCCGGGAGATGGACTGAAAATAACCGTCCCCCGATCAAAAAACCGGACAACAAAAAAGGAGGAACCCTTTTATGCGAGTTGCCATGATCAGCGGCTGGCACGTCCATGCCAAAGGCTATGCGAAGACCCTGCAGGGGATCCCGGGCGTGGAGATCGCCGCCGTCTACGATTCCGATACGCTCTGGGAAAACGGCACGGAGTACGGAAAAACCTGGGCTGCGGAGCTCGGCTGTCCGTATGTCGGCAGCTTCGACGCCATCCTCGCGGACAGCACCATCGACGGCATCGCCGTCTGCGCGCCGACATCCGCGCATCCGGAGCTGATCATCCGCGCCGCCGATGCGGGCAAGGCCGTCTTCACCGAGAAGGTGCTCGCGCTGACCGCCGCCGACGCCTACCGCATCCGCGACGCGGTCGTGCGCAATCACACGCTGTTTACCATCTCCTACCCGCATAAGACCATCCCCGCCATCCTGTTTGTCAAGAATCTCGCGGATTCCGGCGCGCTCGGCACGCTCACCTATGCCCGGATGCGCAACGTCCATTCCGGCAGCATCGCCGACTGGCTCCCGCCGCATTTCTACGACGAAAAAGCCTGCGGCGGCGGCGCGATGATCGACCTCGGCGCGCATCCCTGCTACATCCTCGACTGGTTTTTGGGCAAGCCCGAAAGCATCCAGTCCTGCTTCACGAACGTCACGCCCCGCGCCGTCGAGGACAACGCCGTCTGCCTGTTCCGCTACGCGTCCGGCGCGATCGGCGTTTCGGAAACCGGCTTCGTTTCCGTCGCCGATCCGTATGAGTTCCACCTCTCCGGCACAAAGGGCGCGGCGTATGTCCGCGGCAAGGAGGCCTATTACGCCACGGAAGCCACGGAAAAGCAGTGGGTCCGCGCGGAAACGCTGCCCGAGGCGCCGATGTCGCCGCTTGCGTCGTGGGTGGATTCGTTCATGAACGGCAAGCCCTCTGCCTTCGGCATCGACGAAGCGGTCGAGCTGTCCGAGATCATGGACGCCGCCTACCGCGCCTCCGGCTCCCGCGCGGAAGCCAGCCTGTAACCTTCCCTTACATTTCAAAAACACGATTGGAGACAGATTCACATGCCCAGTTCATCCGTCCAGACCCTGATTGCCATGATTCTGTACATGGCGTCCGTCATTGTCATCGGCCTTTACTTTGCCAAACGCGCCAATCAGAGTTCCGAAAACTACTTCATCGGCGGACGCACGCTGGGCCCGTGGGTCGCGGCGATGAGCGCCGAGGCCTCCGACATGAGCGGCTGGCTGCTGATGGGACTGCCCGGCGTCGCCTACTGGTGCGGCACCGCCGACGCCGCCTGGACGGCGATCGGCCTTGCCGTCGGCACCTACTTAAACTGGCTGATCGTCGCAAAGCCCCTGCGCCGCTATTCCCTGATCGCGGACAACGCGATCACGCTGCCCGACTTCTTCAGCAACCGCTTCCATGAGAAGAAGAAGGTGCTGATGCTCATCGCGTCGCTGTTTATCCTGATCTTCTTCGCGGTCTACGCCGGAAGCTGCTTTGTCACCTGCGGCAAGCTCTTCTCGAAGCTCTTCGGCGCGAATTATCAGCTCATGATGGTGCTCGGCGCGCTGTTCGTGCTGGTCTATACCTTCCTCGGCGGCTTCCTCGCCGAAAGCGCCTCCGACTTCATGCAGGCCGTCGTCATGATCTTCGCGCTCGTCGTCGTGCTGGTGTCCGGCTCGATCTACGCGGGCGGCTTCGGCGCCGTCATCGAGAACGCGCGCAGCATCCCCGGCTTCTGGGCGTTCTTCGGCATCGCCTCCCCCGTCACGGATGCCGCCGGCGTGCAGGCCGTCACCTCCACCGGCGCGCCGCTGTTCGGCGAGGCCGGCAGCTACGGCTTCCTGACGGTGCTCTCCACGCTGTCCTGGGGACTTGGCTACTTCGGTATGCCGCAGGTGCTGCTCCGCTTCATCGCGATCCGCCGCACGGAGGAGCTGACGCAGTCCCGCCGCATCGCGACCGTCTGGGTCGTCATCTCGCTGGCCGCCGCCGTGATGATCGGTATCGTCGGCCGCGCCATGATGCCCACGGCGCTCCAAACCGCGTCCGACGCGGAAAACATCTTCGTCATCATGTCGCAGACGCTGCTGCATCCGCTGTTCGCGGGCATCGTCATGGCGGGCATCCTCGCCGCGACGATCAGCTCGTCCGACTCCTATCTGCTGATCGCCGCCTCCGCCGTGTCGAAAAACATCTATCAGGGCATTTTCCGCCGTGAAGCGACCGACAAGCAGGTCATGACGGTCAGCCGCATCACGCTGCTCGCCGTCGCGCTGATCGGCATGGTCATCGCGCTGGACGAAAACAGCGTCATCTTCACGATCGTCAGCTTCGCCTGGGCCGGCTTCGGCGCGACCTTCGGCCCGATCATGCTCTTCTCGCTGTTCTGGAAGCGCACGAACCGCGCGGGCGCGATCGCCGGTATGCTCGCCGGCGGCGGCATGGTTTTCTTCTGGAAGCTCGTCTTGAAGCCTCTGGGCGGTGTCTTCGGCATCTACGAGCTCCTGCCCGCCTTCCTGTTCTCCTGCCTGATGATCGTCGTCGTCTCGCTGCTCACCGCGCCGCCGTCCGCCGAGATCTGCGCGGAATTCGACGCCGCGAGAAAAGCGGACTGAGCGTTCACCGGACAGGGAGGAAAGCACGATGGCATTTCCGCGTGAATACGCCGAGTGGAACAACAACTGGTGGGAGGAAGCGGGCAATTTCGAGGCCCGCCGCGTGCTGCTGATCGGCGACTCCATCACCAACGGCTACCGGAACGACGTGCAGAACGCGCTGCGCGGGGACGGGATCCTGGTCGACAAGCTGTGCGGCTCCCGCTGTGCGGGCGATCCCATGCTCACCGCCGAGATCGAGCTCGCGCTGGGGCCGCTCAACGGCTATACCTATCAGGCGGTGCATTTCAACAACGGGCTGCACGGCGGCTGCAACGATACCCATGTGTCGCTTGAGACGTACCGGCGCGGGATCGAGACGCTCTGCGGCGTCATCACGCGTCTGCAGCCGTCCGCCGTGCTGATCCTCGCCACCAGTACCCCGATGACAAGGAAGGGCGCGCCTGCCGGCACCGTCGACGAGGCGTTCAACGCGTTCGTGCTCGAGCGCAACGCGTTCCTGCGCGCCTACGCCGCCGAAAATGGGCTGGTATTGGACGATCTCTATGCCCTCACCGCCGGAGATCCCACGTTTCCGCAGCCGGACGGGGTACACTTCGACGCGGACGGATTTACCCGTCTCGGAGAGGCCGTGGCCCGGCATATCCGTACCGTTCTTTAGAAAGGAAGCTTCCCAATGGACGTTACCGAGCGTATCCTTGCCAATTTTACGCGCATCGCGTCCCATCCCCGTCCCTCGGGGCATGAGGACGCGGTCGCGGCCGATCTCGCGTCATGGGGACGGGAGCACGGCTTTGCGTCCCGCGTGGACGGCGCGAAAAACGTCATCATCGACATCCCCGCCTCCCCCGGCTGCGAAAAAGTGCCCGTCACGATCCTGCAGGGGCATACGGACATGGTCTGCGTTGCCGCGGACGGCGTTTCCTTCGACCCGCTGACCGACGTGCCGACGCTCGTGCGCGAGGGGGATACGCTCCGCGCGGACGGCACGACGCTCGGCGCGGACGACGGGCTCGGACTGGCCATCGCGATGACGCTTGCCGCCGACCCCGCGCTGCGTCACGGGCCGCTCCGGCTGATCGCGACGTCGGACGAGGAAAGCGGCATGTCCGGCGCGCACGCGCTCGGCCCGGACGCGCTCGAGGGACGGTATCTCATCAACCTCGACTCCGAGGAGATGGGCGTGCTCACGAACAGCTCCGCCGGAAGCCAGTCCTACGAGCTGTCCCTCCCCGCGCCGTGGGTTCCCACGCCGTACCGTTTTGCGTTCCGGATCGTGTTTTCCGGCTTCCGCGGCGGACATTCGGGCGTGGACATCCATAAAAACCGCGCAAATTCCATCCGGCTCCTCGCCGAGCTGCTCGCGGACGCGCCCGATTTCGCGCTCGCCTCTCTCTCCGGCGGCACCGCGTACAACGCTATCCCCACCGGCGCCTCGGCTGTCGTCGTGACGGACGAGCCGGAAGCGCTCGCCGCCGCCGTCAACGCCTGCCGCGCCCGCATCCGGAGGCAGTTTGAAGAGCCTGAGGCCGCGTGCCTTGCGCTGATCCCCTGCGCGCGCCCCGAAACGGCGCTGACGCCCGACGCGTCCCGCGCCGCTGCCCGTCTGATCGCGGCGCTGCCCTGCGGCGTGCGCACGATGAGCCCGGACTTCGAGGGGCTTGTCGAGAGCTCGTGCAGCATCGGCATCGCGGCGCTCGACGAAAGCGCGCTGCGTGTCTGCGCGTTTGCGCGCGCGTCCGTCACCGAGCGGCTGCGGGAGACCGAAGCCGACTGCCGCCGCGCGGCGGAGACGTTCGGCTTTGCCGTAAACGCCGGAGAGGCGGGCGAGGGCTGGCCGGTCGAGCCTGAAAACCCGCTCGAGGCCATGTTCCGGGACGCGTACCGCGCCGTCATCGGGGACGAGCTGACCGTCTGCCCCATCCACGCGGGACTCGAATGCGGCAGCTTTGCCTCGCGGAACCCCGCGCTCTCGATCGTCTCGGTCGGCCCGACCGTCACCGGCGCGCATTCGCCGCGCGAGTCGGCCAATCTCGCGGAGCTCGACGGCTTTACCGCCGTTGTCGCCCGCGTCCTCGAAAAAATCGCGGAATAAGGCTCCCCTATCGCAAAAAAGCGGCGCTCTGCCGGGAAAAAATCCCGACGGAGCGCCTTTTTTTCAGCTTCTCCAGTAGTCCGAGCCGTCCCGGACGCGTCCCATATAGCCGTATTCGATCAGATACCGGCGCAGCGTGACATAATCCGGATAGATCGCCTCCAGGATCTCATTGACCTCCGCCTCGGTATAGTGCCGCCCGCGCTCAAATTCCTGCGCGATGCGGCGGAGGATCACGATCTTCTTCTTTTCCTTAGCCGAGAACACCTTCAGCCGCAGCGGCTCCATGCTCTCAAATACCGACGAGAGGATCTTCTTCTCCTCCGCCTCCGTAATCACAAACCGGTCGTCCACCATCGTCGCCCCCTCATGCACCGGTACCAGCGTTTCGTCCCCTGTCTTCGTTTTTCCCTGCGCCGCCATGTCCCACAGCGCCAGCAGCACCCGCGCCGCCTTCGCGCGTTCCCGGAGCTGGAACCGCTGATTCCGCACCGTGGACTGCGCAACGCCCATCCGCTCCGCGAGCTCGCGGTCGGACAGTCCCTCGCGGATCGAGGCAAGCAGCGCCTTCTGATTCTCCGTCAGCTTATCCGCAAGAGCCAGCAGCGCTTCAAAGCGCGCGTCCCGCTCCTCCTCCGCGTGCGCCTGCGCCGCGTGACGCGCATCCAGCAGCTTTTCGCCGGCGGGATAGATCTCCCCATCCGCAAAGCGCTTCCCGCAGACGACGCAGGTATACGCGCCTTCCTCCTCCGTATAGCCCCGCGCCAGGGTCTCGGGCGAGGCCGTTTCCAGATTCGCAAACATTTTAATCACCTGTCTATTAATTTTATAGACGTATCATATCATACGTTTATCCTTTTGTCAAGCCTTTCCGCAAAAAACCCCCGTCTGCAGCTCGCCTTTCCTCCAAAGAGAAAAGACGGGTGCAGACGGGGATATATCCGGTTTCAAAAACTTTTTTACAGCGCCGCAACCGCCTCGTGGGCGCATTCGGCGAGCGCCGCGCGCAGCTCGGGCGTCAGCGGCTCCTGCGTCGCGTCGAAGGGATTACCGGCAGCGCCGATTCCGAGGATCGCTTCCAGCCAGACGCAGGCGGCGGTATACCGTCCCGCGCCGAAGGACAGATGGAAGCCGTCCCGGTGCATCCGCGCAAGCTTTCTCCCGGACGCGCGCTGCACAGCGTCGCCGGACGGGATCAGCCGCGCGCCGAGGAACGCCGCCGCCCCGGCATATGCCGTGCGCACCTGCTCAAACATCGCGTCAGAGCTTGCAAAGCCGTATGCCGCCAGACGGTCGCTGCCGTCCTCGTACGCCCAGGTCTGATGCACCATCAGCTCCGCGTTCGGCGCGTAGGTGCGGATGTAGTCGCGCAGCGTGCCGAGATAGGGCTGATAGGTCTCCGGGCGGAAGGAAAAGTGGCTCGCCTGCTGGAGCGTAATAACGTCCCACGCGTCGTTTCCGAGCGCGTCGTGGATGGACACGTCGAAATTCGTCAGGAAGCCGTTGTACTCGAGCTTATAGTCCCGCTCGCGGCCCAGCGCGTTGAACGCATGCCGGGAAAGCGGGCAGCCGCCGATGTAGAGGTTGACGACCTTGACGTCCTCCCCCGCCGCCCGGGCGAGTCCGTACAAATACGCGGTCGCGTCCTGCGAAAAGCTGTTGCCGATGGCGAGTATTTTCTTCATCACGCTCTCCCCTTTCAGGCATTGCCGAGCAGGTAGTCGGTCGCCTGCCGCAGATAGCGCAGCTTCATCTTCTTGACTTCCACGGGGCAGCTGTTTTCCCCGGGGATCTCATAGTTGAACACGCCGTCATAGCCGACCGCGCGCAGCTCCCGCACGACGGAGAAGAAATCGATCGTGCCGCGTCCGAACGGCATCATATGCTGATCCGACGCGCCCTGGTTGTCGGCGATGTGCAGCGCCTTGAGATGGCTTCCGCAGGAGCGGATGAAGTCCGCCTGCGTCTCGCCGTGGAGGTTTAAGTGCCCCGTATCGAGGCAGATGCCGAAGTTCGGGCTCGAAAGCTCCCGCATCAGCCCGAGCAGCGCCGCCGACTCCGCATGATCCGTGCCGAAGATGTTTTCGACGCAGATCGTCAGCCCCGTGCCGCGCAGATACTCGGCGATCCGGCTCAAAACGACCATCCGCCGCTCGTGCGCGACCGCATAGGACTGCCCGCGGGCGCTGTTGGCGTGCAGCACGGCGCGGGGAATGCCCGCTTCGAGGTACATGTCGAGCCACGGACGGAGCTGCTCGAACTTCTGCAGGTAATCGTCGCCGGTGATCCGCGCCGCCAGCCACAGATGCCCCTGCGGGAACCGGAAGCCGGTCTCCTCCGTGATCCGCCGCACAGCCTTGCCCGCATCGGCCGCGCTGGAATGCTCCGCGAGCAGACGCGCGCCGTCCTCATCCGACAGCTCCGACGCGGCAAACCCGCATTCGGCGAACGCCGCGGCCTTCTCCGCAAGCGTCATCTCCGAGCAGCGGAAAAATTCTGACCATACCGAACACAGCATACCTTGACGTCCCCCTCTCGCCTCAGATTTTTTCGAGCATCCGCGCAAACACCGGCCACGCGGGCTTTGCGTAGAAGCGGTGTCCCTCGTCGCCGACGATCAGCGCGCAGTTTTCCGGCACGCCGGCGGCGTGATAGATCTTCTCCACCGTCGCAAACTCCCGTTTGACGCCCTCGAGCGGGAAGATCCGGTCGTCCTTGCCGCAGACGACGATCAGCGGACGCGGCGCGATCAGCATCGCGAGGTCGCCCATCTCAAAATATTTGTACAGGCCGGGGATGTAGTTGCAAATGCAGTGGTGCTGCGCGAAAATGGAGTCGTGCAGCGAGCAGAAGGCGCAGGAGGGCATCGCGATCTTGATGCGCGGCTCGACGCAGGCGGTATAGAACGTCGCCGTGCCGCCGCCGGAGTTGCCCATCAGCGTGATGCGTTCCCCGTCGCACTCCCCAAACGCCGCCAGAGCGTCGATCAGGCAGGATACGTCGTGCGCGCGCTCACCGATCATCGTGCGGCCGAGCATCATCGCCTGCACCGCGTTCTGGTGGCAGCGGTTCGCGCCGGGGCTGACGGTGCCGTCCAGTTCACCGAAGCCGCGCTGCTCCATCGCGACGGCGGCATAGCCGAGAGCCACGGCCTGGATGCAGAAATCGCGGTCGCCGCCGGCGATCGTCTCCTCGTCGCCCGGGTACTTCGCGCGCCCGAGCGAGATGTGCATGCCGCTCGAGTGTCCCTGCAGCCCGATGACGACGGGCAGCTTCTTTCCGGAGCCGCGCACGCCCTTGGGCAGCAGCAGATGCGCCGGGACAAACAGCCCCGGCTCGGACTCGAAGCGGAACCGGATCTCGTCGAAGCGGGGGTCGGCGTCGGAGACGTACTCGATCTCCGGCACGGCGCAGACGGTCTTTTCCGGCATGCCGAGCAGCTCGGCAAATTTCTCCCGCACCGCCTTTTTCTGCGGGTCGAGACTGCGGTTTTCGTCGAACGCGAGAAGCGGCGGATTGGCGTCGGCGACGGCGTGGTGGAGCTCCAGAACAGCAGGCTGCATTAGGATTTTCCCTCCTTGAATCGATATGGAATTTTTATCGGTAACTTACTTGAGGAACCGGTCCATCAGGCGGAAGCCCTCGGGCAGATATTCGCCGGTTTTCGCGGCCTCGGCCTCCGTGTAGCGGCTTGCGGGATGCGCGCCCTCCCGGTCGGAGCG
This sequence comes from Clostridiaceae bacterium, assembly GCA_016297585.1. GTDB lineage: Bacteria > Bacillota > Clostridia > Oscillospirales > QAMX01 > JAAZKA01. Next base: position 21,788 of record JAEDGJ010000014.1, read on the forward strand.
CCAGATCACGAACGGCACGGGGTCTCCCGTATGCGTCCGGACGGCGATGGGCGTCGGATGGTCGGGCATCAGCAGAACGGACAGCGGCTCGCCGCGGAATTCGTCGAGGATGGGGCCGAGGACCTCCCGGTCGATGCTCTCGATGGCCCAGACCTTCTTTTCCGGCTCGCCGTGGTGTCCGCATTCGTCGGGGGATTCGATGTGGATATAGACGAAGTCGCAGCCGCCGCGCAGCAGCCGGATGGCGGCCTCGCCCTTGCCGCGGAAGTTCGTCTCGATCGCGCCGGTCGCGCCGGGCACGCTGACGGTCTCCATTCCGGCGCAGAGTCCAAGCCCGCGGATCAGGTCCACGGCGCAGACGACGCCGGCGCGGAGTCCGTATTTCTCCCGGAAATCCGCAAGCGCGGGCTTCGTGCCCTCTCCCCAGAACCACGCGGCATTCGCCGGACGCAGTCCGCGGGAGACGCGGGAGACGTTGACGGGGTGATCGGCGAGGATGCTGCGGGACAGCGCGGTCAGGCTCAGAAGCAGGGACGCGTACCGCCCCTCCGGCAGGTATCCGGCGATCTTCCGGCCGGTGATGTCGTGCGGCGGCGTGCCGTGCGTACCGGTCTCGGCGTGGGAGATGACGAAGCAGTGCCGGTAGCTGATGCCGGGGTGCAGCTTCACGGTAAAGCCCTGTTCGCGGGCGCATTCCTCAAACGCGGGCGCCAGCGCCGCGACGAGCTCGCGCGCTTCTTCGGTCGTGATCTCGCCGGAGGAGTAGTCGACCATCGAGCAGGCGTCGGGGAAGGCTTCGTCCGAAAGGGTGACGAGGTTGCAGCGGAAGGAGACGTCGTCGGGAGCCAGAGAAACGCCCATGCTGACGGCCTCGAGGGGGGAGCGTCCGGAATAGTAGACGCGCGGGTCAAAGCCCATGCAGGCCATATTGGCGGTATCGGAGCCGGTCGGCATGCCGTCGGGAATGGTTTTGGCCAGTCCGGCGTCGCCGTGCGCGGCGAGAAAATCCATATGCGGATGATTGGCCGCCTCGAGCGGCGTGCGGTTTCCCAGCGCGGGAACGGGGGTATCGGCCATGCCGTCGCCGAGTAAAAGGACGTATTTCATGAAAAAGCCTCGTTTATCCAAAAATTGCGGGACGCTTCCCGCCTCACTCATTGTATCACGACTTGTCTGCAAACGCAAGCCCATTTTCCCGCGCTTTTGCCCTGCCGCACCGTATTTCGGCGGATTTCGCGCCGGATGCACTTGCATACCGCATACGAATATGCTATAATAGAGAAAGTTCAGGCGCGTTTTTTTAGAATCGCTATGAAAAAAGGAGGATGTTCCCTATGGCTGGCTTCAATTTCGAAGATGTAACCGCATCCTTTGCTCCGGACGACATTGAAAAGAACAAGGCCGTCGCCGCGCTCTCCGTCATTCCCGTTCTGTTCTGGCTGCCCTTCGTCGCCGCGAAGGATTCCCGCTTCGCCAAATTCTACTGCAATCAGGGACTCATTCTGCTGATCCTGCTCGTCCTGTCCGGCGCAATCGGTTCGATTCCGCTGATCGGCTGGCTGCTCGGTCTGGCCGTCAACCTCTACATCGCCGTCAGCATCATCGCGGGACTCGTTTACGGCTTCCAGGGGCAGGCAAAGAAGCTTCTGTGGATCGGAAACATCGAGATCATCAAATAATCCCCTTTTCCCCGTGAAAAACAGGCAATCCCGTCCGTTCCTCAAGAATGAGGCTCGGACGGGACTTTTTTATGCCCGGTTACGCTTTATAGTCGAGCGGCAGGCTCTCCCAGCGCTCCTTGAAGTAGAACGCCGCGCGCTTGGGCTGGCGCTGACGGGTGAAGATGCCCTTCTTGTTGCCGCCGACGCGCATGATGCCCTCCGTCGTCTGGAAGTCCGCAAAATTCCATACCAGCTCGCCGACGATGCCCGGATACGAATCAAATACCCGATGGCACATCTCCAGATACTCGATCTGATAGGACTCCGACCACATCGTGCTCGGCAGCTTGTCATACGCCGCGTCCGTATCCGCGCCGTACTCGGTGAAGATCAGGGGCTTGTCGGGAACGGCCTCCTGCCACGCGTCCATCTCGCTGCGGAACGCGGCCTCGCCGAGCTCGATCTCCGCGCCGCCCAGCAGATACCAGCCGTAATAGCGGTTCAAGGACAGGAAATCGGCATACTGGTGGCACTGGCAGACGCCGGGCTTGCTGTTCATCAGCAGCGCGAAGGTTCTCGGACGCTTCTGCGGGTCGAACTCGCGCGCTTTCGCAAAGACCGCCTCGAAATACGGCTTCGCAGACGGGTCGGTCGTGTCCGGCTCGTTGAGCAGCGACCACGCGATGACGCAGGCGTGATTTTTATCGCGCTCGATCATCTCCTCGATGGAGTGCAGATGATGCGCGAGGAGCTGCGGCGTGGTCTCCTTGGCAAAGAACGCCGTTCTCTTGCCGCTCGACGCCTCGGCGAAGTTCATCAGGCTCTCGAAGCAGCCGACCGCCTGCACCTCGTCGATGATCAGAATGCCCTCGCGGTCGGCCATCTGATAGATCTCCTCGGAATAGGGGTAATGGCTCGTCCGGAAGCAGTTCGCACCGATCCACTTCATCAGCTCGAAGTCCCGCTTCATCACGCCGATGTTGAAGCCGCGGCCGACGATATCGCTGTCCTCGTGCTTGCCAAATCCCTTCAGATACACGGGCTCGCCGTTGAGGAGGATCTGCCGTCCCCGCACCTCCACGGTGCGGATGCCGATCGGCTCGGCATATTCGTCGATCACGCGCTCGCCGTCCGCAATGCGGATGCGGATGGTGTAGAGGTAGGCGTCGCGCACCTTCCACAGCTTCGCGTCGCGCACCGTCAGCACACCCGTGCGTCCTGCGGCCTGTGCGACGACGTTCCCCGCCTCGTCCGCGAGCTCGACCGTCACGGCATGCTCCCCGTTGGTCTGCACCTCATAGGCGACCTCCGCGTCCGCGCCGAGAAGCGTATGCCGGACGCTGTAGCCCGTGATCGACTCGCGGGGCTCGGCGGTCAGGAAGACGTTTCTCTGCAGGCCGGAGTAGTTATAGAAGTCGAAATAGGGCTTGGCGATCTTCCGTCCGCTGGGCAGCACCGTCGTCGCGCCGCAGGGAAGGCGCGTTTCGGACAGCTCGTTGTTCATCCGGACGACGATGCGGTTTTCGCGTCCGAAATGCGCGGCCTCGGTGATGTCGGCGGTAAAGGGCAGGAACCCGCCCTCGTGGGAGGTGATCTCAACGCCGTTGCAGTAGACGGTCGCAAGATGCGTCGCGCAGCCGAAGCGGACGCTCACCCGTTTGCCCTGCCACTCCTCCGGCACGAAGACCTCGGTCTGGTACCAGAAATCGCCGCAGTATTCCCGCGTCTCCTTGTCGGTGTAGAAATCGGCAAAGCTCGCCGGAACGGGGATGCTGTCGGGCGCGGGCAGTCCGTGCTGCCAGCCGCAGGCAAGCCCCTCGGACTTCGGATCCGTCCGGAACCCCCACAGGCCGTTCAAGCTGACCGCGCGGCGGCTCGTGCTGTTGATCGGGTATAGCATGGACATTTTTTCGTCCTCCTTTCGTACAAAAAACGCATCAAAATCGTTTTTCTCGTACGGCTTCAAAAACCGCTTCCGTTCAGCTTCTCACGCCGTAGCGCAGCTTCATCTCCTGCCAGTCGGTTTTGGAGATGAGGATCTGCCGCGGCTTTGCGCCCTCCATCGGCCCGATGATGCCGCGCGCCTCCATCTGGTCGACGATGCGCGCAGCACGGGCATAGCCGAGCTTTAAGCGGCGCTGCAGGAAGGACGCGGACGCCTGTCCGGTCTCCATGACGACGTCGATCGCGTCGCCGAGCATCGGATCGGCCTCGTCCTCGAGGTCGGCTTCGGCATTCTTATCCGCGCTGGCGTTTTCGATCTGGTCGATGATCTCCTGCGAATAATCGGCGGTGCTGTGCTCCTTGATAAACGAGGTGATCTGCTCGATCTCGCCGTCCGACAGAAAGCAGCCCTGCACGCGCAGCGGCTTTCCCGCGCCGATCGGCATAAAGAGCATGTCGCCGCGTCCGATGAGCTTTTCCGCGCCGCCCTGGTCGAGGATGATGCGCGACTCGACCTGGGACGCGACGGCAAACGCGATGCGCGACGGGATGTTGGACTTCATAAGCCCCGTCAGCACGTCCGCCGACGGGCGCTGCGTCGCGATGATCAGGTGCATCCCCGCCGCGCGCGCCTTCTGCGCCAGACGGCAGATGTAGTCCTCGACCTCGTTCGGCGCGGCCATCATCAGGTCGGACAGCTCGTCGATGATTATCACGACCTGCGGGATGCGCGCCATTCCCGGCGTCTCCTCCGCAAGGCGGTTATAGGAGCGGATGTCGTTGACGCCGTTATCGGCAAACAGCTT
>JAEDGJ010000157.1 GCA_016297585.1 Clostridiaceae bacterium
CGTGCGGTAGTCGAAGCTGACCGTCACCGCATCGCCGACGGAAACGTTGACATTGGTCTTGTACAGCATCAGCACAAAGCCGCCCGACGTGGACGCGCGGTAGGCGTACTTGTCGCCGTCCTCCGTCACAACCTGCGCAACATAGAGTCTGCCGGCTGCATCCTCTTCGACGACGATCACGTCCCAGTAACAATAGGAATTGGTGTTGTTCAGCTTTTCGCGCACGCTTCCGCCGTATACAAGCGTCGTAATGGCTCGCGAATTCGAATAGGTGTTGACCTGGCACACGGTCAGCGTGTCCGTGATCGCATACGTCGCGGCGGACCAGAGCCACGAAAGCTCCCACAGCCGGTCGGCGTTCGTCACGAGCGCCTGCGACGCCGCGTCGAGCTCCTCGTAATACGCGTACGCCGTCCGCGCGTCGATCTCCGTCTCCCGGAGGTACCGCTCGTAGCCCTCGTCGTCCCCCGCGTCCTCATACGCGGCGAGCACCGCCTCGATCTCCTCCTCCGACGGCAGCGCGTCGATGCGCGCGATCACCGCGTCCGCCGTGATCCCCCCGTCCTCCGGGAAAACCTCGCCGGACGGCTCGTCCGAAGACGGAATTTCGTCCGAAGGCGGAATTTCGTCCCCGCTTTCCGCTCCGTCGGAGAAAAACGGATCGTCGGCCTCTCCGGCGTAGCATTCCGTCGTATGGACATGCTCCGCAAGCCCGCAGACGAGCACCGGCTCTCCCACAGGCTCCTCAAACGCCGCAAAGCACGCGTCCGTGTGGACGTGCGCGCGCACCTCGGTCTGTCCGCAGACGAGCAGCCCCGCGTCGTCAAAGCACGCGGCGGTGTGCGTATGCAGGACGATCTCCTCCCGTCCGCAGACCGGCACCCGCTCGCCTTCGGCAAAGCCGCAGACGATAGAGAGCTGCGCAAAGCAGGCGTCGTCATGCACATGCGGCGTCTCCGGATAGCCGCAGGTAAGCGTCCGGACGGCGGAATAGCAATCCTCGCCGTGGACATGGCCTTCCGTCTCTGCAAGTTCGCAGATGAGCGCGCCCGATTCGTCGTAGCAGCCCTCGCCGTGCGCATGGCCTTCCGTTTCCGCAAGCTCGCAGACGAGCGTGAGCGTTTCCGTATAGCATTCGTCCGTATGGACGTGCTCTGGTAGCCCGCAGACCGGCGCCGGGTCCCCGGCAAAGCACGCGTCCGTGTGGACGTGGGGAGCGTAGCAGGTCTCGTCGTGCGTATGCGCCTCGATTTCGGGCAGTCCGCACCACAGCGCGCCCGATTCGGTATAGCAGCCTGCGTCGTGGGTATGGACGATAAAATCCGCGTAGCCGCAGACGGGGTTTCCCTCCGCGTCAAAGCAGCTTTCGGTATGGACGTGCAGCCCCAGCGTTTCCGTGCCGCAGGCAGGCTCACGCCGCAGCACCGTTTCCGGCGCCGCGTAACAGGTTTCGGTATGAAGATGCTCCGTCTGCGTGCAGATGAGCTCGGACGAGCCCAGCGTGACGGCGGGACGGATCAGCGCCCCCGCCGTACAGAGCACGACGGCGCAGGCGAGGATGGCCACCGCCCGGTACCGGCGCATTTTGCGGCGGCGGGACTGCGCATAGTCCGCCGCTTTCCGCATAACGCCGCGCTTCATTCTCTGCCGCCTCCTCCGTTACAAAGCTTTTTTTCAGTCCACTCTTCCGAAGCCCGACAGCGGCCAGACCCGGAAGACGATTTTCCCGACGAGCTGCTCCTCCGAGATGCAGCCCACGACGGAATTGCGCGAATCCACCGACGTCGCGCGGTGGTCGCCCATGCAGAAGTACCGGTTTTCCGGCACCTGATACGGCAGCTCGAGGTCGCAGTCGCCGAGCGCCTTTTCCGTCAGATACGGCTCCTCCAGCGGTACGCCGTCCACGGATACGTTCCCGTCCGCGTCGATGTCGACCCACTGTCCGGGCCCCGCGATGCACCGCTTGACGAGAATCTTGTTGCCTATGTAGAACGCCGTGAGCTCGCCCGGCTCGAAATCCGTGCCCTTCACGGCGACGACGATGTCCCCCTCTTCGAGGGTGGGCGTCATCGACGCGCCGTAGATCTGCAGCACCGGCATCCAGATCGTCGCGATCAGCACCGCCGCCGCCGCAACGACGATCAGCGTGCAGACCGTGCTGAGCAGCGTCCGCCGGTAGCGCTTCCGGTACCGTTCCCGCGCCAGCTCCGCCCGGAGCTGTGATACCTCCGGTAAGTCCCGTATGCGGGACGGGTCCCGTGCGCGGGACGGGTCCCGAGCGCCTTTTTTCGAAGCTCTCACTTCTCCGCGCTCCTTCCTCCCGGCGCATTCCCGCCCGGGTCCGTCCCGGCGGACTGCACGAGCCTGCGCAGCGCGTCCTGATCGCGCACGAGCGCCGCCGCGCGGGCGGTCACGCGTCTCCAGTAGTCGTCGGCCTCCGCGTGCGCCTTCCGGCTGTACGCCTGCGCCGCGCCGATAACGGCCGCCGCCTCCTGCTTCGCCTTTTCCGTCATCTCCCGGCAGATCTCCTCCTGCCGCCCGGACTGGCTCCGGATGCTCTCCAGATACTGCTGCGCCGCGGCGTCCGCCGCCTCGAACACCCCGCTTAATGCCAGCGCCGCCTCCGCCATCGTGCCCGCCTTTTCCATCGCGAGCTTCCGATCCGCAAGCCTGCGCTCCGCGTCCTCCAGGCGCTCCCGGAGCGTCCGGTTCTCCTCGATCTGTCCGATCAAAAGCTCCAGCAGCTCGCTCCGGCTCAGACGCCGCAATTCCTTATCCGTCATCGTGTACCCTCCGCGAGGCTCTCGCTTTTCCCCCGGCAGTCCTCCCGGCATCTCTCTGCCCGCACGGAAGCCGTCAATTTTTTGACTACGAAATCAGTATAACACAAATATGTGGGAAAGTCAATCTTTTCCTGAACAAAAGCGACCAAAATGCGCGCCGTCCGTCCCGATTTTTTGTTCTTTTTCTAACCAATTTCCCCCGGCGGAAAGCCCCCTCCCTCCCCCGGCCGCTTCGGACAGCTTTGAAGGTTTGTGGGTTTACAGCCGCGCCGCCGTATGCTATACTTTATACAGTATAGAATTCCCTTCCTGCGCCGCGCATCGGAAGGGCCGCAAAGGAGACAAAAAAGACCGCCTATGCTTTCCGCCGTATTATTCGATCTCGACGGCACGCTGCTGCCGATGGATCAGGACGTTTTCACGCAGGAGTATTTCCGCCTGCTCGCCGCAAAGGCCGCGCCCTATGGCTACGAGCCCCGCACGCTGGTCGACGCCGTCTGGAAGGGCACGGCGGCGATGGTCACAAACGACGGCTCCCGCACCGGCGAGGAGGCCTTCTGGGGCGCCTTCGCCGCGATCTACGGCGAGGAAAAGCTCGCCGACCGTGCCATCTTCGACGATTTCTACCGCCGCGAGTTCGAAGGCGTCCGCGCGGTCTGCGGCTATGCGCCGGAAGCCGCCGAGACCGTCCGCGCCGTCCGCGAGGCGGGGCTGCGCGTCATCCTCGCGACGAATCCGATCTTCCCGCGCGAGGCGACGATGCGCCGCATCCGCTGGGCGGGGCTCTCTCCCGCGGATTTCGAGCTCATCACCACCTACGAGAACACCTGCTTCTGCAAGCCCAATCCCGCCTACTACCGCGACATCGCGTCGCGCTGCGGACTCGACCCCGCCGCGTGCCTGATGGTCGGCAACGACGCCGCCGAGGACGGCGCCGCCGCTCTGGCCGGGATGCGCGTCTTTCTTTTGACCGACTGTCTCATCAACAAGAAAAACGCCGACCTCGCCGCCTTCCCCCACGGCGGCTTTGCAGACCTTGCCGCCTTCCTCCGCACGCAGCTCTAAAAATCCCCTTTTTCATCCCTCAATGCACGAAAAAAGCGCGGAAGTCCCGGAATTTTCTCCGGGAACCTCCGCGCTGTCCTTTTTTCAGCTTACACGGGGACGTCGACCCACGTTCCGGGGGTCTCGAGCGCCGCGAAACCGGCCTCGCGGATGCCGATGACGGCCATCGTCTCCTCTTTTTTCGCCTTAACGTCGCCGGTCTCGAAGAAATCGACGAGATCGTGGACGAAATTCGGGAAAAAGTTCGTAAACGCCGGCACGACGACCTTTTTCCCGCCGTCGTAGCCGATCGCCATCCCGAAATCGCAGTCGAAGTGCCCCCACGACGCGTACCGTCCGCCGCCGAACTCGACGACGAGCTGGGGCGCCTCCTCGGTGCCGAGCGCCATGACGCGGCGCGCGTCGGGACCCATCAGCATGACGATCATCTCGAGCTGATGGATGGCGTAGATCTTATAGATCCCGCCGCCGCGCGACTGGATCGTGCGGATCCCGGCGCGTTCGATGCCGGGCAGCTCGTTCGAGAACCGCAGCGCGGAGGTCGAGAACATCGGCGTATGTCCCGCCTCGGCCATCGCAAACAGCGTCTTGGCGTCCGCGACGCACGGCGCGAAGGTCTTATCGATATACGTCCGCTTCCCGGACGCGAGCGCCTCCCGCGACAGCGCGATATGCTCCTCCGGCGAGTTCGGCGCGAGCACCATCAGCACGTCCGCCTTCTCCGCGACCTCCGCCGCGTTCGCGCACAGCTCCACGCCCATCTCCCTGCACCACGTCGCGCTCGACCGATGCCGCTCATGCCCCTCCGGTTCTTCGCCGTCCACCGGCGACAGCGACCCGTACGCATAGCAGATCCGGTACGCCCCATGGGTTTCGTTCTCAAGCCACTCAGGGAGGTGGTTGGCATGCCAATTATCCAGATAATGGTCGATGATTCCGATCTTCTTCATTGCTGCTCTTATTGCCTCCTTACTTTTGTTACTGCTTGCTGTCTCAGACTTTGCAGGGGGCGCTATTCGCCCCCCTGCACCCTCCGAACCTCTTTCTTTGCTTGTGCAAAGAAAGAGGGAAAGAAACACACATAGGGGAACTGAAGTTCCCCTATGCACCCCTCCGGGACGCAAATCGCTGCGCGATTTGTAGACGCGGGAGGGACGCGAATTGAGATGAGACTGTCGCAAAGGTCGCCGGAGCCTTGCGCCTATGCTCCGGGGTTCTTCGCGACAGTGCCAGCCAGATTCGTAACCTTCTCCTCGTCTAAGCATCGCAAAGCGATGCCGTTCCGGAAAGGTCCTTAGGGAAACGAAGTTTCCCTAAGCCAGCTTTCTTTGCTTCTTTCTTTGCTGGCGCAAAGAAAGAAGCCCTGAGGGGTCCGGGGGGGCGGGA
>JAEDGJ010000158.1 GCA_016297585.1 Clostridiaceae bacterium
CCCGACGCCGCCTCCTTTAGGGACGCGGCGAGCGACGCGCCGACCTCGCCGCCGTCTCCCGCAAGCGGCTTCGCCCAAGCGTGGAGCGTGATCCGGATCTCCCGGATGGGGAACTCCCGGAGCACCGCGCCGAGCAGCCGCTCGACACCCGCCTCGTCGAGCGTCAGGCAGTCCGCCGTCTCGCAGGCGACCCCGTAGCGTTCCCGCAGCTCCTGCGCGAGCCGCAGCGCCGCCGCGCCCTGCGGCTCCGTCGAGTTGACGACGACCAGGAAGGGCTTGCCGAGCGCCTGCAGCTCGCGGATGACCCGTTCCTCCGCCTCCGCGTACGCTTCGCGCGGGAAGTCCGCGATCGAGCCGTCCGTCGTAACGACGAGTCCGATCGTCGAATGCTCGGCGATGACCTTGCGCGTACCGGTTTCGGCGGCCTCCTTCATCGGCACGGGATGGTCGAACCACGGCGTCGTCACCATCCGCGGCGCGTCGTTTTCCGTCTGCCCGAGCGCGCCCTCGATTAAGTACCCCACGCAGTCGACCAGCCGCACCCGCAGCGAGGTCGAGCCGAAGTCGATGCCCACGGCCTCCTCCGGCACGAATTTCGGCTCCGCCGTCATGATCGTCTTTCCGGAGCCGCTCTGGGGCAGCTCATCCCGCGCCCTTTCACGGCGGTACACGTTGTCGATGCGCAGAATCACCATGGTTTCCATGAAGCGCTTGATAAAGGTCGATTTTCCCGTCCGCACCGGTCCGACCACGCCGATATAGATGTCCCCGCCGGTTCGCGCGGCGATGTCCTCGTAGATTTTCGACAATTCCCGTTCCCCCCTTCATTGTACGGCCGGGATCAAAACCGCGCCCGGACCCGGGCTTTCCGCGTCCTCGGGCAGGTCGTTGAGCGCCCGGATCGCTTCCGGCGCCGCGTGATACGCTTTGGCGAGCGTCCAGAGCGATTCGTCCGCGGCAAAGCGCAGGATCAGCGCCGTATCCGGATCCCCCGCCAGCGCCTCGCCGGCCTCGATCGACGAGAGCATATCCGTCTGCGCCTCCCCGCCGCCCGCGCCGGACGCATGGAGCGTAAAGCGCACCGTAAGCGCGTCCGCGCCCGTCACCGATGCGTCGGTGATTGTCGCCGCGAGCTCCTGCGCGCGTCCCGGCGGAGCGGGGACCGTCACCGGAATGCGCCGGGACAGGCCGTAGACGAGCCCGTCGTCGCCCGCGTAGAGCGCCCGGAAAAGCACCGTCACCTGCACGCCGTCCGGCAGCGTCTCCGCGCCGCCCGGCACGCTGAGCTGCCAGTCGACGACCCGTCCGACGGGGCAGACCGTCTCCGCCTTTTCCTCGACCGTCACGCTTTCCGTCCACGGCTCCTCCGGCGTCTCATAGACAAACGGCGACACGGCGGTCTCCGTCTCATACGCGGTGCTGTAGGCGTCCGCGAGCAGCGTCACCGACCGCGTTTCGTACAGCACCGTCTCGGCGCAGACGCCCAGCGTGACGCTCAGCACCTTCTGTCCGGCGGTGTCGTCCGCAAGCTCGATCTCGGCGCTTTTGAGGCTGAGCGTGACCTCGGCGCGCATATCCTCGCCCGCACCCGGGAACTCCGCGGCCTGCTCGAACGGGATCTGCGCCCGGTATGCGCGGACGAGTCCCGCGGAATCGTTGTACAGCACGCGCACGGCGGCGTTTCCCCGGATGGTGACCCGCCCCTCGCCGCAGACGGCACTCTCCGGCGCCGCTTCCGCCGTCTTCGCGAGAGGCTCCTCGATGTCCGCGTCCTCCAGCGGCAGCTCCTCGATCACGGTAAAGCTCTTCGTTCCGGTCAGCGCCGCCGCGCGGACGGGAAAGGACAGCCGCCTTTCCTGCACCGTTCCGTCGTCCCGCACGCCGGACGTGAGGAGCTCCTCGGCGTCCGTATACGCCCGGGTATGGAAGCGCAGTCCGGCGCGCACGCTCAGCTTGCGCGGATTTAAGAGCCGCGCCTCCACGCCGGTCAGCGTTGCGTCGCACATCAGCTCCGCGTCGGCGGAAAGCCCCGGCAGCTCCACCTTATGCACAAACGACAGCGGCACCTCAACGCGCATCAGACGCTCCGTGCCTTCCTCGATGCACAGCGCGCATACCCGCACCGTGCCCCGGATCTCCGCCGCGCCCTCCCGGGGCAGTCTGTCCCGTATCGTCACGGACGCCACGGCGTCCGCGATCCGCGCCGCATCCGGATTCGCGTCGGCGACCACCGCCTCCGCCGTTTCCTCCTGCGTCGTATACGCCTCGGCGGTCAGCCGCCGGGTGCGAAACGGTTCCCGTATCAGTTCCATCTTCATCTTCCTTTCCGAATGTTCATGCCCCATCCTATGCGCGGACGCGCACCGATATTCGAAAAAAGGACAGGAAAAAAGCCGCCCAGGTTCGGACGGCCTCCGGATCCTTCAGCGGCAGAAGACGTCCGCAAACATCCTCCACACGCCCAGTACCGCTAAAGCGAGCAGCAGCAGCAGTGCAATCCACGACGGCAGAAACAGCGCGACGGCGGCTCCCGCCGCAAACGCGGCGATCAGCTCCGCGGGGATCTCCCGGCAGCGGCATTGTCTTTTCACGGATCTCACCCCCCGAATCCAGCTCATACCCCACTCTATGTGCCGTCCCGGCATCCTGTGCATCCGGCAGCCGGCGCTCTGCCGCATAAAAAAACCGCCCCCCGGTCTCCGGGAAAAATCCGAAAACCGGGGGGCGGACTGTTACGCCTGATCGAGGCTTACTTGCAGCACTTGCAGCACTTGCAGTGCTCCTTCATCACGGACAGCGCCGCTTCGTCGGCGACGAGGGTGACGTCGGGATGGAGCTGCAGGATGGACGCCGGGACGGCCGGGGTGATCGGGCCGCAGAAGGAATCGTACAGGATCTGCGCCTTGTCCTTGCCGTTGACGACCATGACGATCTTCTTGGCCTGCATGATCTCACGCATGCCCATCGTCAGCGCCTTGCGCGGCACGTCGTTCGCGGAAGCGAAGAAGCGCTTGTTGGCTTCGATCGTCATCTCCGTCAGGGTGACGCAGTTGGTGCCCAGGGAGAAGTGATCGGACGGCTCGTTAAAGCCGATGTGGCCGTCGTGGCCGATGCCCAGCAGCTGCATATCGACGCCGCCGAGGGAGGCGATGTGCTCGTCATAGGCGCGGCACTCCGCGTCCGCATCCTCGGCCATGCCGTTGGGGAGACGGGTGTTCGCGGGGTCGATGTCGATGTGGTCGAAGAGGTTCGCGTGCATGAAGCTGTAGTAGCTCTGCTCATGATCGCGCGGCATGCCGTAGTACTCGTCGAGGTTGACGGTGTGGGCATACTTGAAGGTGATCTTGCCTTCGGCGTTCTTGCGGATCAGCTCCTTGTACAGGCCGATCGGGGTCGAGCCGGTCGCAAATCCGAACACGGACGTCGGCTTTAACAGCACCTGCGCGGCGAAGTAACGCGCGGCGATCTGGCTCATCTGATCGTAATCTTTCGCAGCGATGAGTTTCATGGAACAGGACTCCAATCTCTAAAAAGTTTATTTTTCCAAAATGGCGAGCGCGTTGCCGCGGCAGATCTTTTCATACGCCGTTTTGGAGATATATTGTTTCTCGACCGCTTCGTCGAGGAACTGACTCAGGTTGAGCATCGGGTTCGTGATATTGCGCGGGTCGCAGATGTCGGTGCCGTAGAAGCAGCGGTCCTGGAACTCCTCGAGGAACGCATACCCGAACGCCGGGTCGCGCATGATCGCGTTGCAGCCCGAGCCCGCCGACAGGTCGCAGCAGAGGTTCGGATACCGGCGCATAAGCTCGGGAAGCCGGCCGCCGGGCGCGACCTTGCCCGTCGGATAGCCCGCGCGCTTTTCCTCGTCGTTGTCGCCCGAAATTTCCGCCCAGAACTTCTGAGAATGGCCCAAAAACTTCAGATTCGGGAACATACCGAGCACTTTTTCGAGTCGCGGCAGCCCAATCTCGTCGATCAGGCCGTAATCGTGGCCCGGATTGCCGATGTGGAACGTCAGCGGCATGCCGCAGGCCTCGCAGTGGTGGAACAGATTCAGCACGAGCGGATCGTCAAAGTACAGATTCGCCGTAATTTCGCCGACGCCGCGCGCGCCGAGCGACTGGTAGTACCGGAGCATATGCGAAAAGTCCATGCCGGGGTAGTTGTGTCCGCAGCGCGGATCGATGTTGCAGAACCAGTAGTAGGTCTCGGGGTAGAGGGTCGCGAGCTTATAGGCCTCCTCGTTGGAGACCATGTGGAACTGTCCCTCCGGAGAGACGAGCGGGAGCTCGACGCCCTTTTCGACGCCGATCTGGTCGTACATCGCACGCAGCTCGTCCGGCGTCGTGAATTCGCCGTTCGGAATCCGTTCGCAGCCCTTCTCAAGAACGGAATGCACATGAATGTCTATTTTCTTCAGCATACAAAAGCATCCTCCGCTGGCTGTTGATACCTTATTATACTCCCTGCTTTCCGGTTTCGCAAGGGGGTAGCGCCATCTTTTCCGCTAAAATTCTGCCCTCCGGCGCGTTGACAATCCGGTCATTGTGTGGGATAATATAAAATAGCCGGATTATAAAGACGATCCCCCCGGCGCGCGTTTTTATCGTCCGCCTCTCTTCGAAAGGATCATGGATGCGCTATGCAAACGGTCACCAGCAACGGCGGCGGCATCTCGCTTTCCGCCCTCATGCACGAGTTCAATCTGGAAGCGCTTTACGCCTCCGACGACATCGATAAGATCATCATCGATTCGGACGATATCAACCGCCCCGGTCTCCAGCTCGCCGGCTTTTTCGATCACTTCGACGCCGGCAACCTCCAGATCATCGGGCGCACGGAGGCGACCTTCCTCGAGCGCTTCACCGAAGACCGGCGCCTCGCCGCCTTCGAGAACCTCTTCAAGCGCGGCATTCCCGCCCTGATCTTCTCCCGCAACATGGAGCCCTTCCCCGAATGCCTCGAAATGGCGAAAAAGTACAACGTCACCGTCCTGCGCTCCGCCGAATGGACGAGCACCCTGATGAGCGACATGCTCACCTCGCTGCGCGTCTGGCTGGCGCCGCGCATCACGCGCCACGGCGTGCTCGTCGAGGTCTACGGCGAAGGCATCCTCATCCTCGGCGACTCCGGCATCGGCAAGAGCGAGACCGCCATCGAGCTTGTCAAACGCGGACACCGCCTCATCGCCGACGACGCCGTCGAGATTCGCAAGGTCTCG
>JAEDGJ010000159.1 GCA_016297585.1 Clostridiaceae bacterium
CTGGCGCAAAGAAAGAAGCCCTGAGGGGTCCGGGGGGGGCGGGAAGCGCCCCCCTGCAAGGTACCAGCCAGATGAAAGTATCCACAAAAAAGCGGTTTTGCAAAGGGTGCGAAGCACCCTTTGCAAAAGGAAGCAGCTATTCTTTCTGCGAAAGAAGGATCGCGATGAGCATCATCGCGCATCCGACCACCCCACGGAGGCCCATGCGCTCGTGGAGCAGGAGCGCCCCGCCGATGGCGCCGAAAACGGATTCCATGCTTAAAAGAATTGCGGCGTGGGCGGGGTGGGCGTCCTTCTGGGCGACGACCTGCAGCGTGTAGGCGACGCCGACGGAGAGGAAGCCGCCGTAGAGGATGGCGGGGAGCGCCGAGAGGATCGCGGCGGCGGAAAACGGCTCCGTAAAGAGCGCGATGGCGAGGCTTGCAAGCCCCGTGACGAGGAACTGCACCGATGACAGCCGCAGCGCGTGGACGCGGCCGGCGACACGGTCGATGTAGAGGATGTGCACCGCGAAGAGGACGGCGGCGATCAGCACGAGCAGGTCGCCCCGGCCGATGGTGAGCGCCTCCGTGACGCTCAGGAGGTAGATGCCGCCCGCGGCGAGCAGCATCCCCGCGATGGCGGGCAGACGCAGCTTCTGACGCAGGAACAGGAAGCCGAAAACCGGGACGAGTACGACGTACAGACCCGTCAGAAAGCCAGCCTTGCCCGCGGAGGTGTAGGCGACGCCGATCTGCTGCAGCGCCGCCGCCGTGCCGAGGATCAGACCCGCCGGAATGCCCAGAAGGAGCGTTTCGCGGCAGACCTCGCGCGAAGGCGGGTTTTTGCGGTCGAGGACGGCGATGACCGGCCAGAGGACGAGGCCGCCGAGCGTGAAGCGGATGCCGTTATAGGTGAACGCGCCGACGTAGGCCGCGCCGACCTTCTGGGAAACGAACGCAAAGCCCCAGATGGCCGCCGTCAGCAGCAGCAGGCCGTCCGCGATCCATTGTTTCTTCGTCATGACTTTTTAGAACCTCTGCGAGACGAAGGCGGCGTCGGTCTCCTCCCACGGCAGACGCACGTCGGTGCGGCCGAAGTGGCCGTAGGCGGCGGTCTGGCGGTACAGCGGACGGCGCAGGTCGAAGCGCTCGAGGATCTTCGCCGGGCGGAAGTCGAACGCCTCCGCGACGATGTCCGCGATGCGCTCGTCGGGCAGACGGCCGGTGCCGAAGGTGTCGGCGTAGATGGAGACCGGACGCGCGACGCCGATGGCGTAGGCGACGCCGATCTCGCAGCGGCGCGCGAGCCCCGCTTCCACGACGTTCTTCGCCGCAAAGCGCGCCATATACGCCGCCGAGCGGTCGACCTTCGTCGGATCCTTGCCGGAGAAGGCGCCGCCGCCGTGACGCGCCATGCCGCCGTAGGTGTCGCAGATGATCTTGCGGCCGGTCAGACCGGTGTCCGCCGCGGGTCCGCCGAGGACGAAGCGTCCCGTCGGGTTGATGAAGTATTTCGTATCCGGGCGCAGCAGGCTTTCCGGCAGCGCGGCGCGGATGACGGTCTCCATGATGTCGGCGCGCAGGCGCTCCATGTCGGCGTCCGGCGCGTGCTGCGTCGAGAGGACGACGGTTTCGATATATTCGGGACGGCCCTCGCCGTCGTAGGCGAAGGTGACCTGCGTTTTGCCGTCGGGACGGAGATAGGGGAGGATGCCGGTCTTGCGGACCTCGGCGAGACGGCGGGAGAGCTTGTGCGCGTAGGCGATGGGGGCGGGCATGCGCTCGGGGGTGTCGTCGCAGGCGTAGCCGAACATCATGCCCTGGTCGCCCGCGCCGATGAGGTCGGCGGGGTCGGCGCCGCTGGAGCGCTTGTACTCGAGCGCGTGGTCGACGCCCAGCGCGATGTCGGGGGACTGCTCGTCGATGGCGGTCAGCACGGCGCAGGTGCGGTAGTCGAGGCCGTAGTCGGCGTTGTCATAGCCGATCTCGCGGATGGTGCGGCGGACGATGGAGGGGATGTCGGCGTAGGCGGAGGTGGAGATCTCGCCCATGACGAGGATCATGCCGGTCGCGGCGGTGACTTCGCAGGCCACGCGGGACTGCGGGTCGGCGGCGAGCAGCGCGTCGAGAACGCCGTCGGAGATCTGGTCGCAGACCTTGTCGGGATGCCCCTCGGTAACGGATTCGGAGGTGAAAAGTCGCTTCATAGTGGTGTCCTTTCTTTGAAAATGAGGTGTTTTTGGGGGCAGACCGCGCAAAAAACGCACCCATTTTTGATGGGTGCGTCCATAATCTCCGGTATTTCCCCATCGGTCAAGCTTTAGCACCTTTTCCGCGTGTTTTTCGCGGACAGGTTGCTGTGCGGTCAACGAGCTTGTCTCTCACGCACTCTTTATGGCGGGAGGTATTATACACCATCCGTGCGGATTTGTCAAGGGGGAAGAAGAAAAAACGGGGGACTTGACAGCCTCCGTCGGGCGATGCTATACTAAAAAACATAAGCAAGAGCTTGGAAGGGGACGAAAAAGCGTATGAAGACCGCATTTTTAGGGGATATCGAGGTCAGCCGCATCTGCGTCGGCTGCTGGAGCTTCGGCGGCGGCGAGGGCAGCTACTGGGGCCCGCAGGCGCAGGAGGACGTCGACCGCCTGACGGACGCCGCGCTCGACAGCGGCGTCAATTTTTTCGACACCGCGTTCGGGTATAACGCCGGCGAGAGCGAACGCGCGCTGGGACACGCGCTCGCGGGCAAGCGGCACCGCGCCGTCATCTGCGACAAGACGCCGATCATGCAGCGCGGGGACCTCGAACACGCGGAGGACCTCATCGGCGCGGGGCTCCGGCGGCTCGGCACCGACTATGTCGACATCCTGATGATCCACTGGCCGACGAAGGACCGGGAGCTGCTCATCGAGAACCTGCAGGCGCTCGAGGCGCTGCGCAAAAAGGGGATGTTCCGCGCGTTCGGCGTCTCGAACTTCGGCGTGGAGACGCTCGAGATCGCGAAGTCGCTCGGCATCCGCGTTGTCGCGGACGAGCTGGCGTATAACCTCATCACGCGCGCGGTCGAGTACGAGATCCTGCCCGCGTGCCGCCGCGAGGGCATCGGCGTGACCGCGTACATGCCGCTGATGCAGGGGCTCTTAACCGGCAAGTACCGCACCGTGGAGGAGATCCCCGAGGCGCGGCGCCGCAGCGTGCATTTCGACGCGTCGAAGAACCCGCAGGCGCGTCACGGCGGACGGGGCTTCGAGGCGGAGACGATGGCCGCCGTGCGCGGACTCTGCGAGATCGCCTCGGAGCTCGGCACGGACGCCGCGACGGTGGCGCTCGCGTGGGTCGTCTCGCGCGAAGGGGTCGCCTCGGCGATGGTCGGCTGCCGCAACACCGCGCAGGTCGAGACCGCCGCGCACGCGGCGTCGTTTGCACTGCCCGCGGACGTGCTCGCGCGGCTCGACGCGATGACGGAGAGCTTAAAGGAAAAGCTCCCGCACTGCCCCGACCTCTTTGCGCAGGGCGATGCCGCCCGCGTCTGGTAACCGGCGCGGCGTGCCCCGGAAAACGCGGCAAAACGGGTTTTATAAGTGCGGTTTTCGGGAAAAATCAGACACTATTCACATTTTGTGTATTGACTTCGGCGCGAAAGAAGGGTACAATTGCGTCAGAAGAAAAAGATGCCCCGCAAACCGGACGGCATCCCTCCATTCTGCTGTGTGAAAGGAGCCCCATTATGCTGAAACCCTGTTGTATCGCCGCTGCCGCCGCCGCTCTCCGGAACGGCCGGCATCCCCATATCGAAGCCGCGCCCGTCGTGGCGGCGGTCGAGCCCGCCGTCAGCCACAAGAAGAAGTACGCCGCCGTGGGCATCGCCTGCGCCGCCGTCGCCGCCGTTGCGGTCGCCGGATACTTCCTGCTGAAGAAGAAGGACATCACGATCAAGCTCTGCTGCGAGATGAACGACCACGACGGAGACGGCGAGGACTGCTGCTGCTGCGCCGAGGACGACGCCCGCGCCGAGGACGACGCCCGCGCCGAGGACGACGCCCGCGCCGAGGATGGCGCCCGCGCCGAGGACGGCGCTTCGGAGACGGCGGAAGCCCCGTCCGAGACCTGCTGCGCCGGCGAAGAGCCCAAGGCCGAGGAATGCTGCTGCGGTGAGCCTGCGGAAGCCGCCTGCTGCTGCTGCGAGGAAACCGCGGAGGAGCCCTGCTGCTGCGAGGAAGCCGCCGCCGAGGAATGCTGCGGCGCGGAAGCCGAAGCGCCCGCGGCGGAATGCTGCTGCTGCGCGGAGGAGAAGAAGGAAGAGCCCGAGGCGTAACGCCCCCGCGCGCTTTCCGGCCGCGTTTTCGATGTAAAAAGACCGCCGCCGTGCTGCCTGCGAAAAACAGGCGGTACGGCGGTATTTTTGCACTTTTTGGGGGTAAAAACGGCTTATGCGAGCAGCTTGAGCGCGTTTTCGCGGAATTCGGCGGCGGCTTCGTTGTCGCGCATGACGCAGAACACCGTATCGTCGCCCGCGAGGGTGCCGATGACGGTCGGCTCGCGCATCGCGTCGATGGCATAGCCCGCGGCGTTGGCGAGTCCCGGAAGGGTCTTGATGACGACCATGTTCTGGGCGACGGCGACGCTCGTGACGCTTTCGCGGAAGATGCGGCGCACGCGGGTCTGCATCCCGCCCTCCTGCTCGGCGGCAGCGGTCGCATAGCGGTAGGTGCCGTCGGCGGTCATGACCTTGATGAGGCGCAGCTCCTTGATGTCGCGGGACACCGTGGCCTGCGTCGTGTCAAAGCCCGCTTCCCGGAGCCGCGCGGACAGTTCCTCCTGCGTCTCCAGCGGCTCCTTTTCGATCAGTTCGAGGATCTTCGTCTGTCGCTGAAATTTCATCGCATTACGCACCTTTCATGAAAGCTTTGTGTGTAAAACGTCGAAAACGCTGCGGTTTTTGACGCGGATCAGGTCGGTCGTATACGGGGAGCGCGTGACGACGACCGCCTCGCCCGGGGTGACGACGACGCCGTCGCGCCCGTCGAGCGTCAGCACGGCGTCGGAGGCGGCGGTGATCGTGACGCGCCGCGCGGGCGCGAGCACGAAGCTGCGGGCGTAGAGCGCGTGGGCGCAGACCGGTGTGATGATGATGTTGCGCGCGGCGGGCTCGATGATCGGCCCT
>JAEDGJ010000160.1 GCA_016297585.1 Clostridiaceae bacterium
TCCGGATGGTAGACGTCCACATAGAACTCCACGCGCAGTCCGGGGAGTTCCTTCAGCGCCTCATACGCGGGGACGAGCCGTTCCCTGCGGTCGGTGAAGGAGTAGTAGACGGCGTCCCGTATCGCGCCGAGGTCTGTTACCTGCGTGAAGACCTTCCTGAAATGGCGCACCCGGTCTTCCATATAGACGCGCGCGGCGTCGGACGCGACCGTCTCGTAGCAGGTGACGAGCCGCCCGTCCTGCAGGGAAAAGGCAAAGCCGCCGAGCGAAAACCGGCGGAGCACGGGCAGGATCGACCCGATGGGGAAGGTTTCGGCCTTGATATAGCGCCGGGAGGGCAGGTCGTAGACGCAGGCGCCGTTCATCACGACGCAGGGCGCGCCCGTAACGAGCCCCGAGAGCAGAACGTCCACCGTCGCGGGCGTGCGCGCGGTCGCGGCGGAGAAGCACAGCCCGCGACGCGAGAGCGCGTTCAGCGTGTCCCGGGTGTATGCCGTCAGGGCGGGGGAGGGGTCGAGCAGCGTGCCGTCGAGGTCGGCGATGTACAGGGTTTTCATCGGCAAAAAATCCTCTCGTGTTTCATAAAGGAAGCGGTGTACGGGAAAGCCAGAGCGCAGGTTTTTTTGGTACGGCGGAGGGGAAATATGGCGGTGGGTGCCGCGTCCTGTGTTTTCTATTTTATCAGCTTTTCCCGCGCTTGTAAATGCTTTTCTTTCGGCGTTTTCCTCCCTTGACTTATGCAGGGAAACGGATTATAATGAGAATGGTTTATTGTGGGGAAGTGAGAGCCTGTTTTCCCCGAAAAACGTTCATAAACGAAGGAGAGCTTCATACGATGAAAAGAACTGCCATTATCAACGGCCGCGTCGTCACGCCCTACCGCGTGTTCGAAGGCGCGACGGTGCTTTTCGAAGACGGGAAGATCGTCGACATCGTGCGCGGCGAGTGCTGCACCGAGGGCTGCGACATCATCGACGCGAAGGGTCAGATCGTTGCGCCGGGCTTTATCGACATCCATACCCACGGCGCGGGCAACTACGACTTTATGGACTGCTCCGTCGAGGCGTTTCTGGGCGCCGCCGAGATGCACGCGAAGCACGGCACGACGACGCTGCTGCCGACGGCGACGACCGGCAGTCACGACATCATGAAGGCGATGTTCGCCTACTTCAAGGAAGCGAAGGAAAAGAACACCCGCGGCGCCACGCTCTACGGCATGCACCTCGAGGGTCCGTACTTCTCCTATGAGCAGCGCGGCGCGCAGGATCCCCGCTTCATCAAGAACCCCGACCCCAAGGAGTACCTCGAGTTCCTGTCCATGTCCGACGATATCGTCCGCTGGAGCGTTGCGCCGGAGCTGCCGGGCGCGATGGCGCTCGGACGCGAGCTGGACCGCCGCGGCATCGTCGCCTCCGTCGCGCATACCGACGGCCTCTACTCCGACGTCGAGGATGCCCGTGAAAACGGCTACCATCTGCTGACCCACTTCTACTCCGGCATGTCCACCGTCCGCCGCATCAATGCCTACCGCTTCGCCGGCGTCATCGAGGCCGGATACTGCATGGACGATATGTACGTCGAGATCATCGCCGACGGCTGCCATCTGCCCGCCGAGCTGCTGAAGATGATCTACAAGATCAAGGGTCCGGCCCGCATCGCGCTCGTGACGGACTCCATGCGCGCCGCCGGTATGCCGGAGGGCCCGCTGTACGCGCTCGGCAACAAGGACGAGGGCACGAAGTGCATCGTCGAGGACGGCGTCGCGAAGCTGCAGGACCGCACCGCCTTCGCAGGCTCCGTCGCGACGACCGACCGCCTTGTCCGCACGATGCGCAATGTCGCCGACGTCCCGCTCGTCGACGCCGTCCGCATGATGACCGTCACCCCGGCGACGATTCTGGGCATTTCCGACCGCAAGGGCATCCTCGCGCCCGAAAAGGACGCCGATATCGTCATCTTCGACGACCGGATTCACGTTTCCCGCACCATCATCGGCGGCAGAACCGTCTATTCCGACTGACCGGACGCCAGAAAACCATCTCTGGGTTAAAAAAAGGAGCGATTTATGTCCGCTTGGTTTGCGGCTCTGATGGGGATCGTGCAGGGACTCACCGAGTTCCTGCCCATCTCCAGCTCGGGGCATCTCGTATTGCTGCAAAGCTTCCTCGGCGCCGACATCGAGCACGATTATATGCTCTTTGACGTGCTGCTGCATTTCGGAACGCTGATTTCGGTTTTCATCTGCTTCTGGCCGGATATCCGCGATATGATCGTCGAGTTCTTCCGGCTGATCGGCGATCTGTTCCGCGGAAAGCCCGACCTCAACAAGACCCCCGCGCGCCGGATGATGATCATGGTCGTCCTGGCGACCGTTCCGATGCTCATCGTGCCGTTTGTCAACGACAAAATCGAGGTACTGTTCTCAAAGCCCCTGCTTGTCGGCGTCATGCTGTTCGTGACGGCGATCATCCTGTACATCGCCGACCGCACGCGCTACGGCAAAAAGACGGCGGCGACGGCCGGCTTCAAGGACGCGTTCATCGTCGGCTGCCTGCAGCTCATCGCCCTCATCCCCGGCATCTCCCGCTCGGGAACGACGATCATGGGCTGCTCCGTGCGCGGCTTCAAGCGGGACTTTTCCGTGAAATTCGCGTTTCTGATGTCCATTCCGGTCATTCTCGGCGCGAATATCTTTACGGTGAAGGACGCGCTCGCGCAGGGCTTTGATATGGCGCTGCTGTTTCCCTACATCATCGGCGTGCTCTGCGCCGCGCTTTCCGGCATCGCCGCGATCTCGCTCGTGCGCTTCATCGCGAACCGCAAGAGCTACCGCCCGTTTTCCGTCTACTGCGTCTGCGCCGGCGCGCTCGCGATCGTTCTCTCGATCGTTCTGCTCTGAATAACGTTCCCATAGGAGGCAAAGCTTACCTTGCCGAAGCAAACAAAAGGAGCCGCGAAGACCGCTCCGAAGAAAACCGCGGCGGCTTCCCCGAAAAAAACGGGGAAATCCGCCGCGAAAAAGACTGCGCCGAAAACGGCCGAAAAAGCCGTGAAAACGGCGCAGAAGCCGCCGCAGAGACGGGAACTCTGGGTGCTTTCCTGCTTTTTCCTGACGATTCTCTTCTCGCTCGCCGCCTTTGTGCGCGAGGGGGTGCTGGTTGCCTGGCTGCACAGGCTGACGCTCGGGCTTTTGGGCTGGGGCGCTTATCTGCTGCCTTTTGCCGCGCTGGCGGACTGTCTTGTGATCCTGTTTGCGCGCGGAAAGCCCGTCGCGGCGAGATTGACCGGCATTTCGCTGATCCCGGTGCTCGGAAGCATGGCGATCCATCTGTTTCTGTCCACCGACGTCTATACCTGGGCGGACGCGGGCAAGCTGTATACCGCCGGGCAGTATCTGGTCTCCGGCGGACTTCTCGCGGGAGGACTGGCCGAGCTCGCCGCCGCCGTGCTTTCCCATGTCGGCGCGATGATCCTGGTGCTGATTCTGATGATCGCCGACGTCTTCATGATCTGGGGCGTTCGTCTGACCGATATTACCGACTATATTTTCGAGATGCGGGACGCCGGCAAAAAGCGCGCCGACGACCCGGAATACGACGATTATCCGGAGGAGACGGGCTATACGATCAAGGAAAGCCCGGAACCGCTGCCGGAGGAGATCCGCGAGGTGCAGCGGCTGGAGCGTGAACGCCGCGAGGCCGAACGGGAGGCGCTGGAACGCGAACGCCGTGAGGCGGAACGTGCGGCGGCCCAGCGCCGGACGCGGGAGGATGCGCCGTCGGGCGATCCGCCGCGCCGCAGCGTGTCCCGCACGCCCGATCTGCCGCTGGAGCCGGTCGCTCCCGGACGTGTGCGGCGGGAAGCCGCCCGCCGTGCGGAGAGCTATACGCAGGTCTCCGACGATCCCGAGCCGCTGTCCGAGATCTCCGCGGCCGCGCCGAAAAATCCGGAGTTTACGCCGCAGCCTGCGCCCGTCCGTGCGTCTGCGGAGCCGCCCGCCTATGCGCTGGAGCGCTGGGCAAACCGGACGCCGCAGGAGGAAGCCCCTTCCGTGCCGGACGCGCCGCCGTGGGACGAGGATGTCCCCGAAACTGTGACCCTTTCGGGCGAGCCCGTCGGCGGGATGCCGTTTGAACCGGAGGACCGCTCTTACGAGCTGCCGGACGAGCTGCCGGAGGATGCGCCGGAGGAAAGGCAGGACGAGCCGGCAGCGCAGGACGCTCCGGAAGCTGCCGCCGAGCCGGAAGTCTTCCGGGAGCCGCCGCAGAGAGATCCCGTTTCCGCACCGCCCACCGCGCCGGTGACGGTGGTCGATACGCACAAGACGAAGGAGGAGCCCGCCGCCGAGCTTCCCGCCCAGCCGTCCGCGGAAGGGGAGCGCGCCTACGAGTTCCCGCCGGTGTCGCTGTTAAAGGAGGACACGAGCGGCCCGTCCGACGACGCGACCGAGGAGCTGCGCCAGCGTTCGCAGGTGCTGACCGATACGCTGCAGAGCTTCGGCGTGCAGGCGCATATCTCCGGCGTCATCCGCGGCCCGTCCGTCACGCGCTACGAGCTGCAGCTCGACCGCGGCGTCAAGCTGCAGCGTCTGACCGTGCTGCAGAACGACATCGCGCTCGCGCTCGGCGCGACCGGCGTGCGCATTGCGCCGATTCCGGACAAGATGGCCGTCGGCATCGAGGTGCCGAACAAGGTCGTGCAGTTTGTTTACCTCCGCGACGTGCTGCTGTCCCAGAACATGACGCAGCAGAAGTCGCACATCGCCTTCGCGCTCGGCCGCGACATCACCGGCGACGCCATCGTCGCGGATATCCGCAAGATGCCCCATCTGCTGATCGCCGGTACCACCGGTTCCGGTAAATCGGTCTGCATCAACTCGATCATCGTCAGCCTCCTGTACCGCGCGACGCCGAAAGAGGTCCGCTTCATCATGATCGACCCGAAGATGGTCGAGCTCGGCGACTACAACGGCATCCCGCATCTGCTGATCCCGGTCGTCACCGACTATAAAAAAGCCCCCGGCACGCTTGCGTGGGCGGTATCGGAGATGGAACGGCGCTATAAGCTGATGGCGGAGGCGGGCGCGCGCGATCTGACGTCGTACAACCGGACGCTTGAGGCGCGCGGCGAG
>JAEDGJ010000161.1 GCA_016297585.1 Clostridiaceae bacterium
CGATAAATATTTTCCGTGAAGAAGCTCCCGCGTGCAGGAGCGCTGCACACGGGAGCGTATGGGGGAATGAGAATCAGGCGCGGTCGGCGGCGGCCTGAATGGTCAGCGCCGTGCGGGAGGACTCGATGACGGTTGCGGTGTTGAGCGGCGTCGGCGCGCTCGCGAGATCGGCGAGGAAGAAGTCGAGGATCTGACGCTGCGCGCGAACGGGCTTTTTGTCCTCGGCGGAGGCGTTCGGATCGACAAACACGTCGAGCGACTGATGCGTATCCTCCGGCACCTCGAGTTCGACGGGGCCGTCGCTGCCCTGCAGCGCGACGGAGATCACGGGACGGGTGTTGCCGCCGCATTCGATGACGCCCTTCTCGCCCCAGATCGTAAAGCGCCAGTACTGCGGGAGCTTGAAGCCGCAGCTCGAGGGCGCGGCGTAGGAAACGTCCGCCATGACGCCGGCGCCGTTATCCAGCTCCGCCATGAACTGCGCGGAATCCATGAACTTCGGCGCGAGCTTCGCATACGCGTTCCACTGGCGCGCGGCGATCACCTTCTTGAACTTTAAGCCGGTGATATACGGAATCAGGTCAATGCCGTGGATGCCGATGTCGTTGATCGTGCCGCCTTGCTTGCCGTCCTCGAAGTACCACGCCGGACGGGTCCCCCAATTGAGCGGGTGCTGCGCGGTGAAGGAAATCTGATGGATGGCGCCGAGCTTGCCGGAGAAGATGAAGTCGCGCACCGGCTCGACCCACGCGTTCAGGCGCAGATCGAACATGCAGCCCACCTTCAGCCCTTTCTGCCGCGAGAGCTTCTCGATCAGGTTCAGCTCCTTCAGCGAGGTGCACAGGGGCTTGTCCGCGATGACGTGCTTGCCGGCCTTGAGCGCCGCGATCGCACGCGCGCCGCGGATGCCGAAGTAGTCGCCGATGGCGACCGCGTCGATCGTCGGATCGGCCAGCAGCGCCTCGTAGCTGTCATGCGTAAACTTGACGCCCAGCGTCTCCTCCGCGGCCTTTCGCGCCGCCTCGTTTTCCTCGAACGCCGCGACGACGCTGACGTCCGGGTTCTCCATCGCCTGCGTATACAGGCCGTTGATATGTCCGTGACGGAAACCGACAAAAGCCAGATTCAACATGTGTTTTTCCTCCGTTTATTTTACATTTCTGATCGATCTCGGCGCAATGCCCTTCGGAATCGGGCAGTCGTATGTGCCGCCCGTGCGGGCCGCGAGCGCTTCCTTCGCGCGGGCAAGCAGCGTGCCGTCCGTATACAGATCGTAGGCCGTCGCCGCCATGACCTTCGCCGCGTACAGCATTCCCTTATGGGCAAAACCCGACTTGCCGCAGCTCGTCATCTGCCAGCTGTGCCCCGGCGTGCCGCGCGGCACCGTTACCGCGTAGCAGTAGACCGTCGGGCAGAGCCAGCTTACGTCGCCGACGTCGGTCGACCCGGTACCCGGCCGCTCCGCATCGGGCAGCGGCTCGACGGAGCCGTCAAAAACCGGTTCGTCCGCCGCGCCGCCAAAAGTTTCGCGCAGCTTCCGGCCGAATTCCGTCTCCTGCGCGTCGTACACCGGACGCGGGATCGCCTCCATATTGGCCCGCATGGCCTCCATCAGCGGACGGTTCGTCAGCGTGTTCGAGCAGGCCTTGATAAACTCGCTTTCGACCTGCGTGCCCGTCATCAGCGCCGCGCCTCGGGCGATGTCGTCGACACGCGCGCAGAGCTCGGGAAGCTCCGTCACCTGCGGCATCCGGATCAGATACAGCACCGACGCCTCGGCCTGCACCACGTTCGGCGAATAGCCGCCGGTATCCGTGATCGCGTAGTGGATCCGCGCCTCCGTCGGGATATGCTCGCGCAGAAACTGCGTGCCGATGTTCATCAGCTCCAGCGCGTCGAGCGCCGAGCGTCCCAGATGCGGCTCCCCCGCCGCGTGCGACGCGATGCCGTGAAAGCGGTAGAGCACCTGGCAGTTGGCGAGGCTCGACGACGACGCCACGCTCATCCGGCTGCCCGGATGCCACGAAATCGCCGCGTCCAGGCCGTCAAACACGCCCTCGCGCGCCATGAAGGTCTTGCCGGAACCGCCTTCCTCGCCCGGGCAGCCGAAATAGGTCACGCGCCCCGGGTGTCCCTCCTCGAGATACGCCTTGACCGCGCACGCCGCAGCCGCAGCGCCCGCGCCGAGCAGATTATGCCCGCAGCCATGCCCCGGCCGTCCGGACGGAGGAGACTGCTCCGCGGACAGGGACGCCTGCTCCAGATCGGCCAGCGCGTCAAACTCGCCGAGGAACCCGATATGCACGCCGCCGGAGCCCCACTCCGCGGTAAAAGCCGTCGGAATCCCGGCGACGCCGCGCGTGACCCGGAATCCTTCCGCTTCGAGGAAGGACGCCAGCGCCTCCGCCGAGCGGGTTTCCTCAAACGCCGTCTCGGCATAGTCCCAGACCGCGTCGCAGAGCGCGCAGACCGCGTCCGCGCGGCGGTCGATCTCCCGAATCAGCTTTTCCTTCAAATCTTTCCCTCCGATTCCGGCTTTTCTTCATTAAACCACATCCGTCCCGATTTTGCAAGTACTATCGGACGAACTTCCTTGCACTTTATGCAGAAATGTGCTATACTGACGCCATCCTTTATAGAAAGGAGACCGCCTGTTTCCCATGCGTCTCTTTTACGCCCTTCCGCTCTCCGACGAGACGCGCGCCTCGCTGGAGGACGTCATGACCGCTCTCCGGCGTGCCGGTGTGCGCGGCAATTTCACACGTCCGGAAAACCTGCATATCACGCTTCATTTTCTCGGCGAGCAGCCTCCCTCCGCCGTCGATACGCTGTCCGACATCCTGCTCGACGCCGCGTGCCCCGCGTTTGCGCTCACCGTTGCCTCGCTCGGCGTCTTCGACCGCTCCGGCATCCTCTGGGCAGGCATCCGTCCCTCCCGGGCGCTGCAGGAGCTGTACGCCAAGCTCGGCACGTCCCTTGCCCGCGCGGGCTTTGCCGTCGAGCGGCGCGCCTACCGTCCCCATCTGACGCTCGTCCGCGAATACGCGCTGCCGCAGGACTTTGCGCTGCCGGAGCTCCCGCCGCTGACGATGACCGCCGACTGCGCCGTGCTGATGGAGTCGTCCCGCGTCTCGGGAAAGCTCTGCTACTCCCCCGTTTCGATGATTCGCCTGCCGTAACCCCTTTGGAGGTCCTGTTTTTCATGAAAAAGCGCTGCTTTTCGCTGATTTTCTGCCTGATCCTGCTTTTCAGCCTGCTTCCGCACGGCTTCTGCACCGACACGCCCGTCCTGCTCGCGCTCGGCGACAGCATCGCGTCCGGCTACGCTCTGTCCGACGCGTCGCAGGGCTTTCCCGAGCAGCTTGCGTCCCGGCTCGGGATGACGTGCGTCAACCGCGCCGTCGCGGGTCAGACCTCGGGCGAGCTTCTGGACGCGCTGAGCAGCGGACAGCATGACGCGGCGCTCCGCTCGGCCTCCGTCATCGTGATCTCCGTCGGCGCAAACGACCTGCTGCGCGAGCTGTCCGCCGGGGGGGCGTCCGACGGGCTGACCGCGTCCCTCTATCTCGCGATCCTCCGCCAGCTTACGGGTAGCGGCCGTGAGACCCCGGAGAGCCTGCGCGGCATCGCCGACCGTCTTGCCGGGAACCTCGACGCCATCTTCCGCCGCGTCGCCGAGCTCTCGCCCGGCACGCCGGTCATCGCCGTCAACATCCCGAACCCGTACAACGGCCAGACGCTCACCTTCGGCAGCCGCAGCTTCGATCTCGGCGCTTTTGCGGAGGAATGGATCTCGCCGCTGAACGCCGCCTTTCCCGTCAGCGCAGACTACATCCTCGCGGATATTCACGCCGTTTTTGACCGCGCCGGGCTGACGAACGCCGACATCCGCCGCGGCGAATACGACCCCCATCCCAATGCCGAAGGGCACCGCCGCATCGCGGACGCCATTCTCGACGCCGTGCCGCTTGGGGACTGGAACCGCCTCTCCGGCGTATCCGCGTCGGACTGGTACTGCGTGCCCGTCCGCTTTGCGGCGGCCCGCACCGTGTTCAGCTCTTACTCGCGCTTTGATCCCGGGCAAACCGTCACGCGCGGCGGCTTTGTCCGCGCGCTCGGACGCTACGCCGGCATCTCCGCGCTGGCGTATCTCGGGCAAACGGGCTTTTCCGACGTTCCCGCCTCCCGCGCCGACGCGCCCTACATCCGATGGGCGGTGTCGGCGGGCATTGTAAAGGGCACCGGTGACGGAAAATTTTCCCCCGATGCCCCCATTACGCGTGAGCAGCTCTGTGTGCTGCTGGCTCAGTACCTCGCCGGTTCCGCGTCCCCGTCCGGCAGCCCCGCCGTGTTCACGGACGACTATGCCGTCAGCGGCTGGGCGCGCACGGCCGTCCGCACCGCAACGTCGCTCGGACTCGTGCAGGGCTTTGCGGACGGCAGCTTCCGTCCGCAGAAGACGGTGACCGGCGCGGAGCTCGCCGCCGTCCTCCTGCGGCTGCACAACCTCGAGTCCCGCGGTTAATGCGCGAGCGCCAGCTCCACGATTTTCCGGCAGAGCTGTTCATAGGGGATCCCCACCGCGCGCGCTTCCTGCGGCAGCAGGCTCGTCGGCGTCATTCCGGGCAGGGTGTTTGCCTCCAGGCAGACAAACCGCCCGGTTTTTTCGTCCAGAATGAAGTCCACCCGCGCATAGTCGCGCAGCCCCAGCACCTCCACGACCCGCGCCGTCAGCCGCTGCGCCTCGGCCGTCTGCTCCGGCGTCAGCGCCGCCGGACAGATCTCCCGCGTCAGCCCCGCCTGATACTTGCGCCGGTAGTCGTAGAAGCCCTCCTGCGGGATGATCTCGATCGGCGGCAGGATCTGTCCGTCCAGCATCCCCACGGAGAATTCTCTCCCGCAGACCATCTCCTCGATCAGGACCGCCTGCTCGTATTTCTGCGCCTCCCGCATCGCCGCCGCAAGCTCCGACGGCGTATCCGCACGCGACGTGCCGATGCTGGAGCCGCCGCTGACCGGCTTGACAAAGCAGGGATACGGCACGCTGTCCGGCATCGTCC
>JAEDGJ010000162.1 GCA_016297585.1 Clostridiaceae bacterium
ACTAACTATGAGCATAGTATACCAGCCTCTGCCGCGTTTGTCAAGGGGTTTTTCCCGCCCTGCGCGAAAAAATCTTGCAGACAGGATCGAAAACGTGGGGACGACCCAGTCAAACGGCCTTTTTGCCGTACAGTATTCTTTTATCACCCGTATTTACAAAGCCCGGACACTGTGTTATAATGAAAAAAAAACGGGACGGAGCTGACCGGAATATGCAAATCCGAATCATCGCCTGCTCAAATGACGAGACCGTGCGGTTCGCGGCCTCCGAAGCGGCGCGGTATCTCCGCTCGCTGGACAGCCGCATCGTATGCGACATCATGGCGGCGGAGCCTCAGGAAAATGCCCTCAACCTGACCGTCTCCCCCGCTTTGCTCGCACCCGGTCAGGACGCGGCGCTGGACGATGCAATCGAGATCGACGTCTGCCGCGGAACAGGCGCCATCAAGGGGAGCAATCCGCGCTCGGTGCTGCTGGGCGTCTACCGCTATCTGCGCGAGCTTGGCTATATCTTCGCCTTTCCGGGTCCCGACGGCGAGATCGCGCCGACGGAGAACCGGCTGGGTACCCGTATCCGGCTCCGGGAAGCGGCCGCTTACCGGCACCGGGGCATCTGCGACGAGGGCGCGATCAGCTACCAGCACATTGCGGACACGATCGACTGGCTGCCCAAGGTGGGGATGAACAGCTATTTTAACCAGGGGCGCATTCCGTACGGCTTTATGAAAAAATGGTACGCGCACGAGGGCAGCAGCACACTCCCGCCCGAGCCGTTTACCCCGGCAGACGCCGAGGCCATGATGCTTTCCTATCAGCAGGAGATCCAAAAGCGCGGGCTTCTGTACCATGCCGTGGGGCATAACTGGCAGAACGACGCCTACGGCGTGGACGTTTCCGCCTGGAGACGCGGCGTCGATCAGCCTACGGGCGAATACGCCGAGGTCATCTCCATGCTCAACGGCAAGCGCCAGCTGTTCGGCTGGTCGCCCGAAACCACGTCCCCCTCCGATACCCATCTGTGCTACTCCATGGAAAAGGTCCGGGAACGCATCACCGACGTCATCGCCGACTACTGCGAAGCGCACGCGGAGGTGGATTACCTGCATTTCTGGCTGGCGGATGCCATCAACAACCATTGCGAATGCCCCGAATGCCGGAAGAAACGGCCGTCCGACTGGTATGTCATGATGCTCAATCTGCTGGACGAAAAGCTGACCCGGCGCGGGCTGAAAAACAAGATCGTGTTCCTCATCTACGTCGATCTGCTCTGGGCGCCCGAAACGGAGACGCTTCATAACCCCGAGCGCTTTGTTCTCATGTTTGCGCCCATTACGCGCACGTTTTCCCGGTCGTTTTCGCTCCCGCAGGGCATCGACCCCGCGAAGGTCCCGCTGCCGCCCTATGTGCGCAACCAACTGCCCATGCCCCGCAGCGTCGAAGAAAACGCGGCGCATCTTCTTTCGTGGTCAAGAGCCTTCCGCGGCGACAGCTTCGACTACGATTACCACGGCGTGGGCGCCCATCTCGTGGACGCCGGCGGCGTCGCGCTCTCGCGCGTGCTCCATCAGGACATCCGCGCCCTGCGGGAGCTCGACCTGCACGGCCTGATCTCCTGTCAGGTGCTGCGTGCCTATTACCCCACCGGGCTGATGATGCACGTCATGGCCGAAACGCTGTGGAACCGCGATGCCGATTTCGACGCGCTCTGCGACCGCTTTTTCCTCGGCGCATACGGCAAAGACGGCCTGCTGCTGAAGGACTATTTGACGCAGCTCGGCCGGTGCTTTGACATGGCCTTCTTCCGCGGCGAGCGCAAAGAGGAGGATCCCGCGCCGTATCTTGCAAAGCTCGCCGATGTGGAGCCGCTGTGCGACGCCTTTGCCCCGGTCATCGGACGGAACATCGCCGCGTCCGAGGGCTGCCGCCGGCGGCTGTGGCAGGTTCTCGGGCACCACGCGTATATCACCGTGCGGCTCGCGCGGATCCGGCGGACGGCTGCCGCGGACCGGCCGCAGGCGGAAGCGCTCGCCGCCGCGCTGTGCCGGTATATCGACCGGACGGAGCCTGAGCTGCACCCCTTTCTTGACGCGGGCTTCATGAAAAACAAAGCCCGCCAGTATGCGAAGTGATCCGCCGTTCTGCCCTCGTTTTTTCAGGGGTTTTTTGCGTATTGCGCGAAAAACCCTTGCTTTTTTTGTCCCGGCGTGGTATACT
Organism: Clostridiaceae bacterium; assembly: GCA_016297585.1. GTDB lineage: Bacteria > Bacillota > Clostridia > Oscillospirales > QAMX01 > JAAZKA01. The sequence goes on from JAEDGJ010000162.1 coordinate 2,215, forward strand.
GCACTCATAATCCAACGTTCCGTCCGGAGAAAAGCTGCTCCGGCGGCACAGATGAAAGGAGACGTGTCTTTGATGTCGGCGATTTTTGAGGTGTCCGTCCTGTAACAACCGAATAGGGCACACGAAAAAGGGCGACCTGCCTTTTTTCGGGCTGCCGTGAAGATCAGTCAAACCTTTCTGAATGCGCGCGTCGTTCCCTCAAAAAAGGGTTTTTCCGCAAAAAGCCGCCGTTCTTTTGGTGAAAGGCTGCTTTTGCGGTATTTTTGCGCCTTTTTTCGGGGATATGTCCCATTTCGGTTTGCGGCGGATGCAAGCATGCCCCCTCTTTCCACACCCAAAAACCATGATGGAGGAATCCGCCTTGATCGATCTGTCCGAATACGGCTATACCGCCGGCCGACCCCTGTCCGGCGCCGTTCCCGCGCGCGTCACCGCCGTTTTCCGCGAACGCTGCGCCGTTGTCTGTCCAAACGGGGAAACCTTTGCCCGCTTAAAGTCCGCCGTCTATTACGGCGGCTCCGCCGACTACCCCACCGTCGGCGATTTCGTCGCCCTGCACTATAACCCCTCCGGCGACAGCCTCATCACCGCGACGCTCCCCCGCCGCAGCTTCTTTTCCCGCCGCGATCCCACTCCCGGCCGTGGGGAGCAGGCCGTCGCCGCCAACTTCGACTACGTCTTTCTGATGCAGTCCCTAAACCGCGATTTCAACCTCCGCCGTCTCGAGCGCGGCCTGACCCTCGCCTATCAGTCCGGCGCTGCCCCCGTCGTCGTCCTGACAAAGGCCGACCTCGCGGACGATCTCGAGACGCCCGTCCGTCTCGTGCAGACGCTTTCCCCCGGCGTTCCCGTCTTCCCGATCAGCGCCGCCACGGGCTTCGGGCTGGACGCGCTGTCCGCTTTTCTCGAGCCGCGCCGCACCATCGTCTTCATCGGCTCCTCCGGCGTCGGCAAATCGAGTCTTGTCAACGCGCTCGCCGGACAGGAGCTGATGCGCACAAGCGCCATCCGGGAAAGCGACAGCCGCGGACGCCACACGACCACGCACCGCGAGCTGCTGATGCTGCCCTGCGGCGTCATTGTCATCGACACCCCCGGCATGCGCGAGCTCGGCATGTGGGACGTTTCCGAAGGACTCGGCGAGGCGTTCTCCGACGTCGAAGCGTTTCTCGGACACTGCCGTTTTTCCGACTGCCGGCACGAAAACGAGCCCGGCTGCGCCATCCGCGCCGCCATCGAGCGCGGCGAGCTGTCTCTCTCTCGCTGGGAAAGCTACCGCGCGCTCAGAAGCGAGGCGAAATATGCAGACGACCCCGCCTCATACCTGCGCCGCAAGCAGGAGTGGCACAAAAACATCGCCAAAACGAACCGCCAGCGCAAAAAAGACCGCCGCCGCGGCATCGAATACGAGGAGTGACATCCCCGCAAAGGAGGCATCTTTTCCCCTATGAATACGCTGATTTTCAACGGCTCGCCCCGTCCTTCGGGCGGCACCGCGCGGATGGCGGCGGCGCTTTCCGAAATGCTGCCCGGGCAGACGCAGATCGTCGACGCCTACCGCTGCGGCGTCTCTCCCTGCACGGACTGCCGCTGGTGCTGGACGCACGACCGCTGCGCGATCGCCGATCCGATGCAGGCGCTCTACCGGCGCATTTCCGACGCGGACTGCATCGTCATCGCGTCGCCGATCTATTTTGCCGAGCTGACCGGGCCGCTGCTCTCGCTTGCAAGCCGGCTGCAGTATTTCTGGACCGCGCGCCGCTTCCGGCACACCGAGGTACTGGCGCCGAAGCGCCGCCGCGGCGCGGTGCTCCTCACCGACGGCGGCGAGGGGGTCTGTGAACCCGCCATGGCGATGGCGAAGCGTCTGCTGCGCGTCATGGGCGCGGACTTTTCCGGGTCGGTCTATTTTTCCGGCACCGACCAGCTCCCCGCCCCGCTCGAGCGCCTGCCCGAGGAGATCGTCCGGCAGCTCGGCGCGCTTGCGGAGACGCTCCGCGCGTCCGAATAAACAATAAAACGCGCCGTCCGCATTCCGCATCCTTTCGGAGGAAGCGGGAAATGCGGACGGCGCGTTTTTCGTCAGGACTCCATCTGACGGGAAAGGAAGCCCGCGATGGTCTGCGCGAGCTTATACTCGGTTTCGCCGGGGTTCGGGATTCCCTCGGCGGTGATGAACATGACGCAGCCGGATACGTCGCCCTCGCTGACGACGGGCGCTACGATGGCGGCGCGGTATTTGGCGAGCTCGGACGCCGGTTCGCATTCGACGGCCGGAACGGGCGTCTCGCCGGGCTTTGCGTGATAGATCTGGCGGCTTTCGCAGATATGCTCGACGTCGGACGAGATGCGCCGCTCGGCGATATCCTTTCTCGCGGGCCCCGCGGCGGCGATCAGCGTGTCGCGGTCGGCAATCGCCGCCGGATATCCCGTGGTCTTGTGCAGCGTCTCGCAGAGCTGGGACGCAAACGCGGCAAGCTCGCCCATGGGGGAATACTTTTTGAAAATGACCTCGCCGTCGCGATCCGTGAAGATTTCCAGCGGGTCGCCGTCGCTGATAACACGGACACGGAAAACCTTGTCCCCATGGTTTTTTGAGGACTGAATCAGCGTCGTTTCGATACTTTCCGTGCCGGACTTAAAATTTACGGCGTCCTCCGGACTGCCGCACCGCAGCAGCGCGTCGATATCCGCCTGCAGCCGGATCTCCAGATGATCCTCAAAGACCAGAATCCGGTCGATGAGCAGCTCTAGATCATGGCGCTCCAGCGATTTCTTTTCC
>JAEDGJ010000163.1 GCA_016297585.1 Clostridiaceae bacterium
ACGGAGATCGACGTCCAGAGCCTGCTCGGCGACGCGCCGCCCGCCGTCCTGACGCTGTCGGAGGAGGGACGCCGCCTGCAGGAGATGACGCGCATGTTCGGCCGCAACGCGGGCTTTGACTTCCCGACGCAGGAAAAGCTCGTCGTCAACGCCGCGCATCCGCTGACCGCAAAGCTCCTGTCGCTCAAAGCCGAAGGCCGGGACGATGACGCGTCCCTCCTCGCGGCGCAGATCTACGACCTCGCGCGTCTTGCGCAGAAGCCGCTGTCCGCCGACGAGATGACCGCGTTCCTGCGCCGCAGCGCGGAGATCATGGAGCGCGCCGCAAAGTAACGCGCAAAAATTCGTTCCGATAGGCAAGTAAAGACCCGGGACAAAGGGAGGTTTTCCCTTGCCCCGGGTCTTTTTTATCGTTTTCCGCGCAAAACCGGCGCTTATTTCGCCGCCCCGAGCCGCGCGAACGTGCGCTCGCGGCCGAGCAGCTTCATGACCGTGTAGAGGTCGGGGGAGTTTTCCCGTCCCGTCACGGCGACGCGCAGCGCCATGCTGACGTCTCCGACGTGTCCGCGGTAGACGCCGGGGTTCTTCTTGAAGGTCTTCGTATCCGGCGCGAGCCCGATGGACGCGGCGATGTCCTTGAGCTTGTCAAACCACGCGGCGGAGTCGTCCGACTCGTCGTAGGTCTCGCGGAAGCGGGCAAAGATCGCGGCGATGTCCTCCTCGGAGAGGCACGCGGGATACGCGCCGCCGGGGACGAAGGTCTCGTCGAAGAAAAAGCTCATGTACGCGGGCAGCTCCGACCAGACGCCGTAGTCGCGGCGCGGCTTTTTATCCTCGCGGCCGATGTTCAGGATGGCGGTGGAGTAGGCGGGGTCGCGCGAAAGCAGCGCGGCGAAGTCCGGACGGAACTCCTGCGCCCACGCGAGCGCCTGCTCGTAGACCTCCGGCGCCTTCATGCGGCAGACGACGTTCTTCGCGACGTCCGCAAGCTTCTGCATATCGAACAGCGCGCCGGAGACGCTCATCTTCTTTAAGGAGAAGGGGAACTCCTCGAGCGGGGCGTCCGCGTGATCGCGCCGCCAGTCCTCGAAGTTGGAGTTTAGGAGCGTCATGACGTACTCGCGCACCGCGTCGGCGGGGTAGCCCTCCCGGGCGTACCACGCGAGGTCGGCCTCCGGGTCCTTGCGCTTGGAGATCTTGCGCTTGGACGCGCCGTCGAGCTTCATGATCGTCGCCGTATGGTTATACTTCGGCTCCTTCCAGCCGAACGCGCGGAACATCTCGATATGCGCGGGCAGCGTCGCCAGCCACTCCTCGCCGCGCACCACATGCGTCGTGCGCATCAGATGGTCGTCGACGACGTGCGCGAAGTGATAGGTCGGGATGCCGTCGGACTTGAGAAGGACGATGTCCTGATCGTTTTCCGGGAAATCGAGCGCGCCCTTGATGCCGTCGGTCATCTTGATGCGGCGGGAGGGGTCGCCCTCGGACTTGAAGCGGATGACATAGGGGCAGCCCGCCTCGATCATCGCGCGGTACTCCTCAAACGTCGAGCGGCGGTGCACCGCCCATTCGCCGTAGTAGCCGGGCGTCACCTTCGCCGCCTCCTGACGCTCGCGCATCGCGGCGAGATCCTCCTCGGTGCAGAAGCAGGGGTACGCGCGGCCGCGGCGCACAAGCTCTTTGGCAAAGACCTGATAGATCTCCGCACGGGCGCGCTGGCGGTAGGGGCCGTACGCGCCGCGGTCGGTGACCTCGCCGTTTTCGTCGAGCGAGGCGCCTTCGTCAAAGTGGATGCCGTAGCGGGCGAACATCCGGATGAACGCGCCGACCGCGCCGGGCACCTCGCGCTTGGCGTCGGTGTCCTCGATGCGCAGGCAGCAGACGCCGCCGGACAGATGGGCAAGCCGCTCGTCGGTCATCGCGCCGAACAGCGCGCCGATATGCAAAAAACCCGTCGGCGAGGGCGCCATACGCGTCACGCGCGCGCCTTCGGGGAGGTTTCGTTCGGGATAGCGCGCCTCGATGTCCTCGGGCGTTTCGGTGATGTGCGGAAACAGAAGCTCGGCAAGGGCAAAGGTATCCATGGCCTCTCTAAAATTCCTTTCTGTACGGTTGATTCTCTATGGAAAATGTGCTATACTGGCGCTATGCAGGAAAAATTATTGCTTTGGTACGATCAAAACGCCCGGGAACTGCCGTGGCGCGTGCGGAACGGGCGTCCGGACCCCTACCGCGTCTGGATCTCGGAGGTCATGCTCCAGCAGACGCGCGCGGAGGCCGTCATCCCGTATTTCGAGCGCTTCCTCCGGACGCTTCCCGACATCCCGTCGCTTGCCGCCGCGGACGAGGACACGCTCTACCGGCTCTGGGAGGGGCTCGGCTACTATTCCCGCGTCCGGAATCTCTCGCGCGCCGCCCGCGTGCTGACGCAGTCCTTCGGCGGGACGCTGCCCGGCGATTACGATACGCTGTGCACGCTCCCCGGCATCGGCGACTATACCGCCGGCGCCATCGCGTCCATCGCCTTCGGGCAGCCCGTTCCCGCCGTGGACGGCAACGTGCTGCGCGTATTCGCGCGGTACTTTTCCGACGCGCGGGACATCCTCTCGCCGTCCGTCCGGCGCGACATCCGCGCGCAGGCGGCCCGCGAGCTGCCCGTGAGCCGTCCGGGGGACTTCAATCAGGCGCTGATGGACCTCGGCGCGTCCGTCTGCATCCCGAACGCCGCCCCGCGCTGCGAGCTCTGTCCGCTGCGGGAGACCTGCGCGGGATATGCGGACGGCACGGCGGCGCTGCTGCCGAACCGTGCGCCGAAAAAGCCCCGGCGCATCGAGCCGCTGACCGTCTTCGTGCTGCGCTGCGGCAGCCGCGCGGCGCTCTCCCGGCGCGGCGAGAACGGCGTTCTCGCGGGACAGTGGGAGCTGCCGAACGTCCCCGGCGCGCTCCTGCCCGATGAAGCGGCGGCCGTGCTGCGCGGATGGGGACTCGAGCCGGAAATCCTTGAACCGCTCCCGCCCGCGCGCCACATTTTTACGCATCTTGAGTGGCAGATGACGGGCTATTCCGTGCGGGTGCGCGCGGAAAGCGGCGGGCTTTCGTGGTTCTGCCCCGACGCGCTGCTGACGCAGATCGCGCTGCCGTCGGCCTTCCGCGCCTACCGCGGGTATCTGACGGATTAGTCGCCGAGCGCCCGGTGCAGCGTGTCGATCATGATCTTCATGACGCGGATGCGCGCATACTTCTTCTCGTTGGACTCGATAATATACCACGGCGCGTACTCCGTATTCGTGCAGCGGAGCATGTCGTCGACGGCCTCCTCGTACTGATCCCACTTTTCGCGGTTGCGCCAGTCCTCGTCGGAGAGCTTCCACGCCTTGTTCGGGTCGGCCGCGCGGTTCTGGAAGCGCCGGAGCTGCTCGTCCGGGTCGATATGCAGCCAGAACTTGACGACGACGGTGTTCCAGTCGGCGAGGAACTTCTCGAACTCGTTGATCTCCCGATAGGCGCGCATCCACTGCTCCTGCGTGCAGAAGCCCTCGATGCGCTCCACCATCACGCGTCCGTACCAGCTCCGGTCGAAGATCGCGATGTGTCCGGTGCGCGGCATCTCGCGCCAGAAGCGCCAGAGATAGTGGTGGTTCAGCTCCGCCGGGATGGGCGCCGCGATCGGAATGACGCCGTAGCCGCGCGCGTCAAACGAGCTGACAAGCCGCTTGATGTTGCCGCCCTTTCCCGCGGCGTCCCAGCCCTCGTAGGCGATGACGACGGGGAGCTTTGCGCGGTAGATGCGGTTGTGGAGCTGCGCCAGCTCCGTACGGCAGCGCTCGAGCTCCCGCTTGTAGCGGTCGTCCTCGATGTGGCAGTCGAGATTGACCTCGGCGAGCTTTTTGATCGGCTGCACCGGGACGCCGGGGTCAAAGACGACGGGCAGCGGCTCCGTTCTCGCGGCGCGGGCGGCTCTCTCCTCGATCGTGCGGTCGACGGCCTCCTTCATCGCGTTCGCGATGATCTCGAAGGCGGTCACGGTGCCGTAGCGGCGGTCGGTCGTCGCGACGGCGTGCCAGGGGGCGTTGGGCGTGTCGGTGCGGCGGATCATCTCGTCGAACGCCGCGAAGTGGCGCTTGTACTGCCGGTTGTGCATCAGGTCGTCGTCCGTGACGCGCCACGCGGTATGCTCCGACGCGCGGAGGTTTGTAAAGCGCTTCTTCTGCTCCTCGCAGGAGATGCATAAAAACAGCTTGATGACGCAGTAGCCGTCGTCGGTGAGCTGGCGCTCGAAGGTGTTGATGTCGTCGTACATCTGGTCGATCGTCTCGTCGGCCAGTCCGTGGTCGACGCGGTCGACGGTCACGTCGCGGTACCAGCTCCGGTCAAAGACGGCGATCTTGCCGTATTCGGGCAGGTTCTCCCAGAACCGCCAGAGCCACGGACGCCGCGCCTGGTTGACGTCGGGCTCGCGCGTGGAGAACACGCGGAAGCCGCGCGGATCCCAGTTTAAGATCAGCTCGGAGATATAGCTGCCTTTCCCCGCCGCGCCGAAGCCTTCGAACAGGATCACCACCGGCACGCGCTCCGCCTTTACGCGCAGCGATTCCCGTGCCAGCGCCTCCCGGATGGGTTTGATGCGCGACTTGTATTCTTCCTTGGACAGCTCCCGGTCCAGCTTCAGCTCGGACAGCATCGTTTTCACGCCCCCAGTTTTTTGATTTGGTATCGTCGCTTTATTATACCGAATCCGACCCGAAATTACAATACCCAAATTCAAAAACCGGAACGGACATTCAAAAAGCGTTCGTTCCGGCGCCCGAAAAAGGAGAAACCGCCATGAAATTTTCCGAAATGCCCTATCGCCGGATCACCGTCGAGGAGGTCAAGCGCGCCTGTGAGGACTTCACGCGGGACTTCGCCGCGGCGTCCGACGCCTCCGCCGCCGAAGCCGCGCTGCGCCGGCTGTTTGCGTTCTCGCTC
>JAEDGJ010000164.1 GCA_016297585.1 Clostridiaceae bacterium
GTTTTTCGAGAAAGTCGAGGAAGCGATCGAAGCCCACGGCGGCTCCATCACGATTCATGACACCATCGACCTCCAGCTTGCAAGAAAGCCTTTGAATACCGGGGCGTCTTCGGCGGCTTTGAGGACGTAAAAAAGGCATCCGACTGAAAAAACCGTCAGCCGGATGCCTTATTTATTTACGGAATCCGTATTCCGCGGGTGCGTTTTACAGATTACACCAGCGACGCGCCGTCGACGGAGAGGACTTCGCCCGTGACGTAGCTTGCCAGGTCGCTTGCGAGGAAGAGGAAGCAGTTCGCGACCTCTTCGGGCTCGCCGACGCGGCCGAGCGGGATGCCCGCGGAGATTCTGGCGACCATTTCGTCGGGAAGTGCGGCAACCATGTCGGTTCTCGTGACGCCCGGTGCGACCGCGTTGACGCGGATGTTGTCCCGGCCGAGCTCGCGCGCCAGAGACTTCGTCATGCCGTTGACGGCGAATTTGGAGGTCGGATAGCCGACGCCCGCGGGCTGGCCGTAAAGACTGACCATGGAGCTGGTATTGATAATCACGCCGCCGCCCTGCTCCTTCATGTAGGGAGCCGCGGCTCTGCTGGTGTTGAAAATGGCCTTGACGTTCAGATCCATGATCTTGTCAAAGGCGGCGGGATCATAATTGTAGAAGGAATCTCTCGCCGAAATGCCGGCGTTGTTGACGAGAATGTCGATCTTGCCGAACTCGGCCTTGACCGCGTCGATCGCCGCGCTGACCGCGCCGTAATCCGCGAGGTCGGGGCACAGTCCGATCACGGGATAATCGGCGTTTTTCTCCTTTAAGGCGGCAAGCGCCTTATCCACGGTTTCCTGCCGGGAGCCGAAAAGCGCAACCTTCGCGCCGCTTTCGAGGAACGTTTCCACGACGGCCAGACCGATGCCTCTCGTGCCGCCCGTCACAATGGCGGTTTTGCCTGCCAGTAAATCTTTGACAAACATGGTTTTCGCGTCCTTCCGTTTATAATGTAGACTGGAATCAGCTTTTGTATTATACCACAGAATCCGATCCGGTTCAATGCCGGTATTCGGTTTTTTTTTAACAGGCCGCCGAAAACAGCCCGGGGGGTGGCGAGGGGAAAAAAGAGGCATCCGGCTTGAAAAAACTTCAGCCGGATGCCGTTTTTCGCTTTTTTCAGCGGAGCTTTGCCGCCGCAAAAGCGCGGACGATTTCCGCTTCGGACAGCTCCGTGCGCAGATACCGCTTTGCGCCGGCGGGGATGACGGACGCACCGGCGGAGGACGGGACGGCGAGCGGTTCGCCGCCGATGGCGTCGGACACGGTGTATTGGCAGCCGCCAAGCGGCAGCTCGAGCGAGCCCTCGCCCGTTTCGTGCCAGTAGACGACCCAGCGCGCGCCTTCGCGCTCGAACACAAACGCGGAAATGCCGCAGGGCGCGTCGATCTTGCGGTACGCCGCGAGCTCATACTCGCCCTTTTCGTTGATCAGCAGCGTATGCTCCTGCGCAAGATCCTGCAGCGCGAGCTTCTGGTCCCCGGTCAGCCAGTGCGTCGCGCGGACGTCCTCCCAGCGGCGCATGACCTCGAGGATGTCGTCGATGCGCGGATGCGCGCGGAAGCGGCCGAGATCCGCCTGGATCGTCGCGGGGCAGTCCCATGCCGCCGCACGGCTCGTGCCGTATTCGTACATATCGGCCTGGATGCCGTTGTCCTCGTCGTTCGGCGCCCAGAAGCCCCACCAGCCGAAGTCGAGCCGCGTAAAGTCGCAGCGCATCCGGGGCGCTTCCTCCGCAGGGAACTCGGCGATGGTCTTCTTGAAGATCTTCGGCGGCCAGATATCGAAGGCGTTGCCGCCGGACTGGAAATGCCAGCTGAAATGCGCCTTTGCGGCGCCCTCGGTGAACAGCGGGGCCTCCTTGAATTTCTTATACACGCGGTACTGCGCGTTCGGGACGTGGAACTCGAACGGGACGTTCGTGCCCTCGGAGCCGTCCATATAGCAGAAACGGAAGCCGCAGTTGTAGGCGTCGGCGATCTTGTCGGCGATCTCGTCCTGCAGCGAGGAATTCTGGTTGATGTACACGCTCGTGGCACCGAATTCGGAGATGTCGAGCAGACCGCCGATCTGTCCGGTACCGTGCGCCTCGGGCTCCGTGTTCATCGCGCCGCGCTGAATGCCGGTGAAGCGGTACGGCGGCTCGTCGACGTAGTTTTCGTACGAGATGAGCTCGCCGCCGAACTGCAGGATGCGGCAGCGGGGATGCAGGACGCAGCCCTCGGGGTTTTCTTCGACGTACAGCTCGGTATCGCCGTCCGCAAGCGGCCGGGAGAGCGTGAAATAGCGGGTTTTTCCCAGACGGTGGTCGGCATGCGGCGTGACATAGCGGCTCCACAGGCCGATGTGGGTCTGCAGGAAGTGGATGCCGGGCTGGATGCCCGCGGCCTTGATGCGGTCGAGCACGCGGATGAGATCTTCGCGGCCGTTCGGATAGTATTCGTTGTAATCGTAGTCGCCGTCGAAGCCGTAGCCGTGATCCTCGTGGAACATCGACGTGTAATAGATGAGCATGAGCCGGAAGCCGCCGCGCTTGGCGAAGGCGATGTGCTCGTCGACGTTGTCGGGATGCAGGTCATGTGTCCAGTAGACGGACTGGTTGATGCTGTCGCTGCGGCGGCTTTCGACGCCGTGCGGCAGACCGTAGTCGCGCTCCATCGCGTCGATGCAGTCGAGCAGCTTGTCCGGACGGCTGACGATCAGCGTCGCGGAGCAGCCCTCGAGCTTGATGCCGCGGACGGCGTCGGCGGTGAGGATGCGGCAGCTCTTGCGGTACTCGCATTCGATGCGGGGGTAGGGGGAGTCGGCTAATACGTTGACGGCGGCGGTGTCGTCCCATACGACGTTGAGCCACTCGCCGAAGTTCTTGCGGTGGCGCACCGGAAGCTGGCACAGGCGCAGCTCGGCGACGGGCGGGGTCTTCATGCACAGGGTCCGGTAGTCCTCGGGATATACGGTAAAGCCGTGGAGCCGGAAGCTCAGGTAGCCGGGCGCCTCGACGACGTCGATGACCGCCTTTACGGGGACGGTCTCGAAGCTGACATAGAGCTTGTTCTCCACGCGGATGACGTGATTGGCCTGATAGGTGGTGCGCTTGTTGGGATGCGCCAGCTTGACCTCGTTGTTGAAGGGGCGGTCCTGCGTGACGGAGAACAGCGCGATCTCCTCCTCGGCGGCGAGCAGCTCCTCACCGGTCTCCTTGAGAATCAGGCTTTTCGTGATGCAGTTTTCCCCGACGACCAGCCGCATCGCGGCATTTTCCAGAATGATATCTGCCATGAGCCATACTCCTTTCGGACTGCCAATAGTAATTGCACAGACAGTTTCAGTATAGCAAGATATCTCGCTTTGTCAAGTATAAAAATGGAAAGATGCTTATTTTTGTGAGTTTTGACCATATACATTATGCACAAGAAAATGGAACGTATTTACACGTTATTAACGAATCGGCAATTATCTATTGACAAACATCCATGAAAAGATATAATGAAAAGCATCAATACGGTCACATTTTTGGGATCATCGGCAAAAGACAGGGGATCGTGTGACAGGAGGGCAAATATGAGTCAGCTTTTGAGTCCTGCAGAACAGCTTCGATTGGCAAAGTCTCCGAAAGCGCGTACCGTCCGATGGATCAGGAAAAACTGGCAGATGATCACGATGATCGTCATCCCCTTCGCCTACATTTTTGTTTTCTGCTATGTCCCGATGTACGGCGCGCAGATCGCGTTCAAGGATTACAAGGCGGCGGACGGCATCTGGGGAAGCCAATGGGTCGGACTCAAGCACTTCATCGCGTTTTTTGACTCCTACCTGTTCTGGCGCGTCATCCGGAACACGCTCGTCATCAGCTTTTACAGCCTGCTCGTCGGCACGCCGATCCCGATCATCCTCGCGATCGCGTTAAACTGTGCGGGCAGCGCGAAATTTCGAAAAACCGTGCAGCTCGTCACCTACGCGCCGCATTTTATCTCCACCGTCGTCCTGATCGGCATGCTGACCCAGCTTCTCTCGCCGAAATACGGCCTTATCAACACGATCATCGTCGCCTGCGGCGGAAAAGCGATCGACTTTATGAGCCGGGGGCGGATGTTCCCGCACCTGTACGTCTGGTCCGGCATCTGGCAGAGCATGGGCTACTCCGCGATCATCTACATCTCCGCGCTGTCCGGCATTGATCCCTCGCTGCATGAGGCGGCGATCGTGGACGGAGCCGGCCGCCTGAAGCGCATCTGGCACATCGACCTCCCCGGCATCGCGCCCACGATCATCATTCTGCTCATCATGAGCGCCGGCAACCTGATGAACGTCAGCTATGAAAAGGTGCTTCTGATGCAGAACAGCACCAACACGGAGTATTCCGAGGTCATCGCGACGCTTGTCTATAAGCAGGGCCTGACGGCGTCCTTCCCGAATTACTCCTACAGCTCGGCAATCGGCCTGTTTAATTCCGCGATCAACTTCATACTGGTCATTCTCGTGAACGCCGTTGCGAAAAAATTCTCGGGCTCCAGCCTCTGGTGATCGGGGAGCATTCGGGAACGGTCTGATTTCAAAACAGGAGGTTTGCTGAAAGATGAGGGAGACAAAAGGCGACCGGATATTCTACGCGTGCAACTACACGTTTCTTTCGCTGATCCTGATCATCGTGCTGTATCCGCTGATCTACATCGTCAGCTGTTCGTTTTCCAACCCGCAGGCGGTCGTCGCCGGACGCGTCTGGCTGCTTCCCGTCCAGCCGACGCTCGCGGGCTACAAGACGATCTTTGAGAACGCCTCCGTCATGAAGGGCTATGCCAATACGATCTACTACACCGTGACCGGCACGCTGCTGGCGGTGGTGATGACCGTGCTCGCGGCGTATCCGCTGTCGCGGCGGGATTTCGCGCTGGCGAATCCCATCATGATGATCTTTACGTTCACGA
>JAEDGJ010000015.1 GCA_016297585.1 Clostridiaceae bacterium
GTTGATTCTCCTTTGCGCTTTTTCTCCTTTTTTCGGAAAAAAACGCGCGAAGAAGCAAAACCTCTCGCGCGTTTTTGAAAATGGGAAATGCAGTTACAGAATGTCGCAGCGCACGAGATCCTCGAGCGTTTCGCGGCGGACGACGAGCCGGTCTGAGCCGTCGCGGATCATCACGACCGCCGGACGCGGAACGCGGTTATAGTTCGACGCCATCGCGTAGCAGTACGCGCCGGTCGTCAGCGTGCAGAGCAGGTCGCCGGGGCGCACGGGCTGGATGCTGACGTTCTCGCCGACGAGATCGCCCGATTCACAGTTGCGTCCGGCGATGGTCGCGGTCATCGTGCGCGGCTCGGACGCCCTTTCGGGCACGACGAACTCGTACTTGGAGCCGTAGAGGATGTAACGGGGGTTGTCCGTCATGCCGCCGTCGACGGCGACATAGGTGCGGTAGCCGGGGATGGTCTTGACGCCGCCGACGGTATAGACGGTGACGCCGTAGGGGGCGACGATGGAGCGCCCGGGCTCGATCATCAGGCGCGGCAGGGGCAGATTCTTGCCGGCGCAGGCGGCCTTGAGCGCCGCCGCGAGCGCCGCGAGGTTCTCGTCGGGGGTCTTCGGGGTATCCTCCTCGGTATAGCGGATGCCGAAGCCGCCGCCGACGTTCAGCTCCGGCACGACGGTGCCGAAGGTGTCGCGGACATGGGCGATGTAGTCGGTCATCACCTCGGCAGCCGCCGCGAACGGCTCGGTTTCGAGGATCTGCGACCCGATGTGACAATGGAAGCCGTGCAGATCGAGATGCGGGCAGGAAAGCGCCGTGCGCACGCCCTCGTCGGCCGCGCCGGTTTCGATGGCCATGCCGAATTTGGAGTCGATCTGTCCGGTGCGGATGTAGGCGTGGGTATGCGCTTCGACGCCGGGTGTGATGCGCAGCAGGATGCCGGCGCGGACGTTCCGCTCCGCGCAGAGGGATTCCAGCGCGCGCATTTCGTCGACGTTGTCCACGACGAAGCGGCCGACGCCGTAGTCGAGCCCTTCGGCGAGCTCCGCGCGGGTCTTGTTGTTGCCGTGATAGAGGATTTTGCGCATGTCGAAGCCGGCGCGGTGCGCGGTGTACAGTTCTCCGCCGGAGACGACGTCGGCGCCGAAGCCCTCCTCGGCGAGGATGCGGTACATCGCGCCGATGCAGAAGGCCTTGCCGGCAAATGCGGGGAAGAAATTCTCGCCGTAATGCTTTCGCCCGGCCTCCAGATACGCCCGGCACGCCTTTCGTATGCCGCCCTCGTCCATGAGGTAGAGGGGAGTGCCGTATTTGGATGCCAGCGCGGGAATATCCGCGCCTCCGAGTGTCAGATGGCCCTGTTCATTGATTGCGAGACTTTCGGTACCGTACATGCGCAAAATCCTTTCTGTATTTACTTTTGCTGTTCGGGATTGGCCAGATAATCGTGCAGGGTGATGCGGTTGTCCTTGGCAAACTTGCGAAGCCCCTCGATGTAACCGTCGAATTTGTCGCCTTCGCGGGCTTTGTAGAGGATGACGGGGTTTTCGAGGCCGCGGACCTGGAACATGATGCGGTCGGAGGGCTTTTTGAAGATTCCCATGAAGGGCATCTGACCGTGGTCAAACTGGATGCTCGTGATCCGCTCGTAGGTCAGGTTCAGGATGACGGGGCGCTTGCCGCTGTCGTCATAGACGGAGATTTCCGTTTTGTCAAAGGTAATCTTTTCTCTGGCTGCCATAAAAAATACCTCCTTCAAAGTTGAAAAGAGCTCTGATACCTACCGCTGTACGCAGGACGAAAGCGCGGTGCGGAGAGAATCGCGGCCCTCGCCGCTTTTGGCGGAGAAGGCGAGGATTTCCCCCGTTCCGAGCGCGCTGCGGAGAGCGGCAAGCGCTGCGTCCCGTTCGGAGGGGCGCAGTTTGTCAAATTTATTGGCGACGATCAGGAAGGGGTAGCGCCCCTTCGCGTAGGAGAGCATCGTCAGATCGTCGTCCGTAGGCGCGTGCCGGCTGTCCACCAGCACCACGACGAGCCGCAGCGACGCGTTGTCCGCAAAGTAGGCGTCCATCAGACGCCCCCAGCGCAGCTTTTCGTCGCCGGATACGCGTGCAAAGCCATAGCCGGGCAGATCGACCAGATACGCGCCGGTTTTCCGGGATTTGGCCTCCGGAAGGGAAAAATAGTTGACATGCGCGGTCTTCCCCGGCGTCGCGCTGACGCGGGACAGACCGCCGTTTCTCGTCAGACAGTTGATGACGGAGCTTTTGCCGACGTTGGAGCGTCCGGCGAAGGCGATCTGCGGCACACCGTCCGCAAGAAAGCCTGCCGGGGAGGCGGCGGATTTGATAAAGGCGGCGCCGTCAAAATTCAGCATACGGATCCTTTCATTGCGGCAGCGAGGAGGGCTGCGCCGACGGCAGCACCACCGGCTTATCGGAGAGGGGTGCCTTCGCGTCGGGCGCGGCTGCCGTGTTCTGCGCCTGTACCGGGGCCGGCAGACGCGCAAGCGCCGTTTCGAGGACGGTGTCCATCGTCTCGGCGGTGACAAAGTGCAGCGCGCCGCGGACGGCGGGATCGATCTCCTCCAGATCGGGCGCGTTCTGCGCGGGGATGATGACCGTCGTGATGCCGTTGCGAAGCGCCGCCATCGTCTTCTCGCGCAGGCCGCCGATCGGCAGCACGCGTCCGCGCAGCGTGACCTCGCCCGTCATCGCAAGCCGGCGCACGACGGGGATGCCGGTCAGCGCGCTGATCATCGCGGTGCAGACGGTGACGCCGGCGGAAGGACCGTCCTTCGGCACCGCGGCTTCGGGGAAGTGGATGTGGATATCGCGGTTTTTGTAGAATTCCGGGTCGATGCCGAGGCTTTTGGCACGGCTGCGGATGTAGGTGCGCGCGGCATGCGCGGATTCCTTCATCACGTCGCCGAGATTGCCGGTCAGCTCGATCGCGCCCGTTCCTTCGACCACGCTGACCTCCACCTCCAGCAGCTCGCCGCCGGCTTCCGTCCAGGCAAGCCCGTTGACGACGCCGACCTCCTGACCGGAGACGGGCGGGGGGTAGATCTTGCGCACGCCGAGGTAGGGCTCAAGCCCATCCGGCTGCAGCGTCACGCGCTTGAGCTCGGGGTTCTCGACCAGCGCCTTGGCCGTGCGGCGGCAGATCTGCGCGAGCTCGCGCTCGAGATTGCGCACGCCGGACTCGCGGGTATAGCCGGTGATGACGGCGCGCAGCGCGTCGTCGGAGATGCGGAGCTGCGGACGGCGCAGGCCGTGCTTTTTCATCTGCTTCGGCAGCAGGTGCTTTTTGGCGATCTGCAGCTTTTCCTCGTCGGTATAGGAGGGCAGCTCGATGACCTCCATACGGTCGAGCAGGGGACGCGGGATGGTCTCCGTCGTGTTCGCGGTCACCACGAACAGCACCTCGGAAAGATCGAAGGGCAGCTCTATGTAGTGGTCGCGGAACGCGGCGTTCTGTTCGGCGTCCAGCACCTCCAGCAGCGCGGAGGCGGGGTCGCCGTGGAAATCCTGCCCGAGCTTGTCGACCTCGTCGAGCAGGAGCAGCGCATTTTTCGAACCGGCCTGCCGCAGCGCGTTGATGATGCGTCCGGGCATCGCGCCGATGTAGGTTTTGCGGTGGCCGCGGATGTCGGCCTCGTCGCGCACGCCGCCGAGGGAGAGCCGGGCGTATTTCCGGTTCAGGGCGCGGGCGATGCTGACGCCGATGGAGGTTTTGCCGACGCCGGGCGGGCCGACGAGGCAGAGGATCTGCCCCTTCAAGTCGGGCGCGAGCTGGCGCACGGCGACGGTTTCGAGGATGCGTTCCTTGACCTTCTCAAGGCCATAGTGGTCGGCGTCCAGGATTCTGCGCGCGGCGGCGACGTCGATGCGCTCCCGGGTGCGCTTGTTCCACGGAAGCTCGAGCACGGTGTCGAGATAGGTGCGGATGACGCCGGTTTCCGGGGACATCGGCTGCATTTTCGCAAGCCGTCCCGCCTCGGTAAGCAGGCGCGCTTCGTCCTCTTCGCGGAGCTTCAATTTCCGGATCTTCTGGCGGTACTGTTCCGCCTCGTTGTCCTCCGCGTCCTCGCCGAGCTCCTCCCGGATGGCCTTCATCTGTTCGCGGAGCACATAATCCCGCTGGTTTTTGTTCATCTGCTCCTGAACATGCTCGGAAAGCTCGTGATTGATCTCCAGGACCTGGATTTCACGGGCCAGCAGATCGCAGACATGCCCGAGACGCTCGACGGGGTCGAAAATCTCGAGGATCTTCTGCCTTTCGCCGTAATCCGCGGCGCAGTTCTGCGCCATATAGTCGGCAAGATACCCGAGCTCATCCTCGCCGAACGCGTTCAGGATCAGTTCCTGCGGCGCGTTGGGATTTAAGGAGACATACTGCTCAAAAAGCTCCCTTGCATGCCGCACGAGCGCCTCGTTTTCGGTGGACGACGCGGTGACGGGCGCGATGTGCTCGCGCTCGACCTCGACGCGCAGGTACGGATCCTCCTGCCAGACGCGGGAGAGCCGCGCGCGGTCGCTGCCTTCGACGAGGACGCGCATCGCGCTGCCGAGACGGATGGTCTGGCGAACGGTCGCGATGGTGCCGTAGGCGTACAGATCGTCCGTGGAGGGATCCGCGTTGCGGATGTCCTTCTGCGCGACGACAAAGACCGGGGTATTGTTGCGGATGGCGTGCTCCACGGCGCGCACCGAGCGGGGGCGGCCGACGTCGAAATGGAGAATCATCCGCGGAAACAGCACGAGCCCCCGTAAAGGGAGCATCGGCATATTGAGAATATCGGGATTTTGGGGTTCCATAAGCATTTTCCTTTCGCGGGGGAAACAGGATACCGCCGGAGCCCGGAAGAGAGAGGGGGAAAAAATCAGGTCGCGCTGCGGGGAAGTCCGCCGTCCAGACGCGAGGGGTCGCGCAGGATGACCGGTGGCTCGGAGCGCTTGGCGCATTCCAGGGTGACGGTAATTTTGACAATGGTCGGGTCGGAGGGCGCTTCGTACATGATGTCGCCCATGACCTCCTCGATAATTGCCCGGAGACCGCGGGCGCCGGTATTGCGGGCGACGGCACGGTCGGCGATATAGGCGATGGCTTCCGGCTCGAACTCCAGCTCGATGCCGTCCATCGCCATCAGCTTTTTGTACTGACGGATAAACGCGTTCTTCGGCTCGGTCAGCACGCGGATGAGCATGTCGCGGGAGAGCGGCTCGAGCGTCGTGATGATCGGCAGGCGGCCGACGAGCTCCGGAATCAGACCGAATTTCAGCAGGTCGTGCGGCTCGATCTGTGCAAGAAGCGTGCCGAGGTCCTTTTCGTTCCGGCTGACGATGTCGGCGCCGAAGCCGAGACCGCCGCGGGCGGTGCGCTTCTCGATGATCTTGTCGAGCCCGTCGAACGCGCCGCCGCAGATGAAGAGGATCTGCGAGGTATCGATCTCGATGAACTCCTGACGGGGGTGCTTGCGGCCGCCGTTCGGCGGAACCGCCGCGACGGTGCCCTCGAGGATCTTCAGCAGCGCCTGCTGCACGCCCTCGCCCGAGACGTCGCGGGTGATCGAGGTGCTTTCGCTCTTGCGCGCGATCTTGTCGATCTCGTCGATATAGATGATGCCGTGCTGCGCGCGTTCGACGTCGAAATCGGCGGCCTGGATCAGGCGCAGCAGGATGTTTTCGACGTCGTCGCCGACATAGCCCGCCTCGGTCAGCGTTGTCGCATCGGCAATGGCGAACGGCACGTTGAGGATTCTCGCGAGCGTCTGGGCAAGAAAGGTCTTCCCGCAGCCGGTCGGGCCGAGTAAAAGCACGTTGCTCTTCTGGATCTCCACGCCGTCGTCCGCAGGACCGGCATAGAATACCCGCTTATAGTGGTTATAGACGCTGACGGCCAGCGCCATCTTCGCGCGGTCCTGCCCGATGACATACTCGTCGAGCTTTTCCTTGATCTCGCGGGGACGGATGAGCGCGGG
This sequence comes from Clostridiaceae bacterium, assembly GCA_016297585.1. Taxonomy (GTDB): domain Bacteria; phylum Bacillota; class Clostridia; order Oscillospirales; family QAMX01; genus JAAZKA01. Next base: position 5,985 of record JAEDGJ010000015.1, read on the forward strand.
CGCGCTCTCGCCGGCGGACGGAACGGACGCTTCGTCCTCATAGAGCTCGCGTCCCTGCTCGCGGCCGCGGTTATAGGCGCTGTCCCGGGGACTGGTCGGATCATCGTCGAGATAGTGCAGGCACAGCTCGACGCATTCATCGCAGATATAGACGCCGGGACCGGCGATCAGGCGGCGAACCTGTTCCTGACGCTTCCCGCAGAAGGAACAGCGCACATGCTTTTCTTCGTTTTTAGCCATGAGATACCTCGACTGATAAATTTACCGCTTCTCGATAACCTTATCGATGATGCCGTATTCGGCCGCCTCGGCAGCCGTGAGGAAATGGTCGCGCTCGGTATCCGCGCAGATCTGCTCATAGGATTTGCCCGTGCGCTCGGCCAGGATCCGGTTTAAGTTCTCCTTGATCTTGAGCATGCGGTCCACATGGATCGCCATGTCGGTGGCCTGACCCTGCATACCGCCCAGAGGCTGGTGAATCATGATCTCGGCGTTCGGGAGCGCATAGCGCTTGCCCTTCGCGCCGGCGGCGAGCAGGAACGCGCCCATCGACGCCGCCATGCCGATGCAGATCGTCTCGACGTCGGCCTTGATATACTGCATCGTGTCGTAGATCGCGAGTCCCGCCGTCACGGAGCCGCCGGGGCTGTTGATATAAAAATGAATATCGCGATCGGGATCCTGGGCTTCCAGATACAGAAGCTGCGCCACGACGAGCGACGCGGTAGTATCATTAACCTCCTCCGACAGCATGACGATCCGGTCGTTGAGAAGGCGGGAGAAGATGTCGTAGGAACGCTCTCCGCGGTTGGTTTGCTCGACGACCATCGGGACAAGACTCATAGTGTTACCTCCATGTTGTAAAAAGGGGCCGCAAAACGCGGTGTTTTTACGGCCCCGGCGCGGTTTATCGATTGAAAAAGGGATGCGGTTACGCGTTTTCGCCTTCCGCGGCTTCGGCGGGCTTTTCGGCTTCGGCAGTCTCGATGGGCTCCTTCGCGGCGATCTCCTTCAAGAGGTTCATCGCACGCTCGGCGATCATGTCGTGCGCCAGCGCGTCGGCGGAGATGTAGCTCTTGATCTGCTCGACCTTGCCGTTTTCGCCGGCGAGCTTGACGTACTCCGCTTCGATGTCCTCGGGCGTGACGGTGATGTTCTCCGCCTTCGCGACGGCCTCAAGCGCAAGGGAGATCTTGACCTGCATCGTCGCGCGGTCCTTAAAGCTCGCGCGGAAGTCTTCCATGTTCGAGCCGGTCATCTTGAAGTACTGATCCATCGAGATGCCCTGCATCTGGAAGCGGTAGGCGAAGTCCTCGGCGATGTTGTCGATGCGGGACTCGATCATGGCGTCGGGGATCTCGACGTCGGTGATGGCGGAGAGCTTCTCCATGATGGCGGATTCGAAGGCCTGATCGGCGTTGTGCTCGCGGGTCTTGACGAGCTTCGCACGTTCGTCGTCGCGGAGAGCGGCGAGGGTGTCGAACTCGGAGACGTCCTTGGCGAACTCATCGTCCAGCGTGGGCAGCGTGGACTTCTTGACCTCGTGCAGGCGGACCTTGAAGACGACGGCCTTGCCCTTCAAGTCCTCGGCATGATAGTCCTCGGGGAAGCTGACGTTGACGTCGAACTGCTCGCCGGCGGAGTGGCCGACGACCTGATCCTCGAAGCCGGGGATGAAGGTGCCGGAGCCGAGCTTCAGCTCGTAGTCCTCCGCGGAGCCGCCCTCGAAGGCGGTGCCGTCGAGAAGGCCTTCATAGTCGATGACGGCGATGTCGCCGTTTTCGGCGGGACGCTCGACGGTCTCGATGCGGGCGTTGCGCTGGGCGAGGCGCTCGATGGCGGCGTCGACGTCGGCGTCGGTGACTTCGTCGACCTTACGCTCGGCGCGGATGCTCTGATAATCGCCGACGGTGGCGACGGGCTTGGTGGTGACGACGGCCTTGAAAACGAAGCCGTTTTCGTCGATGGAGACGATCTCCAGCTCGGGCTGGGCGACGGGCTCGAGAGCGGCTTCCTTCACCGCGGCTTCGTAAGCGGCGGGCGTTGCGGAATTGACGGCCTCTTCATAGAAAACGGCTTTGCCGTAGAGCTGTTCGATAATCTTGCGGGGGGCCTTGCCGCGGCGGAAGCCGGGGACGTTGATCTTCGCGACGTCCTTGCGGTAAGCCTGCTGGATCGCGCTTTCGAAGTCGGCGCCGGTGACGGCGATTTCGAGCTCCACCGTATTGACGGCGGTCTTTTCGTTGCGTTTGATTTCCATGGTTAATTTCCCCTTTAGGTTTCTTATCGTGTATTTTTAAGTACGACGCTATTATACAACACTTTCTGGTATTATGCCATACTTTTTTACGGCTCAATCAAAATTGGTTGAAAATCTACAGAATCGCACGACACAAGCCGATAGTTTACGCCATTTTTAACACTTCGGAACGCGGATTTACAGCTTTCTCCGTGCAGATGGCCGTAAAAACAGGTATCCGTGCCGTATTCCTCCAGCGCGGCGGCAATGCCCTCGCAGACGTACGGCCCGTAGACCGGCGGGTAGTGCATAAAGCAGTATATGCGCCCGGCGCCCGCGTTTTTCGCCGCATTCAGGGAGGCGCGCAGACGGATCACCTCCCGCGCGCGCATCTTGTCGTCGTGCGCGGTGCCGTGGTCCTCCTCGTAAAACCAGCCCCTCGTGCCGCAGAGCGCGACCTTCGTGTCGGGCGCGTCGTAAAAAAAGCAGTTGTTGTGCAGAAATTCGATGCCTTCCACGCCGTTTGCGGCGAGAAAGCGCTCCATTTTGGCGCGCGTGTCCCACCACAGGTCGTGGTTGCCCTTGACGAGCAGCTTGCGCCCCGGATAGGACGCGAGAAACCGGAAGTCGTCGAGCGCTTCCTCCAGCGAGATGCCCCACGAGAGGTCGCCCGGCACGACGAGCGTGTCGCCGGGCTTCAGCACGGTCAGATTCCGCCGCAGCTTGTCCATATAGCCCCGCCACGCGCCGCCGAAGACGTCCATCGGCTTGTTGACGCGCGTGGAAAGGTGGAGATCCGCCAGTGCGTAGAGCGCCATAGTTCCCTCCGTTTTGCTGTTCAGATGCCAAGAAGCCGCAGCGCGGTCTCGCCGATCGCTTCCTTCGCGGTCACGCCCTCGAAGCGCACGCGCTTGCCGTCGAGCGACGAGAGCGGCTTCGGCGCGGGCTGACCCGTGACGCGGGAAAGGGCTGCCAGCGCGTCGAAATCGTTTTCGGCGGGCTTTCCCGTCAGCGCGTCGAGCACGCCCGCGCAGAACTTGAACGCCGACGCGGTGGACGCGAGGATGCAGGGGGTCCGGTCTCCCGTTTCCGCGCGGTAGCGGCGGCTTGCGTGCATACCGACGGCGGTGTGGGGGTCGATGAGGTAGCGCGAATCGGTAAAGACCTCGCGGATGGTCTGCTTCGTCGCGGTGTCGTCACAGAAGAAGCCGCGGAAGTCCGCAAGCCGCGACGGGTCGACCGCGAAATGCCCTTCCTCGGAGAGGGATCTCTGGCAGGCGGCGACAAATTCGGTATCGCTGCCGGAGATGTAGTAGAGCAGGCGCTCGACGTTCGAGGAGATCAGGATGTCCATCGACGGGGACAGCGTCTTGTGGAACGGACGGCGGCGGTCATAGACGCCGGTCGCGAGGAAGTCCGTCAGGACGTTGTTGGCGTTGGACGCGCACAGCAGGCGCGCGATGGGCAGTCCCGCCTTCTTGGCGATGTAGGCGGCGAGAATGTTCCCGAAATTGCCGGTCGGCACGCAGACGTTGACGGGATCGCCGAAGCGGACGGCGCCGCGCGCGCAGAGATCGAGGTAGGCGGAGACGTAGTAGACGATCTGCGGCGCAAGACGGCCGAAGTTGATGGAATTGGCGGAGGAGAAGAAGCAGCCGTGCCCGTCGAGCGTTCTGCGGATCGCGGGATCGGTGAACACGCGCTTGACGCCGGTCTGCGCGTCGTCAAAATTGCCGGAAACGGCGGAGACGCCGACGTTTGCGCCCTCCTGCGTGACCATCTGGAGCTTCTGGACGTCGGATACGCCGTCATTGGGATAGAAGACGGCGATCTTCGTGCCGGGCACGTCGCGGAAGCCCTCGAGCGCGGCCTTGCCGGTGTCGCCGGAGGTGGCGACGAGGATGCAGGCGGTGCGCGTCTCGCCGAGCTTGCGCAGGGACGCCGTGAGCAGGTGCGGCAGGATCTGCAGCGCCATGTCCTTGAACGCGGCGGTCGGGCCCCAGTAGAGCTCGAGCACATGCTCGGTGTCGGACAGGGACTTCAGAGCGACGGCGTCGAGCGGCACGTCCGCGGCATAGCCCTCGGGATAGCAGAAGCGGTCGGGGGCATAGGCGGCGCGGGCGGCGGCGAGCAGCTCGGGCTCCGTAAAGTCGGTGAGGAAGCAGGCGAGGATCTTCGCCGCGCGTTCGGCATAGGAGAGCGGCGCGAGCGAACGCAGGAAATCGGGGGAGAACTGCGGGAGCGCTTCGGGCGTGTAGAGCCCGCCGTCGGGCGCGATGCCGTTGGCGATCGCATGGGCGGACGGTACCCGGACGGCAGCGCTGCGGGTGGATACATAGTTCATTTCCATACCTCTTTGCATACACGGAGGATATTATTGTAGAAGATGTCTTCGATGACACCGGCGGGGACGTGCCTGGCGGCCAGCTCGTCGGCGAGCTTCCAGACGTCGCCGGAGCCGGAGATGCCCTCGGGGAGCTGCTCGCAGCCGTCGAGGTCGCCGCCCATCGCGATATGCTTGGCGCCGCCGAGCGAGAGGAAATGCTCGATATGGTCGGCGCAGTCGCCGATCGTGCAGGTACCGCCGTCGCGGATGAACGCGCCGTAGAGATTAAAGCCCGCGACGCCGCCCGAACGGGCCAGCGCTAAAAACTGTTCGTCCGTCAGGTTGCGGCGGTGATGCCCAATCGTGCGGGCGTTGGAATGCGACGCGATGAACGGCACGCGCGAGGCCTTCGCGACGTCGTAGAACAGCGCTTCCGACGAATGCGAGACGTCGACGAGCATGCCGACGTTTTCACAGCGGCGCAGGAAATCGCGGCCGTAATCGGTCAGCCCGCCGCCGGAGAGGTTCGAACCGCCAATGAGGTTTGCGTAGTTCCACGTCAGCGTGCAGGCGCGCACACCGCGGGCATAGGCGTCCTCGACGGAGGTCTCCTCGAGCTGCTCGGCGCCCTCCACCGTCAGCACGGCGGCGATTTTTCCCGCCTCGCGCGCGGCGAGGATGTCGGCGACGCTGCGGCAGGGGAGCGCGATGTCGGAAAGCTGCGCCATCTGGCGGTCAAATTCGAGGATCAGGCGCTCGTAATGCGCAAAAAGCGCGGGCGTCGGACGGATCTCCCGTGCGCGCACCGCGCGGAGGAAGTCGTCTTCGGTCGGGAAGCTGAGTCCTGCGCCCATGTTGGTAAAGATCGCGAAAAACTGCACATAGTGCGCGTAATCCTTCATCGCGTCGAGCGTTACATGGCGGTTTCCGCTTCTCAGGGAGTCGCCGGTGGCCGCGGTGACGGACAGCGTGTCGCAGTGGCAGTCGAAATAGGCGGGCTTTGACGGAAAGGACGGCATGAGCGGGTCTCCTTTCTTACTATATAAAGGATGCGGGGAGACAAAGATCAGAAAGCCTGTCGGGTATAGCGGAACTCCGGCGCGGGATAGGTCAGCCCGAAGGGGGAATCCTTCGGGACGCCGGCATACACCTCGACGATATCGAAGCGGCCGCGCGCCGTGACGCCGCGCTCGGCAAACCACGCGTCGGCGGTCTTGCGCAGCCGGGCGATCTTTCCCGCCCCGACGGCGTCCATACCGCTGTGATAGAACGCGTCGCGGCGCTCCTTGACCTCGACAAAGACGACGACGTCCCCGTCGCGGGCGATGATGTCGATCTCGCCCTCGCGCGTGCGGTAATTGCGCTCGAGGACGGTCATGCCGAGCGACTCCAGATACCGCGCGGCGGCATCCTCGCCGTACCGGCCGGGAAGGGGATCCTTCTTCGCGGGCGCGTTCAGCTTTTTGAGGAAGCTCTGCCGGTGGATCCCGCAGGGGCCGAGCGCGCGGATCGCTTCGTAATGTGCCTTTGTCGGGTACCCCTTGTGCTTTTCAAAGCCGTAGCCGGGGTATACGGACGCCATTTCGATCATATAGCGGTCGCGTTCGACCTTTGCCAGGATGGACGCGGCGGCGATGCTGGCGCTTTTGCCGTCGCCGCCGACGATGCACTGCGCCGGAACCGTAAAACCGCGCAGCTTGTCGCCGTCGACGAGCGCATAATCGGCATGAACGCGCAGCCCTTCGATGGCGCGGTGCATGGCGAGCATCGCGGCGTTCAGAATATTAAGGCGGTCGATCTCCTCCGGCGTCGCCCGGGCGACGGAGCACACGGCGCGCTCGCGGATGCGGTCATACAGGAGATCGCGCTTTTTTTCGGAGAGCTTTTTCGAATCGTCCAGCCCCGAAAGGTCAAAATCCTCCGGCAGGATGCAGGCGCCGGCAAAAACGTCCCCCGCGAGGGGCCCGCGTCCGGCTTCATCGACACCGCAGACGACGGCAAAGCCGCGCGCGTGCGCCTCCTGTTCGTATTTCCATGGGGCTTCGAGCATTTTTTATCCCTCCGGCGTCTCGAGCGTAATTCTTCCGAGCTTGCCGCCGCGGAACTCGTCGAGCAGGATGCGCGACATGCGCTCCGTATCGGCGTCGCCGCCGGAAATGAGGAAGCCGCGCTTTTTCGCGGCCGTTTCGAGCAGGGCATAGCCGTCCGCGATGCTCTCATGCGGCAGAGCGGACAGGTCGAGCTTATACCGGCTACCGAGCGCGTCCGGCGCATGGACGGCGAGCGAGAGCAGCAGCCGCGAGGCCAGCTCCTCGACGTCGAGGATGTCGTCGCGCACGGCGCCCGTAAACGCAAGCCGGAGCCCCGCGTCCGGGTCCTCGATCTTCGGCCAGAGCATGCCGGGCGTATCGTACAATTCGATGCCGCCTTCGAGCGTATACCACTGTCCGGTGCGCGTGACGCCGGGACGGTCCTCGGCCTTGGCGGCGCGGCGGCCGGTCAGGCGGTTGATCAGCGAGCTTTTGCCGACGTTCGGGATGCCGACGACGATGAGGCGCACCGCGCGGCCGGCCTGCCCTTTTTGCTCGTTGCGCGCGAGCTTTTCGGCAAGCAGACTGCGCACGGCGGGCGCGAAGTCGCGGATGCCGGCGCCGTTTTTGCAGTCGGTTTCGATGACCGGGACGCCGCGCGTCCGGAAATCGCTGCGCCAGAGCGACGTGGCGGCGGGGGAGGCCTGATCGACGCGGTTTAAGACGATCAGGCGGGGAAGCTGGGGCGCGAGACGGTCGAAGTCGGGGTTATGGGACGCGCGCGGGATCCTCGCGTCGAGGATCTCGCAGACGGCGTCGGCCATCGGGATGATCTGCTCGAGCGCGCGGCGCGTTTTCGTCATGTGCCCCGGATACCACTGCACACGCATGGGGTCCTGATTCATGAGACTACTCCGAATTCCCGGATCGGCAGGATGCGCAGAAGCACTCTGCCGACGATATAGCGTTCGTCGATCATACCGACGTAGGTGTAGCGGCTGTCGGTCGAGCCGTTGCGGTTGTCGCCGAGGACAAAGACGCAGCCCTCCGGCACCGTCTGCGGAAACTGCATATCCCCGCGGCGGTTGGTGGGCGTGTTGGTGAAGGGTTCGTCGAGCGCCTCCCCGTCGACGTAGACGATACCGGCGTCGTAATCGATGTCGACGGTCTGGCCTTCGACGGCGATGATGCGCTTGACGAAGCTGTCCTCACGACCGTACTTGTTGATGAGAAAGCCCTCCTTGGTGATGACGACGATGTCGCCGGGGCTCGGGTCGTAGAACAGATCGGATACGATCAGATAATTGCGGCTCTGCAGCGTCGGCAGCATGCTGTCGCCGTCGACGCCGATCAGGCGGACGGCAAAGACGAACAGCAGCACGACGAATACGAGCGCCGGAACGAGGGATTCCGCCCAGTCAAACAGCTCCCGGCCCGGGTCGCTTCGGGGACGGTCCGCAAGCTCTTCCGCCGTTTCCTCCGGCGGCCGGATTTCGTTCGGCTCGGACATGGACGGTACAGCCTCCTTTTACAGAATTTGTGGTAAAAAAGGGGAGACACATATGCGTCCCCCCTTTTTTCTTCCGTGGGATAATTCACCCGAAGGATCTCCTGCGGCATCCACAGGCAAAAGGGGGAAAGCCCCTTTTTCGGAAATGTCCGCTTTAGATATCCTGCTTGACGCGGGCGGCCTTACCGACCTTGCCGCGCAGATAGTACAGCTTCGCACGGCGAACCTTACCGCGCTTGATGACTTCGATCTTCGCAATGTTCGGGGAATGGAGCGGGAACACCTTTTCGACGCCGACGCCGTAGGACACGCGGCGCACGGTGATGGTCTCGGAGATGCCGCCGTGCTTCCGGGCGATCAGGGTGCCTTCGAAGGTCTGGATGCGCTCACGGGCGCCTTCCTTGATCTTCGCGTGCACGCGGATGGTATCACCGATACCCATCGGCGGGATTTCCTTCATCTGCGGCTCGACGACCGCTTTCAACAGATCCATACGTTCCTCCTAAAACTACGGATATTCGTGCCGCTTCGCTCGGTTTCCGGCGGGGCAGAGGACTATCCGGCTGCATACCGCAGTATTATACCACACGATGCATTCGAATGCAAGGGTGAAATGTGTAAAATTTTTGAGATTTTGCGGCGCTTTTTCGCTTTCTTTCCTCAGCCGCGCGAAATCGGGATGAAATTGGAGTAAAAACGTCCGCCGTTTTCATCCACGCCTTCGACGCGCACCCAGCGGTCGGACGAGACGGGCTTATAGGAGGCGGAGGTGATCGTCTCGCCCTTCGGCGCGCGGACGGTGCGTCCGGCGACGAACCAGGTATTGGTCATGAAGTAGATCTCCCGGACGGCGGAGCAGGTCACATGGAAGACGCCCGCGTCGTCGATCTCGATCTGCGAGAGAGACGGCCCCGTGGAGGCATAGTATTTGCCCGCCCAGATCGCGTCCATCAGCCCTTGGATCGTCAGCGAGTCGGCCTGCACGCAGATGAAGCCGCGCAGCTCGTCGTAGCCCTCGTAGAAATGCGCGTCGTCGTCGGCGACGATGGCGGTCAGGCGGCCGTGCGTGGCGCAGGCGTCGATGAACTCGTTGGAATAGCCGCGGTTGGCGTATCCGTCGGAGATGCCGTTATAGATCTCGACGGCCTCATAGCCGCGGAGCGCCAGCCCGTCCTCGGCGGTCATCAGCGACCACGCCGGATGGGCGAGAATCGGGTAGCCGCCCGCGCTGCGGATGCGGTCGATGATCTCCTGCGGCGAGGTGGAGTCGTCGGTCACGACGTCGCTTTCCGTGCCGATGCCGAGAATATGATAGGCGGTCACGCCGGGCTGGTGGTGGTATTCGCCGCCGGGCAGCACCACGAAGTCCTCGGTTTCCAGACCGGGAAAGCGCTTTCTGTGGTCGGTGATTGCGATGAAATCGTAACCGCCCGCGCGATAGAGCGCGACGGCCTCTTCGGGCGTTTTGCGTCCGTCGGAAAGACGGGTGTGCGTATGCAGATTGCCTTTATAGAATGCTTTGCCGTCGGAAAAAATTTTCATGACCAAACTCCTATCCTTTTATAGTGAAATTTCAAAAAACAGGCGGAAATAGGGGGGCGCCCCGTCTGTATCGGAAACGCAGGCGGCAGCCATAATATGATCGGAAAGATCCCGTGTCAAAACCGCGGTCTGTGGCGGGAGGTCCCTCAATAAATGCCGACAAAGGAAAGGACCGGGCATACTCTCGAATCGAGAATGCGGATGCGGAGCGCATCGGTCCTGACCGCTTCGAAGCGCTCGATCTTCTGATAACCCACCGTCGTTCCCTTTGCGAGCTCCCGCCATGCGCCGTCCGGCAGCTTTGCTTCAACGGCATATTTTTCAATGCGCTGGCTCATCGGGATATGCTCCTTCAGCACGACATGGGTAACTTCCTGCGGCTTTTCGAGCTTGAAAGTCAGCATGACCGCGTTTTCTCCGTCAAAAGGCTTATAGTATGCCTGATAGTTGTTTTCTCTCACATTTTCCGCGGGATGATAGCCGTCGTCACGGTCCGCGGTGATCGCGGCCGTTTCCGCAAAATTGACCGCAAAGGTTTTTCGGAGCGTTTCGCCCATTTCACGCAGTCTTTGAACGTCGGTCTCATGGAACAGACCGCGTCTGTCCGGCGGGATATTCAAAAGCAGCGTGGAATTGCCTCCCACTGTGCGGTACCAGATATCCAGCAGCGTTTCGGTCGAACGGACCTTGTCGTCCTCGCTGGCGTGGTAGAACCAGCCCGGCCGGATAGAGGTGTCGGTTTCCGCAGGTCTCCACGCATATCCGGCGGCGTTTTCCAGAAAAAAGCGGCTCCCCAGATCACGTTCGGTTTCCGAAATTTTCTTTTCACGGAATTTCCCATCGTCCGCCTGCTGGCTCTTTGCCGCAACAGCGTCCGGATCATCGAATCCGGTGGGAAGAACGGACCATTCGCTCTCTCTCGTGTCTCCCGCTTCGTTCCCGCACCAGCGGATATCCGGCCCGCTGATGGCGATCGCCGCGTTGGGCTGCAATTTTCGAATAAGGGCGTAATACCGATCCCAGTCGTAGACCTGTTTTTTCCCGTTGGGACCCTCTCCGCAGGCGCCGTCGAACCAAACGGAAAACAGTTCGCCGTATTCGGTGCAGAGCTCCGTCAGCTGATTGCAGAAGTAATCGTCATATGCTTTTCCCTGTCCGTAAAGCCGGCTGTTTCGATCCCACGGAGACAGGTATACGCCGAATTTGATACCGCCCTTTCTGCAGGCATCGGAGACCTCCCGCACCACATCGCCCTTTCCGCCCCGGAAAGGACTGTTCTTTACGCAGTGCTCCGTATATTTGGAGGGCCACAGGCAGAAGCCGTCATGATGCTTGCAGGTCAGCAAAAGCCCGGCGGCTCCGGCGGCTTTCAGCGCGTCCACCCACTGATCTGCGTCAAGCGCGGTCGGATCAAAAATCGTTTCCGGCTCGTTTCCGTCTCCCCATTCTTTGTCCGTAAAGGTATTGACCGTGAAATGGGCAAAGGCGTAGAACTCCATCTGTTCTACCGCCAGCTGTCTGGGCGAAGGGTGGCATTTTACAAGAATTTTATCGGTTTCAAATTGCGGATACATTCTGTTCTCCCAAATCCCGGAGCGGCACTTTCGTGATGACTTCCTGTTTCCCGGTGGATCTTCTTTTCTGACGCGGGACCGATTGGGGGAAAAGTGGAAAAACGATCGGGACTGCCCCCAAAAACCCCCGCCTGTGGGGATGAGATCCTTTAACTCCTATGATACACGAAGGGTGTCGAAAAATCAAGCGTAAACTTCCTCTTTCAAGAAAACTTATGGCTGCCCAAAAAATAATGATACCTACCCCTGCTGTAAGACGGCGAGAACGGGGGATATTAACGCTGCGCGGGAAAAGCGCCGCGCGTGGATTTTACAAAAACTCTCAAGAAATGACAAAGAGGAACCTTCCATGAGATATACACCCTTTTCTACCCGGCGCGCAGGCTGCCGTGCGGTCCTGCTCGCTCTGTTTATACTGTTATCCGCCGCGGCGCCGGCTCATGCGGCGGCACTGCCGGACGCGCTGGTGCCCATCGGCGTGACGGCGGGCATTCGGCTCCCCACGGACGGCGTCACCGTATCCGGGCTGACCGGCGTCGAGACGGCGGCCGGCAGCGTCTACCCGGCGCGCGACGCGGGGCTGATGGCCGGCGACCGGCTGCTGGAGGCCAACGGCCGGCCCGTCCGCTCGGCGGAGGAGCTGCAGAAGGCCGTCTCGGGCGGGGACGCGCTGACGCTGACCATACGGCGCGGAGACGAAACAAAGGAGATCCGCGTAACGCCGGCAAAGGGCCGCGAGGGATACCGCATCGGCGTCTGGGTCCGCGACAGCATGCTCGGCATCGGCACGCTGACCTATTATAACCCCAAAGACGGCGGCTTCGGTGCGCTGGGACACGGCATCACCGACGACGCGGGCGGGGAAAGGCTGCTTTCCATTTCGGGCGGCTCGATCGTTCCCTCGTATGTGACGGACGTCCGTCCCGGCAAATCGGGAGAGCCCGGCGAGCTCCACGGGCGGTTCGAGCCCTCGAAGGTGCTGGGGACGGTGGACAAGAACACCGAAGGCGGCATTTTCGGACGGATGAGCGCCTCTCCTGCGGCGCAGAACGCCGTACCCTGCCTGCCGGCCGGAGAGGTCCGCACCGGCGACGCTCAGATCCTCGCGTGTGTCGACGGCGAGACCGCACGCACCTATCATATCCGGATTTTGAAGCTTTATCCGGACGACGAAAACCTGCGCAATCTCCTCATCGAGGTGACGGACGCGGCGCTGCTTGCCAAAACCGGCGGCATCGTGCAGGGAATGAGCGGCAGCCCGATCCTGCAGGACGGCAAGCTCGTCGGCGCGGTGACGCATGTGCTCGTAAACGACCCGACGCGGGGGTATGGGATTTTTATCGAGAATATGCTGGATGCGGCGGGGTAATGCCGGATCGCAACGAAAAAAGCCTGCTTATTGGGAATAAGCGGGCTTTTTTTGCCGCAGTCCATTGTTTTCGGCGCAAAAATGATTTATAATAGCAGATACAGGCCGCTGCGGCATCCGTCGTGAGGGGATGGACGCCCTGCGGCGGCAAAAACAAAAGGAGGGCGGCTTCCATGTGCGATCGACTTTTTTCTGAGGATGTATATACGCCGCGGGAACTGATTTACATACCCGGGGCGCCGATCCGGGATCCGGCGCGGAGGATCTCCTCTGCCGCGGACGCTTTGGCCGTGGAAAAAGGCGAGGCGTTTGCGCAGGAGATCTCGCGGCGGTTCGTCTCGGATTTTGAAAAGCCGGGAGACCGGATGGCGCATGTTTCGACCTTTGCCGTGATCGGCGGTACGGTTTATATGACCTATTACGCAAACACAAAGGAACCGTCGGAAGACCCGAAGAACCAGACCGCGCGGTTGGTCTGGGCGCCGCTGGAGGATATGGAACGCAAAACGTTCCTCGATATCCAGACGGCGGGGGACTGTGTCGACGGGAAAAAGATCGACATGGTATACGATACCATCCTGATGCAAAAGGATGACGACACGATCTTCGTCATGTGGACCGCCCGCACGGAGGACAATTATTACCGGTTTTACTGCCCGTTTTCCCTTTCGGACAAAAGGCTCGGGCAGATCGGCGTGAACCGGTTCCGCGTGGGGGAGGTCACAAACGATTTCTCCGTAAGCGGCATCCGGCGTGCGCTGGCCGCAAACGGCATTCCCTGCAAGAAAATGTACTCCGATATCGGCATAATGCAGAAGCTGACGGAAAGACGGGAAAACGGCGAGACCTGGTACTACACCGGAACCTACAGCGGGGATTTCAACTGTATCATCAGAAGCCGGGATCTGGTGACCTGGGAATATGTCTCCCAGCCGGATTTTATAAACGATTCCAAGTGGGAAAATGCGGTTTATGTGTGGCAGGATCGGGTGTACTATTTCGTGCGGCAGCAGGATACCAATCCGTGCGGCTTTCTGACCGCCTATGACCTGAAAACCCGCAGGTGGGAAGCGCCGGTCGAAGTGGAGGACTGTCAGTCGCGCGCCGACTTTATCGTTTACCGCGGCGGGCTGTATCTGTTCCACGCGCCGGTCGACCGGGAGCATATCGGCATTATCCGGATCGATCCCGAAAATCTGCCGGACAGCAGCGTGGTCCTGCAGGCCAAGATGCATACCAGCTGCTTCTACCCGTTTATCAATTATTATATCGGCGGCGAGCTTGCCATGTCCTACACGGTGGCGCGCCGGCATATCCGGCTCGCGGAATTTACGCTGCAAAATTACCTCTGAGCCGAAGCCGCGGCGCCGAAAAGAAGATGCGTGCGATCCCCTGTGCCCCGGCGGCGCGCCGGAGCTCGGGGGGATCGCACGCATTTGTCCGGAAGATCGAACCGGAACCGCGCGGGGGAGGCTCACCGTCCTGCGAGCCATTCGTCGAGCTGGCGCTGGTATTCCCGGCGCAGCTTTTCCGCACCGGCGGCGTTGAGTTCTTCGATGAATTCCGCCAGCATGACGTCCGTCTCTCCCGGCGCCAGCGTGCCGTCGCACAGCTTGCCGGGGTAGACATACGTTTTGCTGCCCAGCCGCAGGAGGTACTGCATATACGCCTCATACACGGCATCCACCGCCGCGATCTCCGCTTCCAGCCCGGTCGAATCGACGGCAAAGCCCGTGATGCCTGTCGAAACGGCGGCGTCCATCCGCCCCTGCAGGAGCTCCCGCAGGGCAGCGGGCTCGGAATCCGGTATGACGCAGTTTGTGATGTCGCCGATGAAGCCGCCGGACCAGACGGGGACGCCGGAATCCGGTGAAGTGCCGCCGTACAGATCGGCGCGTCCGTCCGCCGTCCGCACCCAGTGGACGCCTTCCTCTCCGAGACGCAGCGTCGTGCCGACATAGGGGTCGTTGTTCAGGATCTCGATGAGCTTACAGGCGCTCGCGGGGCTCGGCGTCTGCGCGGAGACCGCCAGACTGACCGTGTAGGGAGCCGCGCCGATCAAGGAGACGGCCTGCACGCATGCTTCCCAGTTCCCGGCGCCGTCCAGAGCGGGTCGGGACGCGAGACGGTTTCGGACGACCTGAAAGACCGGATCGCCGGAGACGGCGTAGCCTTTTTCCTGCGCCAGGGCGTAATTGGAGTCATAGGGCAGGATGCGGTCTTCCACAAGCCGGTGGAGCCGGTTCAGATAGTCCAGAAACTCCGCCGTGTCGAAGATGTTGAAGATCTCCGTGGAGGCGGCCTTTCCGGCGACGGTCTCGAAGCCGGGGTACTGGATGCCCAGACACGGATATCCGAGCATCTCGAAGTTCCCCTCCTCCTGCCAGCCGACAAAGACCTCGAGGCACACGACGGCACTGTCATGGCGGGACGGATCGTTTTCGTCGAGCCACTCGCGCATCCGATAGAAGGCTTCGTCGTTGTCCGATATGCGCGTCCAGTCTCCGGGCGTCACGCCGGCAGCGTCGGTCAGGGCTTTGTCATACAGCAGCGTGCGGTAATTTGTGCCGCTCTCCCGATTGAGCATACAGTAGAGCTGCCCGCCGACCCGCACGCCCTCGTAAAACGCTTCCGGCATTTTCGCGTACGTCCGGGGCATACAGACGGGGATGTAGTCGTCGAGCATCAGGAGCTTTCCGCCCTCCGCCAGCTCCCGGATGGCGGAAGCCTCATTGGAGGAAAAACCGAAGACGTCCGGCTCGTCTCCCGCGGCGATAAGGGCGCTGCGCGCTTCCGCATACTCGCCCCAACTGAGGAAGCCGAGCTCCACCGTGCCGTGATAGGTCTGCCCGATGTAGCTGCCGACCGTCTCCCAGACCTTCGCGCGGCTCGCCTTGCCGGAATCCGTGTCGCCCATACAGCATAAAAACCGCAGGGATGCCCCCTCAAGATCGATCCCCAGCGCCTCTACCTCGATGGAACCGGTATTCCAGCCCGCGGCGTTGATAAAGGGACCCGCGGGGACGGCGGACGCGGCGGTCGTGACGGGTGCGGTCGTGGTGACGGCAGTTGTCGCGGTCGGAACAGATGCCATCGTGGTGGACGCCGCGGCGGCGGCAATTTCGGCCATTTTGCCCGTGTCGAGATCCACGATCTCCGTTCCCCGCATGTCCGCGCCGATCGTATAGGCATAATTCAGCAGCGGGTGCATCGCGATCGCTCCCGTGCCGATTTCGGACTTGTCAAACCAGTACAGATAAATCCGCGGCTCCCCCTCGCCGCCGCGCAGCCAGAGGATCGCCTGCTCGCCGGCGGGCACCATGATCCCCGCCGCCCGGATGCTGTCCGCCGGCATCAGACTGTACAGGTCGACGCTGTCCTGTTCGTTTCCTTCCGCGTCGTAAATGCGCAGGGCACGGTTCTCCCCGTCGAACGTGCCGAGCGACGGCACGCGGTAGAAATAGCGGTCGTCCGCGCTGTAGTCGCCGAAGCCTTCCAGCACGAGTTCCGCGCCGCTGCCGTCCGGAGCGCAGCGGTACAGCCGCTCCGGATAGGAGGAGAGCGCGTCGGCGTCCCCGTGCGGCACGACGCTCTTGCAGCGCAGCAGCACCGTGTTCCCGATAAAGGTCGCGCCCAGCGGCGCGTATTCCCCGTCGAGGACGCCGACCGTATCCGTTTTGCCGGTTTTCGTGTCGTAGCAGCAGAATTCCCGTCCGCCGTCCCCGGGCAGATAGCGGTAGAAGTACAGCCGGTCCCCATAGGCGGTCAGCGCCTGCAGGCCGCCGAGCTCGTCGCCGCCTTCGTCGGTCAGCAGGCATTCCGGCGGCTTCCGGGTGTCCGTCAGGGAATACGCCCACAGCTTCGTCACGGATCCCGCGCTCTGATCGAAGTCCTGCGTCGCCGCGTACAGCACGCCCCGGTGCATGACGGCGCGGGTGACGAAGGTGCCCTCGTCGAACCGGTACAGGATCTCCCTTTTGCTGCCGTCCGGCTCCATGCGGATCAGCGCGAGCTGCTCCGTCGTTCCCCCGACGGCGCTGACCTGATCGAAAAAGTAGAGCTTTCCTGAGTAATACGTCAGGAAGGACTGCTGACCGGTGCGGAGATAGGCGCCGCACGCCTCATAATTCTCAAATTCCGGCTCGCTGTAGTGCAGACAGTCGGGTCTGCTGCAGACCGGAACCGGCTTCATCGCGTCCCTGTCCATATAAAACAGCGTCTGGGCCAGCACCATGTAATACCCGTCCTCCGTCGGGGCGACGCCCCGGACATAGCTGCCGGCATTCACGCCGTAGGGCCAGTCCGCCGCCGGGTCGTAGGGACTGCCGCCTGCGGCGGATGCGGATGCTGCGGACAGGGTGTCCGCCGCGGACGAGGTGCCCGCCACGGACGAGGTGCCCGTAGCAGAGGTTCGGGCGGAGGGATTCGAGGCGCAGCCGCAAAGCAGCGCCAGCGCCAGGGTCAGGAGCAGCAGCTTTTTCATGTACAGACTTCCTTTCCTCATCAAACCGGCAGTCCGATGCTGTCCGGGGGTTCCGAAGGGCATTTTTCTGCGGGACAGAAAACGGTTTTTGCCTCTCAGCCGCGGTGTTGATCCGAATATTCCGTGCCAAAATCGATAAACGGATGCACCCGGATCCTGCCGCTGCCGATTTCCGCTTTATCAAACCAGTAAAACCGGTACCGGAGCCCCGTACTGTCGCGCCGGGTCGTTTCGATCAGCACACGGTCGCCCATCGAGACATGGCATGACGCCGAAATCAGCTTTTCGTCACCCGTCGCCTCAAACAGATCGATCCGGTCCACAGGCTTCCCGTCCGCATCGCAGATCTCGATATAATGATCGTTTTCCCGGTCTGCCCACAGATTGGAGACCCGGTACAGGTATTGATCGTCCGCCGCGAAGAATCCGAGCCCCTCCCATATCCGTTCCGGCTCGCTTCCGTCCAACCCGCACCGGTATACGCGTTCCGGATAGGAGTTTACGTCCTCCGGGTCTCCCACGGGCAGGTGCGCCTTGTATTTCAGATACATTTTGTCTCCCAGAAAGGTCACATAGGACGGGCTATAGCCGTCCTCCGTGGAGGGAACCACGGTCGTTTCCCCGGTCACGGTGTTGTAAATGCAGAGTTCCCTTTCCTCCGTCTCCGAAAGATAGCGCGTAAAATACAGATTGCAGCCATATGCCGTCAGATTCTGCTCCAGATTCAGCCCCGGATATTTGTCAAGCGGCATGATGCACGCGGGCTCTTTTTTCGTATTGTCCAGCGAATATGCCCAGATGCCGGAGAGCAGCTGCGCATCCTCGGTGTACTGCTGTATGGCGGCGTACAGAACGCCGCGGTGCAGGATGGCTCTCTCAATCACCGCGTCCGGGGAAAACCGGTACAGCACCGTCCGTTTTGTCCCGTCGCCGGAGACCCGTATCAGCGCCGCCTGCTGCGACGCGCCGGAAGCGCCGGCGGTTTCCGTCATGGAGATGATGTAGACAGCTCCCTTATACCAGAAAAGCGGCGGCCTTACGCCGGCGGAAAAATAGGCGCTGCAATTCCGGAATGACGCGGTATCCGGCTCGTCGTAGTGCAGGCATTCGGGTTTGCTGCAGACTGCGGCAGGCTGCATGGTTTCCCTGTCCATATAAAACAGGAAAGAGGGAATGTAGAAATAGAACCCGGTATCGCTCTCCGCAAAGCCCTTCGTGTTCAGCTCCATGAACATCGAATACGGATAATCGGTTTCCCTGTGATAGGCGTTGTCCGACGGCATTTCGGAAGCCGCGCATCCGCACAGCA
>JAEDGJ010000016.1 GCA_016297585.1 Clostridiaceae bacterium
AATAATAGGATTCTCCAGCTCGAGCGTCGGATTATTGTCAAAATAGTTCCGTTTTACGGTCAGATACTTGTAAAAAGTTCGTAAAGAGGATACTTTTCGTGACAGTGCGGCGGCCTCGTCCCCGTATTCCGTATCGGCGCTGCGGTGGTATTTCGGCCGTTCGCTTCCGGCGAAGGCCAGATAATCGTAGAGCTGCGTCAGCGTAACGCTGCGGAGCAGCTCCACGCCGACGTCCGCCGTCGGGATCTCGTCGAACGGCAGGTCGTCCGGCACCAGATGCCGGGAGCGCTTGAGATACCGGAAAAACGTCTGGAGATCGAGCGCGTATTCGGAAACCGTCCGCGGCGAGAGCTGACGGACGGTGCGCTCGTAATTCAAAAATTCGGTCAGAATGGCGGGAGGATCGATGAAAGCAGCAGACATAGGCGGACACCTTATATACATAAAATGAAAACCCCGGGATCCGGAGCACCCAGCTTTGAGTATACACCGGAATCCGGGGATTTTCAAGCCTTTTCCCGAAAAGTACTACTCCCACTTATACAAAATCTTTATTTTGTATAAGTGAATATCCGGCCTCGGGAGGCCCCTTTTTCATGGGGCTCCCTCCCGAAGCGCGTCCATCGGCTCCAGCGCGGCGGCACGGCATGCCGGAACGAATCCGAACAGCACGCCGCAGGCCGCCGTCACGCCGAGCGCGGCCAACAGCATGCCGGCGTGAATCGGAACGACGAATCCGAACAGCGCGGCAAATCCGAACAACACGGCGCAGGCCGCGGCGCCGCAGATTCCGCCGGCGGCGCACAGCAGAACCGACTCGCACAGATAGCACGCCAGAATGTCCCGCTGCAGCGCGCCGACGGCCAGCAGGATCCCGATCTCCCGCCGCCGCAGTGCCTGGACGCTGAGCATGTTGTTCATCACGCCGAAGCCAGCGACGACCAGGCTGACGGCGCCGACCGCCGCTAAAAAGACCGAAACGGCCTCCGCAATGCGCTCGACGCGGTCGATATAGCCGCTGATGTTTTCGACCGCGTATTCGCCGTCCGTATGATGCGACGAATCGAGGTACGCAAGAATTGCCGCCGAGACCGACTCGGGCGTCTGCGTTTTGGCGCAGCGGACGGCGAACTGATGGATCACGCCGTCGAATCCCGGCGACGCCGTGTACGGCACATAGACGAAAAACGGCATATTTTCGCCTAAAAACGCCTCAAAACCGGTCATTTTGGAACGAGCGACGCCGCAGATCCGGTAGGTTTCCTCGCTGCTCCCGCTTTTTAGCAGCAGCGTTTTCCCGACGATGTTCGCGCGTTTGTAGTAGCGCCGTGCCAGCGCCTCGTCGACGACGGCCACCTTCGCCGCCCGGCGGATGTCGCTCTCGTCCGGCATCCGGCCGTACAGCAGCTCGATCTGCAGCGCGTCCGCGATGCCCTCGCCGACGCCGAGGATCGCCGCGTTCTCGTTGTCGCCGCGCAGCTCCGCCACCCCTACGCCGACATTGAGCACGGCGGCGGCGTCGATTCCCCCGACAGCTTCCTGCAGCTCTGCGCCGAGGCCGGAGGACACCCCCGGCAGATCGGATTCCTTCAGATAGACCACCAGCCCGTCGATCCCCAGTCCGCGCAGCTCGCCGGAGATCCGCTCCGACGCATAGGCGCCGCAGGACGCGATCAGCACGACGCTGAACACGCCGATGGCCACCGAAAGGATGGTAAGCTGGCTCTGCCCCTTTGCGCGCAGCAGCTGCCGCAGCCCGGTGCGGAAAATATCGCCTGCCGTCATTCTGCGGTCTTCTCCTCCCGGATACGCGCGTTTTCGCGGATCCCCTCCGGATTCAGGATCACGCGCTCCCCCGCCCGGCAGCCCTCCGCGAGCTCGACGGCGTCGTCCAGCTCGTAGCCGGTGCGCACATTGCGCCGCACCGCGCAGCCGTTTTCCGCTACCAGCACATATTCCGTATTGGTCTCGTCCTGCATCACCGCTTCATACGGTACGAGCAGCGCATTTTCCTTCCAGTCCGTCCGGATTTCGATCTGGGCGTTATAGCCCGCGCGCAGCGCTTCGTCCGGCTCGTCGATGGAGACGAGCACATCGACCACGGTGTCCCCCGCTCCCGTCAGACTGGTGCTCTGATAGGCAAACGCCATGATCTTCTCCACCGTTCCGCTGTAAGAACGGTCGCGGAAGGCGTCTCCCGTGATCGTACAGGGCATCCCCACGGCAAGATCCTGTACATATGCCTCCGGAATGGCCGCGCAGATCCGCAGCGACGCGGGGTCGGCGATGGTGACGAGCGCGCTTTCCGCCGCGGCGACGCCGTTTCCGGAGACCTTGGTCACAATCCCCTCTGCCGGACTGTACAGCGTCTGGCGGCCGTCGTCCTCCAAGGCCGCGATGCACGGCTCGGCGCTGGCCTTTTCCGACGGAGAGCTGCCGACAAAGCTTGAAAAGACGGACAGAATCTCCCCCTGCACGTCAAAGCCGCCGCCGAGCTCCAGCCCCTCCTCCGGCTCCAGCGTCATCAGCGCGTCTCCGCAGGCGACGATGTCCCCTTCCTCAACGCCGGAGCCGATGACCCGTGCCGTCCGGTCCACGCCGACGGCGTATTCGACGCCGTACTCCAGCTTTCCCCTGCAAAGCACATGATTGGACACGGTATTCGGCACGAGCGTCAGGGTTTTCACCGCTGCCGTGTTTTCCCGCAGGTTTCCCGCGATGCCGAAGCCTGCGCACGCCAGCACCGTCGCGCCGACGCAGCAGGCCATACCGATCTTGCCACGCATAGCATTCCCTCCCGATTGACTCTTTGGTGACAGTATGCCCCATCGGGCGGGAAATTACACCCATCCGGGCCTCGTTTTCCCAAAAGAACGGCAGGCTGCAAAAAACGGGCTGCGGAGGAAAAAGGATCCTCCGCAGCCCGCTGCGACAAAACCGGATTCGGGGAGGCGTCAGGCCGGGAAATAGGCCTTCATGCCTTCGGTGGCGTGCATCGTGTCGTCGCTGATCATGATTACGACCTCGAAGCCGCTCTTTTCGGAGAACGCGTTGAGCTTGTTTAAGAAATCCGTCGCGGCATCGGCGTCGTCGCAGCCGGAAACCTTGTACAGGCTGTCGATGAAGATGTGCGAAACGTCGAAATTGTGCGCGTAGACGCCGCAGATGAACGCAAACAGCGCGTCAAAGCCGTGGGCAATGGGATAGTCGCCGATGTCGATCAGGCGCACGGAGTAGCTTAAGTCATAGGTCAGCTTGCGGCCGCCTTCGATGCAGACGACGCAGTTTTTCTCGTCTTTTGCCGCCTCGTTGACCATCTCGATGATGTGCTTCGTTTTACCGGTACCCTTTTTGCCCATGATAACGTGAACCATTGGAATCAAACCTCCAGTTTGTATTTATTATTTGTTTTTTTCGAACTTATGGACCCCTTACAGCCGCGCCGCAAGCTCGCGGGCACGGTCTTCGTAACCGGGCTTGCCTAAGAGCGCGAACATGTTCTTCTTGTAGGCTTCGACGCCGGGCTGGTCGAACGGATTCACGCCCAGCACATAGCCGGACAGGCCGCAGGCGTATTCGAAGAAGTAGATCATCTCGCCCAGCGCCTTCTCGGTCTTTTCCTCAAGGTTGACAACCATATTCGGCACGCCGCCGTCCACATGCGCGAGGATCGTGCCGCGGAAGGCCTGCTCGTTGACCTCCAGCAGATCCTTACCGGACAGGAAGTTTAAGCCGTCCAGATTCTGCGCGTCGTCCGGCACCCGCAGGCGGGTATTCGAGCGGCCGATGTGGACGACCGTCTCCATCAGGCAGCGCGCGCCGTCCTGGATGTACTGTCCCATCGAGTGCAGATCGGCGGTCAGATCGACGGATGCCGGGAAGATGCCGGTGCCGTCCTTGCCCTCGCTCTCGCCGTAGAGCTGCTTCCACCACTCCGCCATGAAGCGGAACGCCGGATCGTAGCACGCGAGCAGCTCGATGCGCTTGCCCTTGGCAAGAAGCGCATTCCGGCAGGCGGCATACGCCCACGCGGGGTTATCGAGGCCCTTTTCTTTGAAGGCTTCCATCGCGCCGTGCGCGCCGTCCATCAGCGCGTCGACGTCGATGCCGGCCACGGCAATCGGCAGCAGGCCGACCGCCGTCAGGACGGAGTAGCGGCCGCCGATGTTGTCCGGGATGACGAAGCTCTCGTAGCCCTCGGCCGTCGCGAGCGTCTTTAAGGCGCCGCGGGCCTTGTCGGTCGTGGCGTAGATGCGGGAGGCCGCGCCCTTTTCGCCGTAGCGCTTCACGAGAAGCTCGCGGAAAACGCGGAACAGGACGGCGGGCTCGGTCGTCGTGCCGGATTTGGAGATGACGTTGACGGAGAAATCGCGGTCGCCGATGAGGGTGATGATCTCGTTGGCGGCGTCGGCGTTGAGGTTATTGCCGGCAAAGTAGATTTCCGGCGTATCTTTGGGCAGAAGGTTATACTGCGGGGAGCGCAGGAACTCGATAACGGCGCGTGCGCCGAGGTAGGAGCCGCCGATGCCGATGACGACCAGGACTTTGGAATCGGACTGGATCTTCTTCGCGGCAGCCTTGATGCGGGTCAGCTCTTCGCGGTCATACTGTTCCGGCAGCGTCAGCCAGCCTAAAAAGTCCGAACCTTTTCCGCTTCCTTCGCGGAGTTTGCGGTCTGCATCCTCAAGCTTCGGCAGATAGGACGCGAGTTCCTCGTCGGATACGAAGCTTTTGGCATTGGATAGATTGATTGTGAGCACGGGTACTACTCCTCTAAAAAAATGTTATGTATGGGGCGGAATACGGAATGCATCCCGCCCGGGATACCTTTTTTGATTATTCGCGTCCGCAGAGCGAGGACGCGAGATCACGGAAGATGGTGCCGAACGCTTTCCGCTCGACCGCAGCCGCCGCGACGATCGGGATGCGCGCCTGCTCCTCGCCGTCCAGCGTGACGACGTACGAGCCGACGATCTGCCCCTCCTCCACCGGCGCCGTCAGCGATTCCGCCAGCGTCACGGTGCGCTCCATGCGCCCTGCACTCCCCTTTTCGGCGACGAACGCGCCGTCGGAGGCAAGCCGCGTCTCCACGGTATCGCATACGCCGAGCTTGACGGGGACCGGCGCGGTCGCGCTTTTTTCCTCCGGTGTGACGAGCGTGTAGTTTGCAAAGCCGAAGTTCAGCAGCGCCGAGGCGTCGGCGTTGCGCTTCGGGGAGGTTTCCGCCTTCATGATGACGGAAATTAACTCCATGCCGTCGCGCATGGCCGTCGCGCTGACGCAAGAGCCCGCCGAGGACGTAAAGCCGGTTTTCAGACCGGTCGCGCCGTCGTAAAAACGGATGAGCTTGTTGGTGTTGGAGAGTCCGAACTCGCCGTTGCGCACCGTATCCATCCAGATCGACGTATAGGCGCGGATGGCGTCGTGCCGCAGGAGCTCCCGCGACATCAGCGCGATGTCGTACGCGGTGGTGACGTGCCCGTCCGCGTCGAGTCCGGTGCAGTTTTCAAAATGCGTGTCCGCCATGCCGAGCTCCTCCGCGCGCCGGTTCATGCGCTCGACGAAGCCCTCCTCGCTGCCGGCGATGTGTTCGCCGATGGCGACGCAGGCGTCGTTGGCGGAGGACACCGCGACGGATTTTAACAGGTCGTCGAGCGTCATCTGCTCGCCCGGCTCGAGGAAAATCTGGGAACCGCCCATGCTCGCGGCGTGTTCGGAGGCGGTGATCACCGTTTCCGGCGTGACCAGCCCCTCGTCCATCGCCTCCATCGTCAGAAGAAGCGACATGATCTTCGTCACGCTCGCGGGATGGAGCTTTTCATGCGCGTTTTTTTCGTACAGGATCCGCCCGCCCGCGGCGTCCATCAGGACGGCGGACGGCGCGGCGATCTCCGGCGGAGCGGGTACCGCCATGGCCGCCGGCACAAGGCACAGTGTAATGCAGAATAAGGCAATCAGCCGTTTCATACGATCAATCCCCCTGAAAGATTCGGGATTAGTATGGGACGGGCGGACCGCTTCCTATACCGCGTAAAATCTTGAAAATCAGCCTTGTATTTTCATCGCATCTTTATTATAATAGATTTGCGGTGTATTTACAAGAGACAATCCGTAAAGTTTTCAAAAATCACGGCAAGTATTTTATCGAAAAAAGGAAAATCACGCGCATGAAGTTCTCTTTTTTAACGCTCGGCTGCAAGGCAAACCAGTTTGACACCCAGGCGATGGAAGCCATCGTCCAAAAACGCGGGCATACGCTCTGCGCCTCAGCGCCGGATGTGCTGGTTGTCAACACCTGTACCGTCACCGGAGAGGCCGACCGGAAATGCCGGCAGGCCATCCGCCGGGCGCGGCGCGAGAATCCCGGCGTGCTGCTCGCCGTCTGCGGCTGCATGGCGCAGACCGATCCGGACGCCGCGCGCGCGCTCGGCGCGGACGTCATCGGCGGCTCCGGCGACCGGCAGGGGTTCCTCGACGCCATCGAGAAAAAGTTTGCGGGACAGGACGGCTACGAGACCCCCCGTCATCTGTACGGAGAGACGTTTGAATTTCTGCCGGGCGGCGAGCTGGACGGACGGACGCGCGCGCTGCTGAAGGTGCAGGACGGCTGCGACAACTACTGCACCTACTGCATCATCCCCTATGCGCGCGGCCATGTGCGGTCGATGCCGCTGGAGGCCGCGGCAGCCGAGGTGCGGCGGCTGCGGGACGAGGGATTCCGCGAATGCGTGATCACGGGCATCGAGATCTCGTCTTACGGACGCGATCTGCCGGGAAGCCCGGATCTCGTGACGCTGACCGACGCGCTGTGCCGCGCCGCGGGGTCGATGCGCATCCATCTCGGGTCTCTCGAGCCGCGCACCGTCGACGAGCGCTTCTGCGAGACGCTGCGGGGACATGAAAACCTCTGTCCGCATTTCCATCTGTCCCTCCAGAGCGGCTGCGACGCCACGCTCGCCCGGATGAAGCGCCGGTATACGACGGCGGAGTTTCTGCATTCTGCGGCGCTTTTGCGGGAGGCGTTTCCGAACTGCCTGCTGTCCACCGATCTGATCACCGGCTTTCCCGGCGAGACGGAGGAGGAGTTTGCCGAAACGCTTGCCTTCCTCGAGCGGGTGTCCTTCGGCGCGGCGCATATTTTCCCCTATTCCGAGCGCCGCGGAACCCCCGCCGCCGCGATGCCGCAGCTGGAGAAATCCGTCCGCGAGGCGCGGGCCCGGGAAGCGATCGCGGTGACGGACCGTACGCGGGCGCGTTTTCTCGAGGCGCAGGTCGGACGCACGCTGTCCGTGCTGTTTGAGACGGAGGAAAACGGCGTGTGGCACGGCCATGCGCGCAACTATACGGAGGTCCGCGTGGTCTGCGGGGAAAATCTGCATAACCGCGAATGCGCGGTGCGCATTCTCCGGGCGGAGTCCGGCTTTGTTTCCGGAACGCCCGAGCTGTGACCGGCGCGGGACTTGACTTGCCGGCGCGTTTTGGCTATAATACAGGAAAACGCGCATCGTAATGTATGAAGGGACGACTGTGAAAATGCCGGAACTTACCATTCGCGCCATGACCTATCAGGACATCTCCCCCATTGTCGACGCCGAACGCGAGCAGGGCTGGCACCCGAAGGCGGAAAAGTACGAGCGCCGTCTTCGCGACCGGGACTCGGGGCGCTCCGCGGCACTGGTTGCCGTACTGGACGGAAACGTCGCAGGCTACATCAACGTCTATTATACGGCGCGTTCCGGGCCGTTTGCCGCCTCCGGCATCCCGGAAATCGTCGATTTCGGCGTGTTTCGGAAGTATCAGAGGCAGGGCATCGGCAGCGCCCTGATGGACGCCGCTGAGGCTGCGGCGGCAGAGCGCGCGGACAGGGTCTGTCTCGGCGTGGGGCTGCACTCGGGCTACGGCAGCGCGCAGCGGATGTATGCAAAACGGGGGTATATCCCCGACGGCTCCGGCGTCTGGTACGGCGACGCGCCCTGCGTGCCGTATGAAAAGGTCGATAACGACGACGATCTGGTGCTGTATCTGTCCAAAAGACTGGAAAAGGCGAAGAACACTATATAAGAAGGAGACGGGCATCTTACCTATGAAGAATTTTGAGTTTTACGCGCCGACGCGCGTCATTTTCGGACGCGGCACGCACGAGCAGGTCGGCAAGATCATCCGGGAATACGGCTTTTCGCGCGTCTTTCTGCATTACGGCGGCGGTTCCATCAAGAAAACGGGACTGTATGACGCCGTCGTTTCCTCGCTGACCGAAAACGGCATCGCATACACGGAGCTCGGCGGCGTACAGGCGAATCCGACGCTCTCGTTTGCCAAAAAAGGCATCGAGCTGTGCCGCGCGTTCGGCGCGGAGCTGGTGCTGGCCGTCGGCGGCGGTTCCGCGATCGATTCGGCGAAGATCATCGCCGTCGGCGCAAAGAACGAAGGCGACCCGTGGCGCTTTTCGATGAAGGAGGACGTCCCGAAGGCCGCGCTGCCCATCGCGACGATCCTGACGCTGGCCGCGACCGGCAGCGAGATGAGCGCGTCCGCCGTCATCACGAACGAGGAGCTCGGCCTCAAGCGCGGCTATAACTCCCCCTTCCACCGTCCGCTGTTTTCCATCCTGAACCCCGAGCTGACCTTTACGCTGCCGCCCTATCAGACCGCCTGCGGCATCGTCGACATCATGATGCATACGCTCGAGCGCTATATGACGCAGAGCTCCGAGTTTGAGCTGACCGACCGCGTGGCGGAATCGGTGTTGAAGACCGTGATCGCAGCGGGCGCCGCCGCGATGAAGGATCCGTCGGACTACGACGCGCGCGCGAATCTGATGTGGGCGGGTTCGCTGTCGCACAACGACCTGACCGGCTGCGGCCGCGACTTCTTCATGGCGTCCCATCAGCTGGAACACGAGGTCTCCGGCATGTTCCCGCAGGTGGCGCACGGCGCGGGACTGGCCGTCATCTTCCCCGCGTGGGCGCGCTATGTGCTGCCGCACAACGTCGCCCGCACCGCGCAGTACGCCGTCCGCGTCTGGAACTGCGAGATGAACTTCGACCATCCGGAAAAGACCGCGCTCGAGGGCATTGAGCGCACCGCCGCGTTCTTTACGAGCATCGGCATGCCCTCCCGCCTCTCCGAATTCGGCATCACCGCCGACGCGATCCCGCTGATGGCCGAGAAGTGCACGAATTTCGGCAAGCGCACGCTGCCGGGTGTCGTGACGCTGGATAAGCCCGAAATTGAGGATATTTTCAGGCTTTGCCTGTAAAGAGAAACGGTTTTCGCCGTTCCCCCGCCGCCGCTTTTCGCGGAGACGGGGGATTTTTATTTTTTTGATTGGGGAAATGTTTCGGCTTTTCGAAACGTCTATCGGATGATGTTAAAATTCATGGAAACGTCTTTTCAATCCGGGAGAAATATGATATGATGAAAAACAGGTTTTACGGGAAACGAGGTTTTTACACTGTGAAGATAAAACGCGCCGGGACATGGCTTGTCTGCGGCGGTATCCTGATGACGCTGCTGGGCGGCTGCTCCGGTTCCGCCGATCCGTCGATGCCGCAGCTCGTCTCCACGCTGCCGCCCGCGACGGCGGCTTCCTCCCTTACATCGGCCTCGACGACGGCTTCCGCATCGACGGCGGCATCCACGACGGCGGTTTCCACGACGACGACGCCAGCGACGACTACAACGATTGCGGCAACGACTGCGGCGACAACGACTGCGGCAACAACTGCGGCGGCGACAACAACGACGACGACTACCGCGGTGACGACCACCACGGCGGCGACAACGTTTGCCGCGGCAGAGTACCATCCGCCGGAGACGTTCCCGCCGGCTGACCCGGACGATCTGACGCCGCTGACGGGCACGACGCTCGCGCCGGGCGTGACGAAGGAGGAAGCGACGGCATTTTTTGACGGCAGCGTCTTTGTCGGAGACAGCGTGATGATGGGCTTCCGCAACTATGTGTTGTATCAGCAGACGCAGGGAAACCCCGACTGCATGTCCTCGCCGGTGTTCCTCGTATCCGGCAGCATTTCCGCGCGCACCGCGCTCTCTCCGCTCTCCGAGTCCTCGCTGCATCCGCTGTATCAGGGCAAAAAGCGCCTGATTGAGGACGCCATCGCCGAAATCGGCGCGAAAAAGGTCTTTATCCTGTTCGGACTCAACGAGGCGGGCGTCAACGGCACGGAGGAGCCGATCCGCTATCTTGACACGCTGCTCGGGCGGATCCTCGAGCAGAGCCCGGACATCGAGATCTATCTTGTCAGCACGACCTACATGGTCGAGGGAAGCGAGCTCGAGCATCTCAACAACCGCAATATCCGCATCCTGAACGCAAACCGCCGCGCCTACGCCGAGGTCTGCGGCTACGGCTATATCGACGTGGCGAACAATATCTGCGACGAGCGGGGCTTCCTGCCGGACGGATACAGCTCCGATCACTATGTACATCAGAACTATACCTCCTACGCGATCTGGGAGGACGTCTTCCTGAGCTACGCATCCTATCAAATCGCTGCCGAAAAAGGCGGCGCACACGCCGAGTAAAGGAGATTATCCCAATGAAAAATGCCGTTTTAGCCGCTTTACTGTGCCTGATGTTCCTCTTCTCCGCCTGCACGGCCGCCGCGCCGACTGCGCCCGTCAGCGAGATCTACGCGTCGATCGAGAGCGCGGGACTCCTGCCCGAGATGGTCACGCTGAACGACGACTACATTCAGAGCTACTACGCGATCGACCTTAGCGACGCGCAGGAGTATGTGTTTTCCATCGCAGCCGACGCCGCGCGCGCCGATACGGTCATCCTGATGCGCGTCAAGGGCGACAAAAAGGCGGTTGTGGATGCCCTGACGCTGATCCTGAACCAGAAGCTCGCCGAGATGGAAAATTACATTCCGGAGCAGTATCAGATCGTCAAGAAGAGCGCCGTCGTGGAAAACGGCGACCTCGTTTCCCTCGTCATTTCCCCGGATCGCGACGCGATCTACGACATCATCAACAAATAAACACGCTGGGGAGGGCGCGCCGTGGTCTTTTCAAGCATCCCCTTTCTGGTATTCTTTCTGCCGCTTTGCCTGATTTGCTATACCGCCGTTCCGGCACGCTGGAAAAACGCGGTGCTTCTCGTTTTCAGCCTGGTGTTCTATGCGTGGGGCGAGCCGGTATACATCCTGCTGATGCTCTTTTCCTGCACGCTCAACTGGGTTCTGTGCCGGCGTATGGAAAAAAGCCGGCACCGGCGTGCTTTGCTGGCGGCGGCTGTCACGGTCAATCTGGCGTTCCTTGTTTTCTTCAAATATGCCAATCTGCTGCTCGGCACCTTCGGCGCGCTGACCGGGGTTCCGGTGCCCGCGCTGTCCGTCGCGCTGCCGGTCGGCATCAGCTTCTACACCTTCCAGGCGATGAGCTGCGTCGTCGACGTCTACCGCGGCGAGATTCCCGCGGAAAAGAGCCTTGCGCGCTTCATGACGTACATTTCGATGTTTCCCCAGCTCATCGCAGGCCCCATTGTGCGCTATGCCGACGTTGCCGACGCGCTCGGCGGAAATCTGCGGCCGGATTTTTCGGGCGGCGTGCTGCGTTTTGCGCAGGGACTTTTCAAGAAGGTGCTGCTTGCCAATTCGCTCGGGCTTTTATGGGATTCCGTCGGTGCGCTCGGTGCGTCCGCGTCCGTCGCCTCGGCATGGTTCGGGCTCTGCGCGTATACGCTCCAGATCTACTTCGACTTCTCCGGCTATTCCGATATGGCCATCGGCATGGGACTGATGTTGGGGTACCGCTTCCCGGAGAACTTCAATTTCCCCTACATCTCCCGTTCCGTCACGGAATTCTGGCGGCGGTGGCATATCACGCTCTCCTCGTGGTTTAAGAGCTACGTCTACATACCGCTCGGCGGCAACCGGGTGTCCCGGGGCAGAAACGTCGTGAATCTGCTGATCGTCTGGGGGCTTTCGGGGCTTTGGCACGGCGCGTCGTGGAATTTCCTGCTGTGGGGGCTTTATTACGGCGTGCTGCTGGCGCTCGAAAAATTCGTATACGGCAAGAAGCTTGAGCGCTGTCCCGTGTTTTTCCGAAGGCTCTATACGATGCTGATCGTGGTGATCGGCTTCGGCATCTTTGTGTTCGACGATTTCTCGCAGCTCGGCGCGTTTTTCCGCATTCTGTTCTTCCTTTCCGGCAATCCCGCGGCCGACGGGAGCTTTTTGTACCTGCTGCGGAGCTTCGGCATCCTCTTTGCCGCGGGGGTGCTGTTCTCGACGCCCGTCTGCACCGCTGTCGGGACAAGGCTGAACCTTTCCCGCGCAAAGCCCGTATACGAGACGGTGCGTGCCGCCGTTTACACCGTACTGTTTGTGCTGAGCATCGCGTGTCTCGTCAGTGATACCTTCAATCCGTTCCTCTATTTCCGCTTTTAAGGGAGGCGCCCTGCTATGAATGCGAAATCAAACCGGATCATCGCCTTCCTGCTCTGCGCGGTCACGCTGTCCTGCGCCGTGCTGTTTTTCGTGCTGCCCCGGGAGAGCTTTTCCGAAAACGAGAACCGTGCGCTCGCCGCCGCACCTTCCCTGCGCCTGTCCGCGCTGGCCGACGGCGATTTTACGGCCGATCTGCAGGACTACCTGACCGATCACTTCCCCTTCCGCGACCTGTTTATCTGCATTCGCACAAAATTCCTGCTGCTGCTCGGCCGTACGGAGATCAACGGGGTCTACTTAGGCCGCGACGGCGCGCTGATCGACCGCTACGACGCGCCGGAACACGAGGACCGCTTCCGGACGCAGGTCGCGGCGCTCGCCGAAAAGACGCCGGTGACGCTGATGCTCGTCCCCACCGCCGTGACCGTTTATCCGGAGAATCTGCCTGCCTATGCGTCCTGCGCCAGCCAGACGGAGACGATTGAAAGGCTGTATGCGGCGCTCGGAAACACGGAAAGTATTTTACTTTACAGCGAGAATCGCACGGGAAATGGCCTGTCAAGAGATTTGCTTGACAGCACCTCCTGCCGTACCGTCGATGTGCTGTCCGTGCTTGCGGCGCATCGGGACGAGTGGCCGCTCTATTACCGCACCGATCACCACTGGACGATGGCCGGCGCGTACTGCGGCTATCTTGCCTACTGCGAGGCAAAGGGGCTGACGCCCGTGCCGCTGGACGCATATGACAGCCGCGTCGTGACGGACGATTTCCGCGGCACGCTTTACGCGCGCTTCGGCGATTATACGATGCCCGGCGAGGAGATTACGGTGTTCGAGCTGCCGGGACAGGAGCTCGACGTGCTCTATAACGACACCGGTGAGACATCGGACTCCCTTTATAACTTCGAATATCTCGAAAAGCGGGATAAATACTCGCTTTTTCTGAATAACCTGCACAGTATGGTGACGATCACCAACGAAAGCGCCGGGCCCGAAGACGCGCTGCTCGTCATCAAGGACAGCTACGCCAATTCGATGATCCCCTTCCTGACCGCGCATTACCGCACGATTTACGTCGTCGATCCCCGCTATTACCGCGAGGCGCCCAGTGAATTTGCCGCCGCGCATCCGGAAATTTCCGACGTGCTGGTGCTGTACAATCTCGGCACGATGGACGAGGACGCCGGCATCGGCGGCATCCGATGAACCGAAATCAACGATTTTAACATAAGGAGATGGTCCCTGCCATGTCTGTTCCGCTTACAAAGGAACGCCTGTATTACCGCTGCCCGACGCCGCAGATTCTGATGGCCGCCGAAATTGAAGGGAAGTTTTCCGAAGACGCGCTGAAGACCGCCGTCAAAAAGGCGGTGTCCCGCCATGAGCTGCTGTCCTGCAAGGTCATCGAAGAAGCGGGAAAGGTCGTATTTGCGAAAAACGACGCGCCGCGCGAGCCGGAGATCCGCTTTGAGACGGAGCCTTTCTGCTGGAATGCCGCCGTTTCCGCCGAGGAAGGACGGATTTTCCGCTATGAGGAAGGCGAGCTTATTCGGTTCCGCGTGTATCCGGCGGAAAACGGCGCGGTGCTGCTGTGCTCGGCAAACCATATGGTGGGTGACGGCCTGTCGTTTGTCTATCTGTTCCGCGACATCCTGACCGCGCTTGGGAATCCTGCAGCGGCACTGTCTCCCGCGCCGCTGCACCTGTGCGATCCGAAGGAACTGACACGCCGCGTCAAGCTGCCGTTTTCCATCCGTATGATGGCGTCCGGCGTGGAGCGCCAGTGGAAGAAAAACGGAAAGCAGTTTACCTTCGCCGATTACGAAAAGCTGTACACCTCCTATTGGAGCAAGCGCGAGACGGCGGTTCTGGACGCCGTGTTCGAGCCGGAG
This sequence comes from Clostridiaceae bacterium, assembly GCA_016297585.1. Lineage (GTDB taxonomy): Bacteria > Bacillota > Clostridia > Oscillospirales > QAMX01 > JAAZKA01. The sequence goes on from JAEDGJ010000016.1 coordinate 14,306, forward strand.
GAGACTGCGGCGCTCGCGGACTGGTGCCATGAAAACGGCGTGACCGTCAATACGGCGCTGGCGGCGGCGTTCCTGCTTGCCGCCGAGGAATCCAGCGTCGGCGTGGCGGTCAGCGTGCGCGAGAAGGGCTACGAAGGACTCGGCAACTTTGCGACCGGCGTCTCCGTCGACTACTTCCCCTCGGTCGACACCGGTTTCGACGAGCGCACGAGGGAACTGCACGCGCTGCTGCATAAGAAGTACGACGATCCGCAGTCGATGCTCTTCCTGATGAAATTCATGGATGCGCTGTCGCCGTCCTTAATCGACGGCGCGTATTTCAACGCGTTCGGCGGCTACGAAAACCCCATCGCGCAGCGCGCCGCGATCATGTTCGGCTTCCGCGGCACGTCGAAGGGCGTCAACCTCACGAATCTGACGAAGCTCCCCATCCCCGCGGCCTACGGCGCCTGCACGCTGAAATCCCTGTCCTTTGTCCCGCCGCTCGTTCCCGGTTCGCAGCGTCTCGTCGGCGCGGCGACGCTGAACGGCCGGATGTGCGTCACGATGCACTATGACCAAAAAGAGGAAGAATCGATGCGGGAGTGCTTTAGCCGCGCGATCGGCAGCCTGAAACGGCAGGCGGCAGGTTTGGCAAAAGACGCGGAGTGACCCGAAAACGAAAGGGGAAAACATGATGAAGCTTTGTTTTACGCGTGTTCCGGAGGAGCTGCTGCCCGGCATCCGGGAGCTTTGCGCAGACCTCGACGTCTGCATGGACGATGCGGGGCTTGCGGTGGAGGTGACGCAGCGGGACGGCGCGGCGCTCGAAGTCCGTGCCGGTGCAGGCGGCGCATCCATCGTCTATGACCGCAAGATCCACTTTTTCCGCGCGTTCAGCCTGCTCGTGCAGCATCTGCGCGCCGGCGAGACGGCGTTTTCGCTGACCGAAAAGCCGCAGTTTACGCTCAACGGCCCGATGTTCGACGTCTCGCAGGGCAACGCGGTCATTCGGGTGTCCGAGGTCAAGAAGCTGCTGCGCCAGCTTGCGCAGATGGGGCTTTCGATGCTGATGCTCTACTGCGAGGACAGCTTCGACGTGAAGGCGCAGCCGTATTTCGGCTATATGCGCGCCCGCTACACCGAGGCCGACATCCGCGAGTGCGACGACTACGCCGACCTGTTCGGCATCGAGATGATCCCCTGCATCCAGACGCTCGCGCATCTGGTGGACGTGCTGAAATGGCATGTGTACGACGACATCCGGGAAAACGACGTCTGCCTGCTCGTCGGCGAGGAAAAGACCTATCAGTTCATCCGCGATCTGCTGACGGAGGCGACCCGCCCGTTCCGCAGCCGGCGCGTCCATATCGGCATGGACGAGGCGTACAACCTCGGACGCGGCGCGTTTCAGGACCGGTACGGCGTGACGGCGCCGCAGAAGATCATGAAGCTGCACCTGGAGCGCGTGCTGGCGATCGTGCGCGAGCTCGGGCTGCAGCCGATGATGTGGAGCGATATGTTCTTCTCCGGCTACGGCTATTACGGCGACGCGGAGATCCCGCAGGAGCTGGTGGACTGCTGCCCGAAGGACGTGCAGCTTGTCTACTGGGATTACTACCACAACGACGAGGCGTCCTACGAGACCTCCATCGCCCGCCACCGCCGCTTCGGCGAGCCAATCTTCGCGGGCGGCATCTGGACGTGGATCGGCTACGGCGCGCACTGGGACCGCACCTTCCGCAGCACCGAGGCCGCGCTCAACGTCTGCAAGCGCGAGGGCATCCGCGAGGTTTTCGTCACGATCTGGGGCGACAACGGTACGGAATGCCTGTACAACACGAATGTGTTGGGCCTTGCGCTCTACGCCGAGCACGGCTACAGCGAGAAAATCGACTACGAAAAGCTCAAAAGCCGCTTCGAGTTCATCACGGGCGCCCGCTACGACGACTTCCTCGCGCTCGAGGCGCTCGACAACGTGCCGGGCGTCGACGACACGGCGATGACCTCCTACAACCCGTCGAAATTCCTGATGTGGCAGGACATCCTGACGGGTCTCTGCGACAAAAACATCGACGGACTGCCCCTTGACGCGCATTACGCGGCGCTGGCGGAACGGCTGAAGCCCTGCTGCGGCCGCAACGGCGCGTACAACGATATGTTCCGCCTGTATTATCACGCGGCGGACACGCTCGCCAAAAAAAGCGAGATGGGTCTGCGCATCACAAAGGCGTATCGGGCGGGCGACCGCGAAACGCTGCGGCGGATAGCGGACGAGGAGCTGCCGGAGCTGCGCCGCCGGATGGAAGCGCTGCGGGCGTGCCATATGGAAAACTGGTTTGCGCTCTATAAGAGCCTCGGCTGGGACGTCATGGACATGCGCTACGGCTCCCTGCTTACCCGCATCGACAGCGCGATCGCGGAGATCGGGATGTATCTCGACGGCCGGATGGAGCGGCTCGAGGAGCTGGAGGAGGAAAGGCTCGACTATGACGGCAGACCCGGCATGATCAGCTACTTAAACTGGTTCGGTCGGACGGTGTCGGCAAGCCGCATTGCGCCGTACTGCTGAAAAAAGACGGCAAAAATCCCCGCTGTGGAAGGATTATTCTTCCGCGGCGGGGATTGTTTTACGGATTTACAGATCGACCTCGACTTCGTGACCGCAGGCGGCCGAACGAATGATGCCGTCGATGATCGCCTGGTTGTAGATGATCTGGCTCGTCGGGATCGGCGCGGGACGGCCGTTCTTCACGGCGTCCACAAACGCGCGCACCTTGCACTCAAACAGGTTCGACTTCTCTTCCTTCTCGATCGGAACCGGCGTCGACGTCGGTTTGCCGAACACGTCGTGGAAGAGCGTCACCTCACCGACGGTGCCGTCCCACGCGCCGCCCCAGAGCTCGTAATGCGGCTGGCGGACCTTTAAACCGGCGTCCTTTCCCAAGAACAGGAAGTCGCCCGTCGTGTCCATGTGCATCGCCCAGGACATACGGAAGTCGAGCGTGATGCCGCCCTCGAGACGCACGAACGCGGCGGAGAAATCGTCGACGGAGAAGCGCTCGCTCTCGGCGTAGTACTTCGGGTTCTTGCCGAAGTAGTCATACGCCATCGCGGAGACGGTCAGGGGCTTCGGATAGCCGATCGTGTTCATCGCGAAATCGAGCGCATAGCAGCCGATGTCCGCGAGCGCGCCGACGCCGGCCTTGTCCTTGTCGATGAAGGTACGTCCCGGAATGCCGCGGCGCCGTCCGCCGCCGGTCTGGACATAGTAGACGTCGCCCAGCGCGCCGGAGGACACGATGTCGTGCACGAGCTTGAAGTTTGCGCCGTAGCGGGGCTGGAAGCCGACCGAGACGATCTTGCCGGACGCTTTTTCCGCCGCGACGATGTCCTTGGCCTGCTCAAGCGTGATGGTCATCGGCTTTTCGAGCAGCACATGCTTTCCCGACCGCAGCGCGGCGATGGCGCAGACGGCGTGGGTGGAGTTATAGGTACAGACGGAGACGGCGTCGATGTCGTCGCGCGCGCAGAGGGCTTCGCAGCTCTCATATGCGTCGGCCTTGTCCCAGCCGAACTCGTCCAGGAACGCGCGGGCCTTGCCGGGGATGATATCCGCGCCGGCGACGACCTCGACGTCCTCAAAATTCTTGTACGCGCGGGCATGCGAATGGGCGATGCCGCCGGTACCGATGATGCCGATTCTCAGCTTGTCAGACATAGCGTTATATCCTCCATCAATAATCATTTGCCCGGGACGGGGGTGATGCTTTGCATTATACCACCGGACGGAGGAAAATGCAACCGTTTCCTTGAGTTTTCGGCGCCGCTGTGCTATAATGAAGACCGGCGCGCAGGCTGCGCGCGGATATTGAGGCAAAAAAAGGGTTTGGCTGCAAAAAAGATGGACAATTACGAGATTCTTCGCCGTTTTTTCGGGCACAGCGCCTTCCGCGAAGGGCAGGAGCAGATTATCGATGCGCTGGTCTCCGGACGCGACGTCTGCGGCGTCATGCCGACGGGCGCGGGAAAGTCGATCTGCTATCAGGTGCCGGCGCTGCGGCTTCCCGGCGTGACCGTCGTCGTCTCCCCGCTGATTTCGCTGATGAAGGACCAGGTGGAGGCGCTGACGCAGTGCGGCATCCCCGCGGCGTTCCTGAACAGCTCCATGAGCGCCTCCGAGTTTTCGGAAACGCTCGCCGACGCGAGATACGGCGCGTATAAGCTGCTCTACGTTGCGCCAGAGCGGCTTTTGACCGACGGCTTCCTCGCCTTCTCCGCATCCATGCCCATTTCGATGGTCGCCGTCGACGAGGCGCACTGCGTTTCCCAGTGGGGGCAGGATTTCCGCCCGAGCTACTTAAAAATCGTCGACTATATCGACCGCCTCCCCCGCCGGCCCGTCGTCGCCGCCTTTACCGCGACCGCGACGCGCGCCGTCCGGGACGACGTCGTGCGCCTGCTGCAGCTGCGGGATCCCTTCGTGCTGGTCACGGGCTTCGACCGCGGGAACCTGCGCTTCGAAACGCAGGCGCCGCGCGACAAATACGCCGCCTGCGTCCGGCTTCTGCGCGCGCATCCGGAGCAGAGCGGCATCGTCTACTGCGCCACGCGCAAAACCACCGACGAGCTTGCGTCGCGGCTGATGGACGACGGCTTCTCCGTCACCCGCTATCACGCGGGACTGTCCGACGCGGAGCGCAGACGCAATCAGGAGGACTTCATCAACGACCGCCGCCTGATCGTCGTCGCCACAAACGCCTTCGGCATGGGCATCGACAAGTCAAACGTCCGCTTCGTCATCCATTACAACATGCCCAAAAACCTCGAGAGCTACTATCAGGAGGCGGGACGCGCGGGCCGGGACGGCGAGCCGTCCGTCTGCACGCTGCTGTACGGCGCGCAGGACGTCGCGACCTGCCAGTGGTTGATCGAGCATTCCTCGGACAACGCCGAGCTGGACGAGCGGACGCGTGCGGTCATCCGGCAGCGAGATCTTGTACGGCTGCGGCAGATGAAGGAGTACGCGACGACGACGGACTGCCTGCGGGGCTGCATTCTCCGCTATTTCGGCGACGACGCGCCGGAGAGCTGCGGCAACTGCTCGAACTGCCTTTCGGAGTTTACCGTCGCCGACATCACCGTCGACGCGCAGAAGATCCTTTCCTGCGTCTACCGGCTCCGCGAACGAGGTCAGAGCGCGGGTGCGGAGCTGACGGCGCAGATTCTGCACGGCAGTCAGGCCAAACGCATCGCCGAAAACCATTACGACACCCTTTCCACCTACGGCATCATGCGCGACGTGCCGGTGGCTACGATCCGGGCGATCATTGACGAGCTGCTGCGGCGGCACTGTCTGGAGACCTCGCAGGATGAAAAGCCCGTGCTGCTGCTCAACGCTGCATCAAAGGATGTCTTGTTCGGTCGGAAGAAGCTTTCGCGCCGGGTGCCGGTTCCGCCGAAGGCCGAAAAGACGAAGCCGGTGACGACCGTCCTTACCGGAAAGCCCGCCGGAGACGGGGAAGACGCCCTGTTCCGCCAGCTCCGGCTGCTGCGCGCCGTGATCGCCCGGCGCGAGGAGGTGCCGCCCTACATCGTGTTCTCCGACGCGACGCTGCGGGCGATGGCGGCGGCGCGTCCGACGACGCCGGAGGCGTTTCAGGAGCTTCCCGGCGTCGGGCAGAAGAAGCTCGAACGGTACGGAGAGCGCTTCATGCTGTTGATCCGCATGAACGGCGAGGGCCGCGTGTGAAAAACCGCGCCGCGATTCCCCGAGGGTTTTTCGGGAACCGCGGCGCGATTTTTTATTCGTCCGGCAGGACGGAACGCAGGGTCTGCTGGAACTCGTACACGTCAAAGACGTGGTTTAGCTCCTGCTCGTGCTGCCTTGCGTAGGCAAACAGGTCGCCTCGGACGGCCAGTGCGCGCTTTGCGTCGCCTTTGGCGCGGTAATAGAGCGCGCGGGCGAGCAGACGGCAGAGCGACGCGTGATAGGACAGATATGCCCACGACAGCCGCACGTTTTCGGGATTGTCTTCTTCCACCATGTTTTCCTGGATGATCTCCGCGTACTCGTCGAGGATATCCGGGATCTTCTGGAAGCGCTTTGCGGCGGCTTCGTCGACGGCCGGCTTCTCGCCGCGCAGATAGGACGGGTCGAACGCGTCGGAGAGCTTCTTTAAGTATTCCTGCGCGACGGGGCCGTCCTCGCCGAAGGCGGCGTCGAAATAGCGGTTGGCCATCTCGTCGAAATCCGCCTGCTCGTCCCACAGCGCCGTGGCCATCGCCGTCATGCCGAGGCCGTCCGGGAAGAAAACCCGCTGGTTCTGACAGCTCACCATGCCGTTCAGGCCGACGCGGCGCAGGTTCTGCATATCGCGGAACAGCACCTCCGCCATGCGGTAGTAGCCGGGATCCTTGAAGTGATCCCACATGAAATGGTAGTCGAAATCGAAGCTGTCGCCGTGGAACATCGCCTGCCAGCGGCGCAGCCACGCGAGGTTTTCGCCGACGGAGCTCGGGAACTGCAGACGGTTGCGCTCATACGGCGGGAGATTTGCCTCGTCGAACGGCTCGCAGTCGGCAAACGACGACGAGTAGGTGCGGGTGATCGGCGCAAACATCAGCACGAACCGGTCCTGATTGTGCAGCGTCTCCGTCTGCGGCGCCCATAACAGATCGACGTAGATCAGGAACACGACCTTCTGCGGCAGTCCGCGCGCGGTCAGCTCCTCGTCCACCTCGTTGAGCAGCGTTACATACCAGTCCGCCGGCGTCTTCTTGACGCATTCGGCGCATTCGCAGTGGTTGTTCGAGCCGTCCGCGAGCCAGAGGTGCAGGTAGTCGACCGCCGGGATACGCTCACAGTAATCCGCGATGGCCGTCACCATCTTCCGGCGCACGGCGGGGTTCGAGTAGCAGAGGTTCGTATTCAGCGGCACGCCGCCCCAGAGTTCGCGGACACCGTTGACCTCGGCCATGACGCTTTTCTGCTCGTCGGTGATCTCATAGCTGCGGGCGTCCCAGGTCTCGCCCGGAATGCCGAACGGGTCGCAGGTCCAGCCGTGACCCGCGGCGTGATAGAGCATGCCGCGCTTTTTCAGCTCTGCGACGCTCTGGTCGCGGATGCCGCGGATCTCGGCCGCCGAGAGCGGCGCGGACTCGTAAAGCGCGTTGTCCTGGTGGCTGTACCAGCGGTCATAGAAGGTGAAGGGGTTGTTGAACTGGTTGAAATAGCCGTTCATACCGAGCTTCGGCATCCAGTCGATCATGTCCATGACGTGGTCGTAATTGACCGCGCCCTCGATGCAGACCGCGCGGTGGCGGTACGACGGCGTCTCGCGCAGCCGGACGCAGGCGTCGGCGACCGGCCCTTCCGGGATGATCTCCCCGTCCGCACCGGGACGCACCCAGTCACATCCGAGCTCTCGCAGGAAGCGGTAGACGCCGAACAGCACGCTGCGCGGATTGGAGCCGCGGATGGAGCCGCGTCCGTGATCGACGTCGACCCAGACCGCGTCGTCATAGACGGGATTGCCGACGGTTTCGCAGACTTTGGGACAGACACCCAGCCAGAGCACGTCCGTCAGCGCTTCATCGAACCGGGGAAAGCTGAGAATGGCGATTTCGAGTGCACCGTCCATACGGGAAAGGTATTTTTTCAGTTCGTCCGCCGCAAACGCGATCGTCGGATCCGTTCCGGCTTTGGCAAGCTTCCATACCATAGCAACGCAGACCTCCTTTTGGTTGTGTTTTTAAGTATACCTGTTTTTTGCGTTTTTGGCAATCCCCTTTTTTCATTTTGCATTGACAGCCATGCGTCTGCGGTGGTAAAATGATTTTGTCAGTTCCGAAGGCATTTTAAATCCAAACGAGGTGTTTTTTATGCCGTTTTATAACGCATCTTCCCTGCCAAGACCCGTGCGGCTGAGCGAACGCACCCGAAAATTTGCCGAAATCTCGCTGGACGGCGTTTACGGACGCGAAGCGCGCGCAAACGACGCCGTCATCATGGACGATATCGAAGGCTTTGACGCGCTTTCCGTGCAGAAGCGCTATGATCTGGCCATCCGGCGCATCTGCGAGACCGCGCCGCTGCGCATCACGCCGTATGAGGAGGTCTCCGGCGCCGCGACGCTCGGACGCGCGATCGACCACTATGTTCCGGCGCTGTATCACGGCGAGCCGGTCTGCCAGAGCATCTCCCACTACACCGCCGACTTCCCCGACGCGCTTTCCCGCGGCATCGACGCGCTGGACGGCGAGGTCCGTGCAAAGCTGCGGGATGCGTCGCTGTCCGATGCGCAGCGGGAGATGCTGGAGGGGCTCCGGAACGCGGTCGAGAGCATGCACATCTATCACGACCGCTATATGGACGCGCTGCGCGCCGACGGCAGCCCGCGCTGCCTTGCCATCGCGCAGTCTCTTGCGCGGGTGCCCTTCGCGCCGCCCCGGACGTTCCGGGAGGCGGTGCAGTCGCTGTGGTTCCTCTTTTCCTGGCAGCGGCTCTTCGGCAACTGGCCGGGACTCGGACGCATCGACGAAATGCTCGGCGGCTTCCTCGAGCGGGAGCTCGCGGCGGGCAGCATCACGCGGGACGAAGCGCGGGAGCTGCTGGCGTCGATGCTCATCAAGGGCTGCGAGTGGATCACGCTGGAGCAGACGGTTTCCGGCGACGCGCAGCACTATCAGAACATCGTGCTCGGCGGCATCGACGCGGACGGACGGGAAGTGACGAATACCGTCACGGAGCTGGTGCTGGAGATCCTCGAGGAGCTGCCCATCAGCGACTACCCCGTCGCGGTGCGCATCAACGGGCATACGCCGGCGCGCATCTTCGAGCTGCTGGCGGCGAACATCCGTCACGGCGGCGGCGTGATGGCGGTCTATAACGAGCCGGTCATCATCGACAGCCTCGTCCGATTCGGCTATACGCTGCGTGACGCGCGGCGCTTTGCCAACGACGGCTGCTGGGAGATTCAGGTACCGGGCGAGACCTGCTTTTCCTATCTCCCCTTCGACGCCTACGGCATCCTGCAGCGCGAGGTGTTCTGCCTCGGCGAGGCGGAGTCCCCCGATTATCCCGATTTCGAATCGCTGGTCGGCGCATATAATGCCCGGCTCGGCGCGTTTCTGACGCGGCTGCACGACGACGCCGACACCTCCCGGCGCATCGCACGCGGCGGGATCCCGAGCTCGGCGGTCAGTCTCCTGGAAAAGGGCTCGATCGCCCATGCGCGCAACTACTACGATCTCGGCCCGCGCTTTACCGTCATCTCGCCGCATATCGGCGGCTTCCCCGACGTCGTCAACGCGCTGTTTGCCGTCAAAACGCTCGTCTATGACGAGAAAAAGCTGACTTTCCGAGAGCTGATGGACGTGCTGCGCGCGGACTGGGAGGGATACGAGGAGCTGCGGCTCTATGTGCGCCGCCGCATCGTCTTTTTCGGCAACGATTCCGAGCCGGTCGACGCGCTGGGCGCGCGGCTGATGGACGATTACATCCGCATGGCGGAGTCGGTGCATGAGCGCGCGGGCATTCTGCGTCCGGTGGGCGCGAGCACCTTCGGCCGCCAGATCGAGTGGGCGTCCTCCCGCTTTGCGCATGCGCACGGGTTCCACGCGGGGACCTACCTTGCGTCCAACGTCTGCCCCACCCCCGGCACCGATACCGAAGGGGTCAGCGCGGTCATCCGTTCGCACTGCGCGCTGGGCGTTTCGCGTCTCGTATGCGGCACGGCGCTCGACATCAAGCTCTCGCCGTCCGTGCTGGAGGGAGACCGCGCGGAGAGCCTTGTGGAGGGGCTGGTGCGCGGCTTCTGCGACCTCGGCGGCATCTTCATGCAGATGGACGTCGTCGACGACCGGATCCTGCGCGAGGCGCAGGCGCATCCGGAGCAGTATTCAAACCTCGCGGTGCGCATCTCCGGCTGGTCGGCGCGGTTTGTCACGCTGTCGCGCGAGTGGCAGGATATGATCATCGAACGGACGACGCAGG